>JANOIJ010000043.1:0-1529 GCA_031407575.1 Gemmatimonadaceae bacterium | reverse complement strand
CAAAAAACACCACCGACAACCCGAACATGAGGACTGGGCCGACGATCCAGTTCTGCACGAGCGACAGCCCCAGGATCCTGAAATCGGCAAAGACCTTGGGCATCAGTTCGTACTGCACCTTTGCCAATGGCGGGTACATCATCAGGATGAGCCCGAAGGCAATGAGCAGGTTGGTGTGCGCGCCGACGGTCAGGGCCTCATTAAAGTGTTCGACCCCCGTTTGAAACAGGTAGCCGACACCCACGCCGAGCGCCATAGCGACGAAAATCCAGACCGCCAGGTAGCGGTCGAGGAATGACAGGTTTTTCGCAACATTCTGTTTCACGATCGAACATCCTTCTTAAGACCAGCGGGGTGTTCCATGCGACACCTCACGCGTGCGTGGGGACGGCCGCCAGGACGTCGGCGTGCCACGGTTCCAGCGCCGTGCGCCGCGCGTGGATCGCCAGCTCGCGGAGATGCACGGCCTCGTGGCTCCGCCGCGCCCGCAGCACGGGGTCCGCGACAGCGAGCGGAGTCAGACTCTGGTTCACTACCCACGCGAACGGTGTGATTTCGGCGCGCGCGAGGTCGCGCTCGAGCTGCATGGCCTCGTGAATCGGAGTGGCCTCCGGAAGCGTGACGAGCAGCACCATGGTGAACAGCGGATCCCGCAAGCGTGGCAGCAACTGCTGCACGGCCTCGGAGCTCCCGCTGGGCTTGCGCAGCACTTCGCGGTGATACGCTTCGGCCGCGTCCAGGAGGAGCAGCGTGTGGCCGGTCGGCGCCGTGTCGATGACCACGAACTGATCCTCACCGTGCGCGACGGTGTCGGCGAACGCGCGGAAGACCGCGATCTCTTCGGTGCAGGGCGATCGCAAGTCCTCTTCGAGCAACGCCCGGCCCTGCGCGTCGAGCCCTTGCCCAGCCGTGGCTAGCACCTCCTCCGTATAGCGGCGGGTTTCGACGGCCGGGTCGATACGGGTGACACGGAGCGTCGCGGGTCGTTCCCGTGCGACGGCGTCGACGTGCGCCGCCGGATCGGTCGTCGTGAGCAGCACCTTGTAGCCATCCTGCGCGAGCTGGGTGGCGATCCGCACTGCGAGCGTCGTCTTGCCGACACCGCCTTTGCCCATGGTCATCACCACGCCCTTGCCGCGCGCCGCGATCTGCTGGACCAGGGCATCGAGGCTCTCCCCGCGGTACGGGGATTCCGCGATGGCGTCGACGCGTACATCGGCGCCGTCGCCGCCCGCTCCCATCTTGCGCAGCGACTCGACACCAACCAAGCCGAACGGCAGCAGCGGTACGTCCAGACGAGGGAGCCGGCGTAGTCGTGCGGGCATGTCGTCGAGAGAGGCGCGTCCGCGAGCGTCGAGTGCCACGGCGATGGTGTCGTGCCTGTCCTGTGCGTGGAAGACGCCATTGAGAATCAGCCGAACGTTTCGAATACCGAGGTCGTGAAGCTCGCTGCGCGTGCGCTCCGTCTCCGCGAGGGATGGACGGTCGGGACGCGCCACCAGGACAAGGGTCGTCTGCGTGCCATCGCG
>JANOIJ010000034.1:0-24081 GCA_031407575.1 Gemmatimonadaceae bacterium | reverse complement strand
AGCCCGAGACCACCCCTCGCTTCACCGCCTACATGTGGGCGCCGTTTCCGGAAGACGAGCTCGAGCCGGAGGAGTCTGCCGCCTGACGAGTCATCGGGTTGCCGTTGAAAACGGGCGCCGCGAAATTCGCGGCGCTTTCTCTTTTCCGGCAAGGTGGACCGGCTCGCGGGCACCTCTGCCGTTTGGGCAAGTGCCAGCGCTTTCGGCGTGCGTCGTGTCAGCGTTTCCAGCGTTCGCTGTCCGGGGTTCATCCAGGCTCCTATCGGCCCGACCTGACGACACACGTGCCGGCTCGGTACGCGCCTTGCCCCCTCAGTCCGCGTGCACAATTCCGCGGAATGGGAAACTGAGCGCGCGTTGCTCCTTGGCCATCGCATCTCCGATCTGGGGCTGTCGATTCGCGGAACCCGGGTCGAGGACCTGACGACTCGTCTCCACGAGGAGCTCGCGACCCTGGGCATCGCGTACAGGCCCACCGTCTACCTGAGCGACGAGTGGGGATGCCCCGATGGGACGCCGTTGATCGGAGTTCCGTTCTACCTCGCCGACGAACGTCTCGAGCGCATCGAGACGGAGCACGCAGGCTCCATCGAGAGCGACGATGAAGCGATGCGTTATCTCCGCCATGAAACTGGACATGCGATCAACTACGCATTTCGGCTGCATGCGCGCGATGAGTTCGCACACATGTTCGGTGACTACGCGCGTCCCTACCGTGAGCACTATCCGGCGGACCCGATGTCCCGCGACTACGTCCGCCACATTCTCGGCTGGTATGCCCAGAAGCATCCCGACGAAGACTTCGCGGAGACGTTCGCGGTGTGGATGACTCCTGGACTCGATTGGCGAACTGAGTACACGGGATGGTCCGCGCTCGCAAAGCTCGAGTGGTTGGACGAGGTGATGCGCGAGATAGGCGGGCAGGTGCCGATCATTCCAGACGTCTCGCATGACGACCTCCCGGTGGAGGCGATGGACTGGACGCTCGCAGAGCACTACGAGGACGATGAACCGCTCGCACTCAGCGACGGCCGACAATTCGACGGCGACCTGCGACGCATTTTCGCGGTGGCATCGATAGCCCCCGACGGCGCGCGCGCCTCGGGATTTCTTGCCGCACACGAAGGCGAAGTGGTGGCGCGTGTGTCCTACTGGGCGGGGGTCGGCCCCGCGGCGGTCCGCTCGCTGCTGCACGCACTGCGCGAGCGCGCGTCCGCGCTCGACCTTCGCGTGATGGGTCTCGAGGCCACCACCCTCATCGAGCTGACAGCGTTCGGGACAGCGGTGCTGCTGCACTGGCGATACACGCGCACCTTCGATGCACCAACTCACTCAATGCCCTCTGCAACATGAACGTTGCCTTGCTCCATGGCGCCGACGCCGCAGAACCGCCTGAGGATCCTGTCCTCTCGCAGATTGAAAGCGCGTTGCGGACGCTCGGGCACGTGCCCATTCGCATCGCCGTCGACGCGGACGTGACGCCGGTGATCGCTGCGCTCCACTCGGCCGAGCCTGCGATCGTGTTCAATCTGACCGAGTCGTTCGACGGGAAGAGCGCGCTGGATTCGAACCTGGCCGCGCTGCTCAACCTGTTGGGCCTGCGATACACCGGATCGAGCCCGTCGGGGCTGATGCTGGCGGGAGACAAGGGCCTCTCGAAGAAAGTGCTGAGCTTTCACAAGATCCTCACGCCGCAGTTCGCGACGGTGTTCCGCGGCGCGCTCGATCACGTGGGCGACCTGCGGTTCCCCCTGATCGTGAAGCCGCCGCAGGAGGATGCGTCCATCGGCATCACATCGAAGAGCGTGGTTCGCGACATCAAGGAGCTGCTCGGCACGATGGACTCCCTGCAGCGCGAATTCCAGGCGCCGGTGCTCGTGGAGGAATTCGTGGAGGGCCGAGAGTTCTATGTCGGGCTGCTGGGCAACGTGGCGCCGGCGGCGTTGCCCGTGATCGAGCTCGACTTCAGCGCCTTTCCGGCGGATCGTCCGAAGGTCGCAAGCTGGGAAGCGAAGTGGGGAGAGGGAGGAACCGGTGCCGACGGAGAGACGGGTGCCGAGTTCGCGGGCACGAAGGCCGTGTTTCCAACCGATGTCCCTCCCGAGCTTCTGGAGCGCATGCAGAAGGTTGGCGTGGAGAGTTTCAACGCGCTGCGCCTGCGCGACTACGGCCGCGTGGACCTTCGCGTGACACCGGCCGAGGAGATCTACGTGATCGAGGTCAATCCGAACTGCTACCTGGAGCAGTCGGCGGAATTCTCCCGCGCGGCGGATGCGGCGGGCATCGCGCACGACGCGCTGATCGCGCGCATCATCGAGTTGGCGCAGGCGAGATACAGCCGCTAACGAAAGAAGCCGGCGCCAAGGCGCCGGCTTCTCCGTTCGAGCACGAGCAAGACCTTACTTCTTGCCCTTCTTTGCGGCTTTCTTCTTGGCGCCAGTCTTCTTGGCAGCCTTCTTCGCGCCCTTCTTCGCTGCGCCCTTCTTGGCACCAGCCTTCTTGGCGCTACCCTTCTTCGCGGCCTTCTTGCCAGCCTTTTTTGCGGCCATGGTAATCTCCATTGAAGGAGTGAAGCGCTCGATCGAACCCCCGGTGGTTCGGACGAGCCAATGGATGGACGCCGAAGCGCCTTCTCCACCGCGGCACGACCTCATGGCGAGACCGTGACGTCATGCGACGCCGATGCTGCTGACGACGCTCAAGCTTGAGAAAAGAGAATTCGCGACCCTGACGTGCGGACTGCCGCACCCGGGACGTAGAACCGCAAGATCTTGACCGGACGCGCGCGCATGCCCTTCTCGAGCAGAAAGGTACCCGTGCGCAAGAGTCCTGTGTACCGACTCATCAGTTGTTGGAGAAGACGAATGTCCGAACGCGTCGCAACGCCGATGGGGCGTAGTGCTGCATGCGAGGCGGTGTGCCTGGTGACGTCATCACTGCGGGAAGAACCCACGCAAGACCCTGAGCACTCGTGAACTCGATGCGTCATCGGACGATACGCATCGCATCGAACAATCGGCGCGAATATAGGAACGAGCTAAATCACACGCAATAGTGGATCGCGTGTCTCGTTGGGTACGCGTCGACGACATTGGCCGAGCTGTGCGATGCATCACGCGCGTCGCTGCGGCACGACGACCATCGCTGCGCGCACTTCCTTCTCGCGAAGTGACCAGCGACTTTTCGCTCACGCCGAGCGCGTGGACGTGGGCGGTGGGTATCACTTGGATTCGAGCGAGGGCGCACGTGAGAGCGCTGGTGAAGGAGGTCGCAGGACCCGGCTTTTCGCTGCGGGATGTACCGCAGCCGGCCATCCGCGACGATGAAGTGTTGATCAACGTGCGTCGCGCGGGCGTGTGCGGAACGGACGTGCACATCTACGACTGGGACGCATGGGCGCAGGGGCGCTGTCGTCCTCCGTTCACCGTTGGCCACGAGTTCGCGGGCGTGGTCGTGCAGGTGGGCAGCCTCGTGGCCGACGTGCGCGAGGGCGACCGCGTGACCGCGGAAGGTCACATCGTCTGCGGCCGCTGCCACCTCTGTCGCACTGGCAACGCGCACGTCTGTCCGAACACGCGCATCATCGGCGTGGATCGCGACGGGTGCTTCGCCGACTACATCGCGATGCCCGCGTCGAACGTGTGGCATCTCGACGACGCTGTCTCCTTCGAGATCGGCGGCATCCACGATCCGATGGGCAACGCCTTTCACACCGCGCTCGTGGGCACGGAGATGTCGGGCAAGACGGTGCTTGTGACGGGCTGCGGGCCCATCGGCATCTTCGCCGTGGGCATTTGTAAGGCGGCCGGCGCCTCGCGCATCATCGCCAGCGACGTGAACGCGACGCGCCTCGAGCTGGCGCGCACGATGGGCGCGCATGACGCGGTCACTCCGGACACCGCCACGGAGGCCGTGCGCGCCGCCACCGGCGGACTGGGCGTCGACGTGGTGCTGGAAATGTCCGGCGTGCCGTCGGCCATTCATCAGGCGTTCGCATTGGTGCGCGTCGGTGGCCGAGTGCAGATGCTGGGAATACCCGCCAAGCCGATGGAGGTGGACGTCGCGACCGAGATCATCTTCAAGGGCATCACCGTGTATGGCGTCGTCGGGCGACGGATGTACGACACCTGGATCCAGATGACGCAGTTCCTGCGCTCGGGGCAGTTCGATCCCGCGCCGGTGATCACCCATCGCTTTCCACTCGAGCAGTTCGACGACGCGATTGCCGCGATCAAGGGCGGTTCGGCGGGCAAGGTCGTGTTCGAGATTTCCTCGTGATCCCTCCGTCGCGCGCGACGCAGGTCTTCGCGTCGCTCCGTTCGACTGCGCTCAAGGCAAGCACCATGACAGACCCACCATGACCATCAATTCCGGATTTACCGCTGGCCTCGACGCAAAGCTCCAGCAGCTCAAGGACGACCGCGTCTACAAGCAGCTCAACTACCTCGACTCGCCGCAGGCGGCGCGCGTGACGATGGAAGGGCGTGGCGAGGTGCTCATCCTCTCCTCCAACAACTACCTGGGGCTCTGCGCCGAGCCGTCGGTGGTGGAGGCGGGAATCGAGGGACTGCGCCGGTATGGCGCTGGTACGGGCAGCGTGCGCTTCATCTGCGGAACGTTCACCATTCATCGCGAGTTGGAGCAGCGGCTGGCGGCGTTCGTGGGCTGCGAGGCATCGATGTCGTTCGTGTCGGCATGGAACGCGAATGAGGGACTGACCGCGACGGTCGTGGAGGACGGCGACTTCGTCTGCTCGGATGCGCTCAACCACGCGTCGATCATCGATTCGATCCGCCTCGCCAAGGCCATCACGAAATGCCAGACGGCGGTGTACAAGCACGCCGACATGGACGACCTGCGCGCGAAGCTCGAGGGCGCGCGAGGCGCTAGGCGTCGCATGGTGTGGAGCGACGGCATCTTCTCGATGGAAGGCGCGATCGCGCCGCTCCCTGATCTCCTGCAGATCTGCCGCGATCACGATGCGATCCTCGTCATCGACGACTCGCATGCCACGGGCGTGCTGGGCAAGACCGGACGCGGAACGGCGGAGCACTTCGGTATGCTCGGTGAAGTGGACATCATCACCTCGACACTCGGCAAGGCCCTTGGCGGCGCAGCGGGCGGATTCGTTGCCGGTTCGGCATCGCTGTGTGACTACCTCACGCAGCGCTCGCGTCCGCAGCTGTTCTCCAATGCACTGCCGCCGACAGTGGCAACGAGCGCGCTCGCGTCGGTGGACTTCATCGAGCGGAATCCGTCGCGCGTGCAGCAGCTGCGCGACAACACGCAGCACTTTCGCGAGGGCATCATCGAAGCCGGCTTCACTCCGCTCCCGGGCGAGACACCAATCATCCCGATCATCGTGGGCGAGACAGCCACGGCGATCCAGATGAGCGACATGCTGCTGGCGGAGGGCGTCTTCGTGACCGGCTTTGGCTTTCCGGTGGTGCCGCAGGGGCAGGCGCGCGTGCGCTGCCAGATATCCGCCGCGCATACCAAGGACGACCTGGACGAGGCGATTCGCGCGTTCATCACGGTGGGTCGGGCGCTCAAGCTCGTGTAGGGCGCGCGGGGAGCGGGTGGGCGCAGCGCGTGCCGAGCACGGCCGTGAGCATCGGGCGGGCTTACGCTCCCCGCATACCTTCCGATAGCATTTATAGTAGTCCGTGACGTCAGGGGAGCTATCCTCGTCCCAGACATGAGCCTGCAGCCGCTGGCGGTTGCGCGCCGCGCTCTCTTTCTCGAGGTTTGTTGCTATGCGATTCCTGCGTGTCTTGGCGGTAGCTACCTGCTTCGCCGCGTTGCTCTCCCAGCCGAGTGCAGCACAGGATGGGCGGCAGTTCAAGGACGCTTGGTTCTGGGGAGTGAAGGGCGGTGCGGTGTCGTTCAACTCCGCCATTACGACCAACGGTGGGGCGCCCATGGTCGGCGCTGAATGGCTGATCACGCGCTCGCGCGGTGGCCTCTACATCAGCTTCGATCAGGCATTCTTCACCACCGAAGGTGGCTTCGTCGATCGCGACGTGGACAGCGCGTTCATTCGGCCGGTGCGCTTGAAGAACATGCGCCGCTTCACGATGGCCGGCATGGTCTTCCCGATGCAGTCGCGCAGCATGCATCCCTATGCGGGCTTCGGGCTCGCGTTGAACCAGGTGGCCGGTGCCACCCTGTTGACCGGGCCGACCAGCGGAACGCGCTACCAGATTGCGCTCGACAGCATCTCGGCGAAGAAGGCGGCGTTTTCGCCGATCTTCATCGCGGGCGTACAGTCGCAGCGACGCGCATTCTCGATGTTCGGGCAGGCGACCGCATCGCCAACGCAGCAGGCGTTCTTCCTGTCGAACAGCGGCGGCGCGGCGTTCAACTTCTCCCTCGAGTTCGGCCTGCGATACAACATCGGCACCTCCATCGATCGCGGACGCTGACGATTCGCAGCATTGCGAAACGGGCCGCCATGACATGGCGGCCCGTTGCATTTTCAGCCGTACGCTGCGCGAGTGAAATGCGATGGCGTCGGGGAGACGAACGGATCGTCGCGCACGAAGTAGCGCAGCGGCCGGTCCGCGGCGTGCACGATGCCGATGCGCGGCGTGACGACGACATCCGCATCGAGCATGGGCGCTCCCTCGCGAATCACGATGGGACCGCGCTGGAGTGACACGCCGTTCATCGCGCCGTCGATACCCATGGCGAGGCACAGCTTGCCCGAGCCGTTCGTCAGATCCACGTCACGCCGCGCTCGCGGCCGGCGGCCGCGCATCAGCTCGAGGCCGCTCACTGGATGGGCGGCGCGAATGAGCACTGCGCTGCCATGTCCGCGTTCGCGCGTGACGGCGTTGACGCACCAGTACATCCCGTAGATGAAATAGACGTACGAGCGCCCCGGTGGACCGAAGAGGTGCTCGGTGCGTCGAGTGAGGCCCGCTGCCGCATGACACGCGGCGTCGTCGGGGCCAGTGTAGGCTTCCGTCTCGACGATGGTCGCCCGCGTGACGCCCGCCGGCGTGGAGCACTGCAGCGTGCAGCCCAGGAGGTCGCGCGCAACGACCTCCGTGGGACGATCATACCACTGCACCGGCAGCGGCGGACCCAAACGAGAACGCCGCGCGGTGGGCGCGGCGTCTCGTGTCATGCGCTCGTGCGCGTCGCTGTCTTCTTTGCCCGCGTTTTCTTCGCGGCCGTCTTCTTAGCCGCCGGTGACGCGACCTTGGCCTTGGGTTTCACCGCGGGAGGAGGCGTCTCTGCAACCACCGTGACCGCGGGCGGCGCGGCCTTCTTCGCCGCGGGCTTGCGACCTCGGGTCTTGGCAGCAGGTGCCTTTGCCGCTGGCGTCGCTGTCTCTGCCGGAGCGATGGCAGTGGGCGCGGGCGGAACGGCCACTGGCGGCGTGGCTGCTGGCGTGGCGATGGCCGCGCTCGATGACTGGCCGACAACCCCGATGCTCAGGAGACCTGCCGGCGGCGCGCCCGGACGACCGCCGCGACCGCGTGCGCCACCTGCACCTCGCGGACCCATGCCGCGCGGAGCAACAGCCGCGGCGGTGACGGGCGGCGCATTCGTGATGGCCGTCTTCGCCAACTGATCCGCGACGGATTCCGCTTCTGCCACGCGGGCAATCTCGAAATCATCACCGCGACGGCGAAGGTCGATGACGTCGTTGTCGTGTGCGTCCTTCAGGATGCGCGGGAAATTGCGATCGCTGAGGCTCTCACTGTCGCGCCCGAGCAGTTCACGCGCCTTCGCGCGGATGACGCTCGCACGAACGGCGGCGTCGCCCGACGCGAGTCCGGCAACCGCGCGGCGCAGCAGGTCGAAGGCTTCGTCGCGCGTCAGGCGCTCGCCCGTCGCGCCGATTGGCTCGGCAGTTTCGGTGCGCACGGGTTGAGCGGCAGGCTGCGGAGCACGCTCGGGACGCTCGCCGCGTCCACGACCACGTGGCGCGGGCTGTGCGGCCGCCGGGGGAATCTCGGCGGCAACGACCGGAGCGCTCACCGCCTCGACCTCGGGCAGCGGAACCACGTCGACGATCGCCTCACTCTCGCCATCCAGCGGCAGCTCGACGGGACGGTCGGCGCGCGGACGGTCGTCGCGATCGCGGCCACGGCCACGGCGGCCGCGACGGCCACGACTGCTGGCCAACTTGTCGGCAGCCGCGAGTGATGCCGGTGTCTCGACGCGCGCCGCTTCATCCGCCGCGGCATTCTCGGCTGCGCGTGCGTCGCCCTTGGCGCCGCTGGGCAGGCCGATCTCGAGCTGTCCGTTCTCCAGCTTGGTGGCGGACAACAGGCCGCGCTGCACGGCGTCCTGCACGAAGCGCGAGAACTTCGCCATGCCGAGATCCTTCTCGTCGAACGAGTTGTCGATCTCCTGCATGACCTGCTTGAGGCGATCCGAGCGCATGACGTCGCCGTTGCGCTTCATGCGACTGACCGCCTCGGTGACCAGCTCCCACGGATCCCACTTCTTGCTCGGCTCGTCCTCGTTGTTCTTCACGAGGCCGGCGAGCGCGTTGTAGCTATAGTACTCGTCGCAGTTCATGACGAGTAGGTCGCTGGACGACTCGCGAATGCCCACGCCGATGACGTACTTGCCGTACTCCTTGAGCTTGGTGACGAGCGAGGCGAAGTCGCTGTCGCCGGAGAGGAGGATGTATGTGCCGATCTCCGGGCGGGTGAAGACGAGTTCCATCGCATCCACCGCGAGCCGGATGTCGGTGGCGTTCTTCTTGGATGACCCGTACGCCGGCGCCATGATCATGTCGATCGAGGACTCGGCGAGCGGGACGATGTACTGCGGGTAGCGGCGCCAGTCGGCGTACGCGCGCTGCACGGCGACCTTGCCCTTGATGATGTCCGACCCGAGGAGCGTGCGCAGCTCCTTGCCGAGGTCGGAGCGGATTCCCATCGTGACGTTGTCGAAGTCGATGAGAAGTGCAGCGTTTGGAGCGTGCATCGGCGGCGGATAGTTTGCCGAGGCGATGTGAGGCGCGGTGAACGCCTGGGGGCCGCGGTGGATGAGCGCTGCGCCTGAGCGCGACGGCACATTCCGCGAATTTTGTCGGTTCATTCTGTCCCTTGCGTCCTCAGACGCATGGAGCGTGACGGGCGCGCTGTCGAAGCGCGCTGAGCGAATGCTCTTCGGTGCGTACGTTCACCGGCTCGCCCACCTGCGCGGCTGCGCAGTATGTCCAGGGCGGCACCGATCACGCCGTCACCGTCAGTGACTTGGTCATCCCTGGCGCCGCGGGCTCTCGAGCTCGCGCCTCCCTGAATGACCAGCATGTAAGGTACAGGCGTGGGCCCGGGAATGACAGCGGTGTCGCGTTGATGCTACTCGCCCATCGCTTTGAAGATCACGCGCTTGGGACGCTGCCCGTCCCACTCGCCGTAGAAGACCCGCTGCCATGGACCAAGGTCGAGCGCGCCTGACGTCACCGGCACGATCACCTCGTGGCCCATCACCAGCGAACGCAGGTGCGCTGCTGCGTTGTCCTCGCCGGTGCCGCTGTTGTGCCGATACGCGCCCGGATCCCACGGCGCAATGCGCGTCTCGAGCCATGCGAGGATGTCTGCCCACAGGCCCGGCTCGTGATCATTCACGAACACCGACGCCGAGATGTGCATCGCGGACACGAGGACGAATCCCTCGTCGATCGCCGCGGCAGCGCGGCAGCGCTCGACGTCGTCCGTGATGTCGATGATCTCCTGTCGCTTCGTGGTGGGAAAGGTCCGATAGCTCGTCGCCGTGCGCATGATCGCGGTGTCAGGGTGGTTGGCCTCTGGAGTGCCCTGTATGTTGCGGACACCGGATCGACACCACACCGTGCCGTCTCGTACGGAGTACTCGTGAAGCAGGTCGGCTTTCGCGCTCGTCTCTTCTTGATCCTGCTTGGCTTCGCGCTCATCCCGACGCTCGTGCTGTCCGCGGCGTGGGAGCTCACGGTGGTCCGCGTGTTGCCGGCCATCGGCACCATTCCTGCCATGGAGCGGATCGCGGGAACGGGGACGCGCGCGGTCGCGGCCGCTCGGGCCGCGCAGCCATCGCCGGCGCAGGCCGCGGCGCTCGACGAGCATCAGCGCGCGCTCGACGAGGGCCTCATGTACGCGAGGCAGATGGACTACATGATGACGCGTCGTGCGCCGGCCGTCGCGGCGGCGGTGGCGCTCTTCGTCGCCCTGCTGCTCACGCTCGTCGCGTCACGCGTGGCGGGACACCTGAGCCGGAACCTCAGCCGTCCGTTGAGCGAGCTCATTGGCTGGACCGACACCATCCAGCGCGGCGAGCCGCTTCCCGACGGCCCGCCGAAGCGCGGAGCGCCGGAGTTCGTCATGCTGCGCAACCGTATGCGCGAGATGTCCACCGAACTTCGTCTCGGCCGCGTGCGCGCGCTGGAAGCCGAGCGGGCAACGGCGTTGCGAGAGTCCGCGCGGCAGGTCGCGCACGAGCTCAAGAATCCATTGACGCCGATTCGATTCGCCATTGCGCGGCTGCGTCGCGACGCGCCGGACTCGCTCACGGAGACCATCGACGTGCTCGAGGCGGAATCGCAGCGCCTCGAGGTGATGGCCCGCAGCTTCGCGCAGTTCGGCCGGCTGCCCGAGGGCCCGCGCGCACCGGTCGATCTCGGCGAACTCGTGCGAAGCGTGGCGCGCAGCGCAGTGCCGCTCGAGCGGCATCTCACGATCGAGGTGGCGGATGACGTGCCCATGGTCCCCGGGCACGTGGATGCGCTGGGCCGCGCACTCACGAACGTCCTGCTCAACGCGGTGGACGCGAGTCCGCCGGATGCGCCGATCCAGTTGCACGTGACGCGCACGCTGCGCAATGGACGCGCGATGGTGGAGGTCGCGGTGCGCGACGAGGGCACGGGCATATCGGCCGCGCGGCTGGAACGAATCTGGGAACCGTACGTAACGCACAAGGCGGGGGGCACCGGACTCGGCCTGGCCATCGTGCGACAGACACTCCTCGCGCACGATGGCTCGGCGGAGGCGGAGAGCGCGCCGGGCGCGGGAACGACGATACGACTCTTACTACCGGCCGACGCGCCGGTCTAGCTCATGGGAGCACGATGGACCCGATCCTCATCCCCATCATCTTCGTCTCGTCCATACCCATCGTCGCGATCGGTCTTCCGCTCGCGAAGGCGTTTGCGAGACGCCTCGATCGGCAGTCGTTGCCGCCAGCCGTGCCACTCGAGGTGGCGCACCGACTGGAGCGCATGGAGCAGGCGATCGACTCCATCGCGGTCGAGGTGGAGCGCATTTCGGAGGGACAGCGGTTTACGACGAAGCTCCTGTCCGAGCGCACGGCCGATCCTCGGCCCTGACGCGACGAGCCCGACATGTCGAGCGTCCTGATCGTCGACGACGAGCCGAATATCCGGCGCATGGTCGGTGCGCTGCTCGCGAGTGAGGGTTACGAAGTGCGCGACGCGGCCGAGGGCGCAGGCGGCATCGCACGCGTGGCCGAGAGCTGCCCGGATGTGGTGCTGCTCGACCTCATGATTCCCGGCGAGCTGGATGGCCTGGCGACGCTGGCGCGGCTGCGCGAGCTGGTCCCCGACGTGCCCGTCATCATGATGAGCGGCAAGGCGGGGTTGAGCGACGCGGTGAAGGCCACCAAGCTCGGCGCGTTCAACTTCCTGGAGAAGCCACTCAGTCCCGAGGGTGTGTTGCTCGCGCTCGCGTCCGCACTGGAGTTGCGCCGCGTGCGTCGCGAGGCGCGCGCGTTGCGCGAGGACCTCGGCTTGGCGGCCGAGATGATCGGCGGGAGTCCGGCCATGGAGCGCGTGCGTGCGCTGATCGCGCGCATCGCGCCGACGGATGCACGCGTGCTGGTGACCGGCGAATCGGGCACAGGCAAGGAGCTCGTGGCTGCCGGCATCCATTTCGGCAGCGCGCGGCGCGACCGCCCGTTCGTCCGCGTGAACTGCGCGGCGATTCCACGCGACCTCGTGGAGAGCGAGATGTTCGGGCATGAGAAGGGCTCCTTCACGGGCGCGACGGACCGGCGCATCGGCCGGTTCGAGCTGGCGCACACGGGCACGTTGTTTCTCGACGAGGTGGGGGACCTTGGTCTCGAGGCGCAGGCGAAGCTCCTGCGCGCGATCGAGGCGCACGAGATCGAGCGCGTCGGTGGCGGCAAGCCCATCCGCGTGGACGTGCGTATCGTGAGCGCCACGAACCGCGATCTCGCGCGTTGCGTCTCCGACGGCACGTTCCGCGAGGACCTGTTCTTCCGCCTGAATGTGATCCCCATCGAGGTGCCGCCGCTCCACGAGCGTCCCGATGACATCCCCGCGCTCGTCGCGCACTTCTCGGCGATGCATCGTGCGCGAACGGGTCGACACGCGCCGAAGTGGACGCCGGCCGCGTTGTCGCTGCTGGCCGGCTACCGGTGGCCGGGCAACATCCGCGAGCTCGCGAACATCGTCGAGCGGCTGGCCATCCTGCACGCTGGCGGCGACGTGGATGAGCGGCATGTGCGTGCCGTGCTGCCGGTGGACGGCGGTGCGCGACGCGCCGAGGAGCCGCTGCCGGATCCGTCATCGCTCGACCAATCGTTGACCGACACGCTCGACTCCCACGAGCGCATCCTCATCGTGCGCGCACTGTCGGCGGCGGGTGGCAACGTGACCGAGGCGTCGCGGCGGCTGAAGACGGATCGCGCCAACCTGTACCGCCGGATGCGACGGCTCGGCATTCCTGTGGGGGACGAATGAGAGTCTGCTCTGCTGTTGGGGTTCTGAAGGAAGCAGGTCCCTCACTACGTTCCCTTCGACTTCGCTCCCTTCGACTTCGCTCAGGGCAGGCAGGGCAGGCGGGACGACAAGTGCTGATCGCCGTGATGATCGCGCTGCTCGCGCCCTCGGCCGGCGCGCAAGCGCGCGACACGCTTCCCAGCGTGCTGCCACGCGACGTCGCGCTCGAGGTGGTGGCGCTGTTCAACGCAACGTCTGCACTTCGGGCGACGGACCAGCTCGAGATCGCGGCAGGACGCACCGTGGAGGGCGATGTCGCGGTGCTCCACGGCCCACTGATCATCGCGGGACGCGTGACCGGGCGGGTGCTCGCGATCAACGCCGACGTCGTGCTGCGACGAGGAGCGCGCATCGACGGCGACCTGCTGGTGGTTGGCGGCGACGTGGAGGGCAGCGACGTCGCCACGATTGCTGGCGAGCTGCGCATCTATCATCCGCCGCTGCGGTTCACGCAGGACGGTGATCGGCTCGTCGCGCAGTTGCAGGGATCGCAGGACGACCAGTGGTGGCGGCGATGGGAGCGGCGATGGGAGCGGCGCGGGCGGCGCAACTTCAACTCGCTGGGGATCGCGAACGCGGGCGTGTACAATCGCGTCGAAGGGTTGCCGGTGCGCGTGGGGCCCGTGCTCTATCGCGACCAGGGATGGGGGCACTTCAAGCTGGACGCGGCGGCCGTGATCCGGACGTCGAGTAGCTTCGCGTCATCCACGCCGGATGTGGGACACGACGTGAATGGCGAAGTGCGGATCGGCCGACAGTTCGGTGTCACGCTGGGCGGCAGCCTCTTCGACATCGTGGATGGCGTGGAGGAGTGGCAGATGAGCGACCTGGAGGTGGGACTCGCGTCGTTCCTCTTTCACCGCGACTATCGCGACTACTACGGACGGCATGGCGGACGCATTCACGCCGCCCTGCGCGCCACGCCGAGCGCCGACCTGACGCTGAGCTATGGCGACGAGCGCTGGCGGTCGCGCGACGCGCGCGACCCATTCGCGCTGTACCGCAACGAGCTTCCGTGGCGCGACAACCCGCAGCTGGATGAGGGCCGGTTCCACCTCGCCAACCTCACGCTGCGCATCGACACGCGGAACGACGACTTCAATCCGTGGGCGGGCTGGTACGTGCTCGCCGACTACGAGCGCGGCACCGGCACCATCGACGTGCTCGCGCCTACGTCCGCGGGCGTCCGCACTGGCTCGACAGGTCCAACGCGCTATCAGCGTGGGTTCTTCGACCTGCGACGCTACAATCGCCTTGGGCCGAGCGCCGCGCTGAACCTGCGCGTCGTGATGGGTGGCTGGTTGAGCGGCGATGCGCTGCCGCTCCAGCGGCGCCTGTCCATCGACGGGCCAGGCACCGTACCTGGTTTCGATTTCCGCGTCACGGGCGGCACCGACGTGGGCACGTGCGCGACGGGCGCACCACTGCGCGGACGTCCCGCGCAGTGCGACCGCATCGCGCTCGCGCAGCTCGAGTATCGCAGCGACATCCGGCTGTCGTTCACCGACGGTGAATTTCCATCGCGTCGCAATCGCTTTCGCGCCGACGGCGCGTGGGTGTTCTTCGCGAACGCCGGTCGCGGCTGGCTGGTGAACTCGCCGGGCAGCCCGCTCAACTTCCCGCGCCGAGACCTGCCACCGCTCTCCAGCTATCGCACTGACATCGGCGGCGGACTGGACTTCGATCGCTTCGGCATTTACGCAGCGAAGGCGTTGTCAGTTCCGCAGGAACCAGTGAACGTCTTCATGCGCGTCAAGCACCGTTTCTAGCCGATGACGCAGCCCGGACGCGCGCTCGCGCTCCTGATCGGCCTCACCCTCACTGCCGCGGTGCCGCTCTCGGCGCAGCGGCGGCCGGTGCTCGACGTCGCGCCACCGGCGGCCGCGGGTGCGGGCGCCGTCGTGACGGCAACGAACCTGTTCGCCGAACAGAGCATGCGCGACCTGGTGCGCAGCGCCTTTCCGGCGTCGCTGCATTTTCGGCTGGAGCTGTGGCGCGCGAGCGGAGTGTTCGACGACCTCGAAGGCCGGGCAGACTGGGAGTTGATCGTGCAGTACGAGCCCTCGGCGCAGCGGTATCGAGTGGTGCGTCGACTCGGCGGCCGCTTGGAAGACCTGGGCAGCTTCGCGACGCTCGCCACCGCGCAGACGGTGATCGAGCGTCCCACGCCGACGACGCTCGTGCCGGAGCGGCCGGGCGCGAGGTACTACTACACGCTGGCGCTGGACATCGAAGCGCTCTCTGTGAGCGACATGGACCAGCTGGAGCGATGGCTGCGCGGTGTGCGCGGCAACACTGCGGCGTCGGCGGTGGGAACCGGCATGCGGACGCTGGTGCTGCGGCTGCTGGGCGGTGAGAAGCGGAAGTACACGGCGAAGAGCCCGACCTTCGTCGCCGAGCGCTGATCCCGTCGGCGAACCCAGACGGGCTTGTTGCGGCTGCTGTCCGGGCTTTGCTGCCAAAAAAACGGCAGCTCCTTAGTTGGTCGCTGCCTCGGAAAGCTCCGCCGTGGTCCGCCGTGCGTCCGGATGCACTCGATGCTCGAGCGCCTCGAGCTGGTGCAGGATGGCGTCGCCGTAAAAGGTCCGGATGTAGCGCGCCTGCGTGTGCGTGAGCCGGCGCACGGCCCACGAGAGGTGCACGAAGTGCGGCTCAACGGGATGCGTCAGCGGGTGCATGCCGATCTCCTGCGGCAGGCGATTGCCCTTGCGCGTATTGCACGGCGAGCAGGCGGTGACGACGTTCGTCCAGTCGTTCTTGCCGCCGCGCGACATCGGGATCACGTGATCGCGCGTGAGCGACTCGCGCGGCCGCAGCTCCATCGCGGGACGACCGCAGTACTGGCAGCGGTAGTGATCGCGCGCGAAGAGGAAGGTGTTCGTCACCTGGCGCCTGAAGCGCCGCGGCACGTGAATGAACTTCGTCAGCCGAATCACGGCGGGCCGCGGCATCGTCAGCCGCTCGGAGCGGACGACGCGGTCAGTGTCGGCCTCGACGATTTCGGCCTTGCCGTCAATGACGAGGCGGAGCGCCCGACGCATGGGAACCATGGTCAGCGGCTCGAACGACGCATTCAATGCCAGACATCCGACGATCAATCGTCCCTCCGGCGTGCTCCGATTGCTCGCAACTTAGGCTCGTGCCGTGCAGGCAACAAGAGACCGCTTCACCGTGACGCGCTAGTGACAGGCTCCACCGCGCGCAGAGAGAGCCACTCCTGGAGACGATCCGCAGCATGCTGCACGCGTGCCGATAGTGCGGGATCGTCCTGCACCAGAGCGCCGTTGCGGACCACCACGCGTCCAGCCACCGCGACGAATGCTGCCGGCGCGCCAGCGAGCGAGTGGATGAGCGCCGCCGCGGGATCGTGCACGGGCGCGCGATGCGCGAGCAGGGGGAACGCGGCGAAGTCCGCACCCTTGCCGACCTCGAGCGTCCCGATCTCGGCATCGAGTCCCAGTGCGCGCGCGCCGCCGATGGTCGCCAGCTCCAGTGCACGCGTGGCGGAGAGCGCGTCGTGTCGCTGGTCGTGCGCCGCGGCAAACAGCGACGCAAGTCGCGCCTCGTCCAGGATGTCCTGACGGTCGTTGCTCGCCACGGAATCGGTGCCGAGTCCCACCTTCACTCCTGCGGCCAGCAGTGCGGCAAGTGGTGCGACGCCATGCCCAAGGCGCGCGTTGGACGCCGGACAGTGCGCAACCGCGCTGTCGTGCCGAACGATGGTCGCGATATCCGCGTCGTCCACGCGCACGCAGTGAATGAGCAGTGCACGCGCGCCAAGCACACCGAGATCTTCGAGCAGCGCGATGGGAGAGCGCGCGCGACGCTCCACGGCGATGCCCCGCGTACGCAGGCCGTCAGCGAACGCGCCGCGCGCATGCGCGACCAACTCGCTCTCGAGCGTGCTCTCCGCGATGTGGACGGCAAGCGGCAGCGCCTGCGTCGCGGCGAACGCAGCGGTCGCGCGAAACAGCGCATCGGAGACCGTGTACGGCGCGTGCGGTGACACACCGACACGCACGAGCGCCGTTGCGCGCGACTGCATTGCACGAACGCGAGCGGCGAGCCGAGCGACCGCATCGTCGCATTGCCGAGGGTCGGGACCAAAGACCTCGCGATAGCAGATGCCACGCACGCCATGCTCCAGCATCGCGTCGAAGCCGGCGCCGGTGTCGCCCGTATCGGCAAAGGTGGTGATGCCGTGCCGCACGCCTTCCACCACGCCAAGACGCGCCGAGTCGAGCAGCATCTCCGGCGTGAGCACGTCGCGTCGGGCGACGGTGAGGCGGAGAATCCAGTCGCGAAATGCCAAGCCGTCGAGGAAACCGCGCATCGCGGTGAGCTCGAGGTGGCAGTGCGCATTCACGAGGCCCGGGACGAGAATCGCGTCGCCGAGATCGACCTCTTCGGCATGATCCGGCGCGGTTGCGCGCGGGCCGACGTACACGATGCGCCCGTCGTGCTCGACGAGCGTGGCATCTCGCAGCGGAGGCGATGAGACGGGGCAGATCCATCGCGCGTGATACCGCGTCATGCGCCGAATGCGCCGGTCCGCGAGCCGTGGCGTTCGGGATCGTACAACGCGTCGTCAGCAACGCCCACCGCACGCGCCAACGCCAGCGGCGCGACGATGTTCGCCACTTGCTCACGCGCATGGCCGTCGGAGCCGAGCGACAAACGAACGCCGGCGGCGGCGGCGCGGCGCACGAGACGCTCGTGCGGCGGATAGCGCGCGGAAATCTCGAAGGCGATGCCGGCGTCGAGCAGCGCCTGCACCATGCGTACTTCTTGCGCTTCGCTCCACAGCTCGTGAGGGTCGCGCAAGCGCAGCGGCGGCGGCAGCAGCGTGGGATGCGCCAGCACATCCACCGGCATCTCGGCGGCCAGTGCCTCGAGCGACGTCACGTGCGCCTCGATGTATTGCTCGACGGTGACGTCGTCCGGCAGGTGATGCGTGAACGCGCGCCAGTAGGCAGCATTCGCGAGCCGGATGGAATGCAGTGACCCGAGCCGGTGGGTGAATCGCCGCGTGACGGAGTCCGGCATCTCGCGCCAGAGCGGATCGTGCCAGCAGAATTCCCCGCCGCGCAGCACGTCGTGCTGTTCGAGGTCACCGAGGTAGCGCTCCATCGCGCGCACGGAATTCACCGTCGTCGGCGCGTCGTGCGAGATGTGGTCGCTCACTGTCACCCGCACACCCAACGCCACGCCCTTCGCGGCCACCTCGGCCACGGTCATCGTCCCATCGGAATGCGTGGTGTGCGCGTGGCAGTCGGTGGGCCGCCAACTCATCGCGTTGGGGGGAGCCGATTAATCGGTCGCGCGCTGTCGACGCGCGGACGCAGCGTGTCGCGCCGCGCACGCGACGAATCGCCGAGCGGTTGGAAGCGCGGTGGGCGCGAGGCGCTCGGTATTGGCGTCGCGCCTGGAACGATCATGGCGCCGGGCGACGCACGCGTGGGCCGGGAGAACACTGTGGAATCCGGTACGCGCGGCCGGAACGTGTCAGGGAATGGCGTCGCGGGAGGGCGCACAGGCAGTGGCGCGCCGGTTGGCGGATAGCCCAGGGTGTCGACACGAACCCCAAGGGAGTCGACAGCGTAGGTCGGCATGCACGGTTGCGTCGGATCGGTGCCGGCGATGAAGTACTCGACCACGCGGCCGCACCCCGTTGAGGCGAGCATGCCGGAGACGGGGTCGATCTCGCGAATCACGATGCCTTCGGGACGCGGCCAGTCGGGGGGCGGCGGCTTGCGACGGTACACCTCGCGCATGAACGCCGTCCACGCCGGGGCCGCGAGCACGCCGCCCTGCGCATTGCTCTTGATCTTCCGTGGCTTGTCGAGTCCCATCCACACGCCGGCGACGAGATCCGATGTAAAGCCGATGAACCAGACGTCTGCGCCGTCGTTGGTCGTGCCCGTCTTGCCGCCGGACGGATAGCTGAACTGGCTGCCCACTGTCCCTGCAGCGGTGCCTCGACGAATCACGTCCTTCATCATGCTCACCATGAGCCACGCTTCCTCCGGCGACATCACGGGCACGCGCGAGGCGGCCGGTTCCCAGAGCACGTCGCCCTTGGCGTTCTCGACGCGCACGATGGCCACTGGGCTCGAATACGTACCGAGCGTGGCGAACGCGGAGTAGGCAGCCACCATCTCGACTGGATAGACGTCCGCTGCACCGATGTTGATGGAGGGGTATGGAGGAATGGGCGTCGTGATGCCGAACTTCCTCGCCATCGCGATGACGCTCTCCGTGCCCAGCTCCATCCCGATCTTGATCGCGACGATGTTTCGCGATTGGTAGAGGGCGCGCCGCATCATCATCGGCCCCTCGAACTTTCCGTCGTAGTTCCCCGGCGTCCAATCGCCGCCGCCGCTCTGGGGCACGCTCACCGGCGAGTCATCCACGATGTACGACGGCGGACGACCGTTCTGCACCGCGTCGGCGTAGACGATCGGCTTGAACGTCGAGCCTGGCTGTCGCAGTGCCTGCGTGGCGCGGTTGAACTTGGAGTCGTCAAAGTCGCGTCCGCCGACGAGCGCGCGCACGGCACCCGAGCGGGGATCCATCGCGATGAATGCGCCCTGGAGGTAGGGCGAGTTGGCTGCGGCCGCCTCACCCGCACGCTCCGAGGCGCGAGAGATGTACGACTCGTAGGACGTATGTGGGTACGAGCCGAACCGTCCGGACTCGATGGCCTTGAGCTGGTTCTCCAGGGCGCGTTCCGCGGCGGATTGGAGATCAACGTCGAGCGTCGTGTAGACCTTGAGTCCCTGCTCGTACAGCTTTTGTCCGAACTGGTTCTCGAGCTGCTGGCGCACCCACTCGACGTAGTACGGCGCCACGTCGCCCGCTTCAGACCTGCGCGCGAGCTGCAACGGATACGCCTTGCCGAGACTGGCGTCCGCGTCACTGATGCCCTCTTCCTGGCGCATGACTTCGATGACGATGTTGCGGCGCTGGATGGCGCGCTCGGGAAAGCGGCGCGGATTGTAGCGCTCCGGCGCCTTGGGCAGGCCGGCGAGCATCGCCGCTTCAGGGAGGATCAGGTCCTTTGCGGACTTGCCGAAGTACCGTTGCGCTGCCGTCTCGACACCGAATGACCCGTTGCCCAGCGAGATCTGGTTGAGGTAGAGCTCGAGGATCTTGTCCTTGCTGTACTTCGCCTCGATGGCGCGCGCGACCTTGGCCTCCTTCAGCTTGCGGACGAGCGACTTCTCACGCGTGAGCCGCTCGGGGAAGATGTTACGCGCGAGCTGCATGGTGATCGTCGAGAAGCCCTCGGCGAAGCTGCGCTTCTTGAGGTCGGCCCACAGCGCGCCCGGAATGCGCAGGAAGTCCACGCCTTTGTGGCCGTAGAAGCGCTTGTCCTCCACGAGGATGAACGCATTCCGCACGAGTGGCGGGATCTGGTCGATCTTGAGCAGCGTGCGTCGCTCGAGGCCGAGCTCGGCGATGAAGCGCCCGTCTGCGGCGTAGAGCTTGGATGTCTGCCGAGGCTGATACTCGTCGAGGACGTCCACGGAGGGACATGCGCCCGCTCGACATACCAATGCCCAGCTCGAGTACGCGAAGCCGAGCACGAGCGCCGAACCGAATGCGACCGAGACGCCGAGGCCGCGCGAAAGCTTCGGGTGCCGGCGCCGAAAGTTCTTGTTGAACGGAAAGTCCATCGACCGTCGTTGAGGTGCGGAGGGTCCGGCACGGGAAGGTTAACGCGCGGTCGGGACCCGCACCAACGCGGTTCACTGACAATCACCCTTCCTGTAGTCTATTTTTGTGCCATGCAGACGACGGGAGTGCTCGACGAGCTCGAGTGGAGAGGGTTGGTGCATCAGCGGACGGACGGCGTGGCGGCGTTTTTGGGCAAGGCGGGTGCCTCCGCATACATCGGCTTCGACCCCTCAGGGAACAGCCTGCACGTCGGGAGCCTCCTGCAGATCATGATCCTCGTGCACCTGCAACGGCACGGCCACCGGCCCGTGGCGCTCGTAGGCGGCGGCACCGGCATGATCGGCGATCCGAGTGGGAAAACCGTCGAGCGCCAGTTGCTGACGCCGGAGCTGGTCGCGGCAAACACGGCGTCCATCCGCGCGCAGCTCGAGCGATTTCTCGACTTCACGGGACCGGGCGCGGCGCGCATGGTCGACAACGCGGAGTGGCTCAACTCACTGGGGATGGTGGAGTTCCTTCGCGATACCGGGAAGCACTTCACGGTGAACTACATGCTCCAGAAGGACTCCGTGAAGTCCCGCATGGACGCAGGGATCTCGTTCACCGAGTTCTCGTACATGCTGCTGCAGGCGTACGACTTCCTGGAACTGCGGCGTCGCGAGGACGTGTCACTCCAACTCGGGGGGAGCGACCAGTGGGGCAACATCACCGCCGGTATCGAGCTGATCCGGCGCGCGGATGGCGCGGACGCGCACGGCCTGACGGCGCCGCTCGTGACGAACGCCGGCGGCGCGAAATTCGGGAAGACGGAATCAGGCGCCGTGTGGCTCGACGCGGCTCGCACGTCGCCATATGCGTTCTACCAGTTCTGGCTGTCCGCGGAGGATCGCGACGCGGGTCGGTTCCTGCGGTACTTCACGTTGCTCGACCGAGCGGAGATCGAGAGGCTGGACGCGGCGACGACTGCCGCGCCGGAACAGCGCGTGGCGCAACGCACGCTCGCGCGCGACGTGACGCGCCGCGTGCACGGGGACGCGGCGCTGGTGGCAGCCGAGCAGGTGTCAGGCTTTTTCTTCGGCGGACTGGATCCGCGCGAGCTGAGCGCGGATGCGTTCGCGCTCTTGCGTTCGGAGGCGCCATTCGCGGAAGTACAGGCCTCGCTGCTCGTGAGCGACGGGGATACCTCGACGTATGATGTCTTCAAGCTGCTCACCGCGTCGGGGCTCGCAGCGTCGAACGGCGCGGCCAAGCGGTTGCTCGAGCAGGGGGGCGTTTCGGTGAACAAGCGCAAGATCGGCGCGTCGGAGCGTCACGTCTCGTCGACGGAGGCGCTCCTCGACGGCGGGCACATCGTGGTGGGCAAGGGCAAGCGCGACCTGGCGGTGCTGCTCGTTCGCTGAACATGCCGACGAGCGCAGCCTCGACAGGTGTCATCCTGAGCGCAGCGAAGGATCTGCACCTTTCCGCCGTTGCCGAAGGGCGTCGAGATCGCTGCCATGCGAGAGGCGCGCGATTCATGAACTGCCACAGGGCGCGGACTCGAAAACCGACAAACGCCGACTGCTCCGCGTGCATTTCGAGCATCCACAACAGGGCGGCGATTCGTCGTTCAGTCCTGCAGCCAACTGAGGCATCCCGCGGGTCCGTAGTGTCGGCGGGTTGTCGCTGTTCAAATCGGCCCCGTTCGCATTTCAGAAGCTGTAGTCATCTTTGACTCGCGATGCTCCCGACGCCCTGCACCTACGCCGGTCGATGCGCCGCTACTCCCTCAACGCGGCGAGCGTCGCCTCGATGTCTTCGGCGTTCGTGTAGCAATGCGGGGCGAGGCGAATGATTCCCTCACGCACCGAGTGCACTACACCCGCGAGGTTGAGCCGGTCGCTCGCAGCGAGCGCATTCGCCGGACGAACCGACGCGATCCCGCCGTGGTACTTCTCCGGCGTCACCAGCGCGACCCCGGCGTCCCGCGAACCGGCCAGCAACCGCGACGCGCAGTCGTGAATGTGCGACGCGACGCGACTGATCCCGATCTCATGCAGCAGTTCGAGACTCGACGCCATGCCAGCGAAATCCTGATACGGCAGCGTCACCATCTCGAAGCGGCGCGCATCGTCGCGCCATGTCATGTCGTACTCCACCAGTCGTGAGAAGTCGTCGGAGTCGCGCACGGCCATCCAGCTCACGGGCTGCGGCACAATCGACTCGATCACACCGCGACGGACGTACGTAAAGCCGGCGCCCCACGGGCCCAGCAGCCCCTTCTGCGCGCCGCACGCGAGCACGTCCACCTGCGTGCGCGAGAGATCGAGCGCAAGCGCGCCGAGCCCCTGAATCGCGTCGACCACGAAGTAGATCCCGCGAGTGCGGCACGCCTCGCCCAACGCGTCGATGTCCGCGCGCGCGCCAGACGCGAAGCCCACCCACGAGACGGACAGCAGCCGCACATTCGGGCGATCCAGCGCGACGAGCATCGCCTCCTGATCGACGACGCCATCGCGGAGCGGAACGACGTGCACGGTGTACCCACGCGACGCCGCCGCGGCGAGCCACGGATACATGTTCGCCGGAAACTCGCCGTCCGAGACGACGATCTCGTCGCCGGCCCCGAGCGGCAAGCCCCACGCGGCGATGTTCACGCCCATGCCGGTGTTCACGGCGAGCGCAATCTCCCCCGCACTCGCGTGCACCATGCTCGCCACGAGCACTCGGCAGCGCGCGAGCGTGCCGAACTGGTCCTCGAAGGGCACGAGATGCGGCGTGGCGCGGCGGCGAGTGAACTCGACTTGCGTGTCGATGGAGCGCTGCGGGAGCGGACCGGTGCTCGCGGCGTTCATGTACGTCGCGCCAGGCCGCATCCATGGGAACTCCTCGCGTCGCAGGCGTTCTGTGTCTATTGGCACGCTCAAAAGTGGCAGAGGAAAGTTGGTCCCGAGCGGCGAACGGAGAACGGCGAACGGCGAAGCATACTACGAAGCGGGCAGGCGCCTCGACATACGTAAGTCGACGCCTTTATCCGCCGCCACGCGCCACGCGCCGCACGCGGGCGTCAGTCGCCAGTCGCCGGTCGCCAGTCGCGGTTTCGCCGTTCTCCGCTCGCCGTTCTCCGCTCGCCGTTCTCCGCTCGGCCGCGCGGCTATGTCCTCGCCGAAGGCGGCGCGTCGATCACCCCGCTGCGGGCGGCGTGACGCGGATCAAGGGCGTCGCGCAACGCGTCGCCAAGGAGGTTGAAGCCGAGCACCGCGGAGCCGATGGCCAGTCCGGGCGCCACCGACGTCCACGGCGCGTTGCGCAGCTGGTTCAGGTCGCGACCGTCAGCAATCATCGAACCCCAGCTCGGCGTGGGCGGCTGCACGCCAAGGCCCAGGAATGACAGCGCAGACTCCGCCATGATCGCCGCGGCCACGCCGAGCGTCGCCGCGATGAGCACCGGTGCGACGACGCTGGGGAGCACGTGCTGGAGCACGACGCGCGTGTCACGCGCGCCCAGCGCCTTGGACGCCTGCACGAACTCGAGCTGCCGCACCACCAGCACCTGACCCCGGACGAGTCGCGCCATCCCCGCCCAGCCGACGATGCCGATGGTCAGGAACACCACGCCGAGCGACGGCTGGAGCGCGGCAGCCATGGCGATGAGCAGC
>JANOIJ010000270.1:0-2238 GCA_031407575.1 Gemmatimonadaceae bacterium | reverse complement strand
CTGCCGATCTGGATCTTGATCTGCTCCGCCGTCGGCTCGCCGATGAGCAGGTTGTAGTTCTTGCGCATGAACTGCACGATCGACATGTCGAGCTCGTCGCCCCCAGTGCGGATCGACGTGTCACTCACGATGCCCGACAGCGCGATGACCGCGATCTCCGTCGTGCCTCCGCCGATGTCGATCACCATGTTGCCAGTGGGAGTCTCGACGGGGAGCCCGACACCAATGGCCGCCGCCATCGGCTCCGCGACCATGAAGACTTCCTTCGCGCCAGCGCCGAGTGCGGAGTCGCGGACCGCGCGTCGCTCCACCTCGGTGATGCCGCTCGGCACGCACACAATGACGCGCGGCTTCACCTTGAAGACGTGATTGTCGATGATGAGCTTGAGAAAATACCGCAGCATTTTCTCCGTCACGTCGAAGTCGGCGATCACGCCGTCCTTCATCGGCCGTACGGCGATCACACCTTCGGGCGTGCGGCCGAGCATGCGCTTCGCCTCGAGCCCCACTCCCTTGATCTGTTTCGTCTCACGATCGAGCGCAACAACGGATGGCTCGTTCAGGACGATCCCTTCGCCCTTGACGTAGATGAGCGTATTGGCCGTTCCGAGGTCGACTCCAATCGCGTTCGCGGGGAATAGACTTCCCCCTTTTCCAAAGAAGGGCCAGCGCATCAATCCGGGGTTGGGGCGCTCGTACTGGTTGCAGGGAACGAGCCGTGCGTGTCGTTGCGGCGAAAACGCCGAAAGCTACCCGACGACGAGAGTGCAGGCAAGACGTTGTCTTTTAACAACCTACGCGCAGGACCGCAGGTTTGCGGAGCGACGCTTCCTCCTCAGTCGTTCTATGGCAAAAGGCACACCGGATATGCTCGGCGTGCCCTTGGTCAGCCGGCAGCGTGTCGCCCACCGGTGGGTCAGCCGAGGAACTGCGCCGGCTCGTGGAACTCCATGCCGAATGCCTGAGCCACACCCTCGTACGTGACCTTGCCCTTGGCCACGTTGAGCCCCTTGAGGAGCGCCGGGTTGGCGCGCAACGCCTGCTTCCAGCCCTTGTTGGCCAGCTGCATGGCGTACGGCAGCGTCGCGTTGGTGAGTGCCAGCGTCGACGTGCGCGGCACGCCGCCCGGCATGTTCGCCACGCCGTAGTGAATGATGCCGTCCACCACGTACGTCGGGTTCTCGTGCGTCGTCGCCTTGATGGTTTCCACGCAGCCGCCCTGATCGATCGCCACGTCCACGATCACCGAGCCGGGACGCATCCGCTTGAGATCCTCACGCCGTATGAGCTTGGGCGCCTTCGCCCCCGGAATGAGCACGCCACCGATGACGAGATCGGCCGTCGAGATCTGCTCGAGGATGTTGTGGCGGTTCGAGTGGATCAGCTGGACGTTGGCCGGCATCACATCCGACAGATAGCGCAGTCGCTCGAGCGAAAGGTCGAGAATGACAACTTTCGCGCCCATCCCCGCCGCCATTTTCGCAGCGTTGATGCCTACGACTCCGCCGCCGAGGATCACGACCTTGGCCGGCGCCACACCCGGCACCCCGCCTAACAACACTCCACGCCCACCGTACAGTTTCTCCAGATACTTGGCCCCTTCCTGCACCGCCATCCGACCGGCCACTTCCGACATCGGCGTCAGCAAGGGCAATTCGCGAGAGGGCAGCTCGACGGTTTCGTAGGCGATGCACGCCGCCCCCGAATCGAGGTGCGCCTGCGTCAGCTTCTCGTCCGCGGCAAAGTGGAAATAGGTGAAGATCGTCTGACCTTTGCGCATATGCGGCCACTCGCGCTCGATCGGCTCCTTCACCTTCATGATCATGTCGGCCTTCGCCCACACGCTCGCGGCGTCAGGCGCGATCTGCGCACCAACGTCAGTGAAATCCTTGTCTTCGAATCCGCTCCCCTCGCCGCCGGTCGTCTCGACGAGGACCTGGTGTCCAGCGGCGATGAGCGACTCGGCACCAGCTGGAACGAGCGCGATACGATTCTCGTTGGTCTTGATCTCTTTTGGAACGCCGATGAGCATGATCGGAATGATGGGAGAGAGGGCGGGTCAGGGCGCGTCCGCGTGCGGGCCGAGACTCAGCACCGTTTGTCCGTCGGGCGCGAAGAATTCGCCGCACACGGCGGCAACTTGATCGTTCGTGATGGCGTCAATCTCGGAAAGTACTGCGTCCAGCGGCTTGAAGCCATCACCGTACAGCTCGGTGCCGGCAGCGCGGTACATCCGCG
>JANOIJ010000395.1:0-15217 GCA_031407575.1 Gemmatimonadaceae bacterium | reverse complement strand
CGCGAGCAGCTGTATGTCGGCGCTCGGTACAACAAGGCGAACGGTGCGCTCGTGGGCGTGGCGAACAGCGTCTCGGTGGACCGCCAGCAGCTCGCGGCGGGTTGGTTCGTGACGCCGGCGTTGCTCGCGAAGATCGAGTGGGTGACGCAGAAGTACAACAACTTCCCGGCGAACGACATCCGGAACGGGGGCAAGTTCAGCGGCTTCATGGTCGAGGGGGTCGTGGCCTTCTGAGCGCGCACCGCTGCCAGCACTGCAATGGCGCGCCGCCGGGTGGCGGCGCGCCATTGCCACACACCGGAGACAACATGACGAGCATCGCACCACGCCACTACGCCCTCACTGAATCGCCGTTCCTCGTGACGACGGCATTGCACAAAAACGGACGCCGGCACGCCGCCACGATCCTCATGGCGACCGACGGCACCACACGGTCGGACGGCGCCCTTCGAATCGCGGCCGCGCGTGCGTGCACCACCGGCGCGACGCTCGAGCTGATCTCCGTGCTCCAGTCCGATCCCATTCTTGGCGCGCAGGAGTTGACGTTCGACGATCATGAGTCGCTGCGACGCTGGACGCTCACGCGGAAGTCCGTGGAAGCCCAGGTCGAACGGGTGCTCGGCCGCAGCACGATTCTCTCGATCACCGTGCTCGCGGGACATCCCGCGTACACCATCTCGCGCATGGCTATCGAGCGGCGCGCGGCACTGATCGTCGTCGGACTCGGGCGTCATCAGATGGCGCAGCGCTTGCTCGGCGACGAGACCGCGCTGGAGCTCGCGCGTATCGCACGGGTGCCAGTACTCGCCGTGCCCTCCACAACGGAGATGGCACCGCGTCACGCAATCGTCGCCGTCGACTTCAGCGACATCGCCGCGCGCGCCGCGCAGTCGGCCGTGGACGCGATCGCGGACGACGGCCGCGTGGACCTGGTGCACGTCATGCCACCAGTGCGCGAAGGCGCAATGGCTGGCGAGGCAAGCGAGACCTATGAACGATGGGCGCGCACGCAGCTCGCTGCCGTCACCGAGCAGCTCGTGGTGCCCAGCGGAGTCGCCGTAACGCACGTCGTGCTGCGCGGCGCCCCTGCGTCGGAGCTACTCGACTACGCGACCGCGGTCGGCGCCGACCTCATCGCCACGGGCACGCACGGTCGCGGCTTCGTTGCCCGTGCCATCCTCGGCAGCGTGACGACGAAGTTGATGCGCAGCACGACCACCACGCTGCTCACGGCGCCGCGAGATCCCCTGCCCGCGCTGGCGCCCACCGCGCAGGACGCAGTTGCCGGCGATTCCTTCGATGCGCCGCTCGCGTGGAGCAGCCTGCTCAATGACTTCACTCGTCGTAACGCAGGGCGCCGCACCATCATCGAAGTGGACGACCTCGAGATTGGCGCGCAGGCACAGGAGTACAACTATCCGCTCCTCGGTGTCTCCTACAGCGAGCGCGATGGCCGTGTCGACCTCATGCTCGGCGATCGCACGTCCGGTGGCCGCCATCTCGCGCGAACCATGGGGAGCGTGGTCGCCGTGGACGTGCTCACCGATGGCGTCGGCAACGACATCGCCCTGCGCATCCAGCATGGCGCGAGCCAGACCCTCGTGACGTTCGTCGCCTGATGCCGGCGATCATTGTGCTCGGGTCGTCGACGCGCTGCTGCGCTTCGTTCGGACATGCCATGACGACGAACGGGGCAGCGCGCTTGTCCGCGCTGCCCCGCTCGATACTCGCCCGACTACGCGTGTCATCCTGAGCGTAGTCGAAGGATCTGCACGTGCCGTTACGCAGTTAGAAATTTCGCCGAGAGGCTACGGAACCACGACCGACTGGCTCACGCTGCCGGTCTTGCCAGCGACGTCGATGACCGTGAGCGTCACCCAATAGGTTCCAGCGGCCACCCACGTATAGGTCATCGTCGGCACCGTTCTCGAAGGAGTCTTCCCGTTGCCCAGTCTCCAGACCCATCGCACGATGCCCGCGTCGTCCGTGGAGGTGCTGCCGTCCAGCGCGCACGTGTGCGCGTACGTCGAGACGGTCGGGCCACAGACGAACGTGAACGAGGCGACTGGCGCCTGATTCGTGCCGCCCGTCGCGATCGTGATGCTTCGCGTCGCGGATGTCGCGGCACCCTGCGGGTCCGTGGCGGTGAGCGTGATGGTGTGCGTGCCCGCAGTCAGGGTCGTGTTGGCGAACGACGCGCCCGTGCCGATCTGGCCGTCACGGCTGCTCGTCCACACGAGCGACGCGCCGCTGAGTGCACCCGTCTCAGGATCAGTGCCGGTTCCGGCAAAGGAGACGCTCGTGCCCTGCACAAAACTGCCATTCGCCACAGGCGACGTGATGGACACCGTCGGTGACTGGTTCGCCGATGCGAGGATTGTGATGCTTCGCGTCGCCGAGCCCGTGAGGCCCTGCGCATCGCGCGCGGTGAGCGTGAGGGTGTGCGCGCCCACTGAGAGGTCGCTCTTCACGAAGGAGCCACCGGTTCCGATCTGGCCGTCGCGGCTGCTCGTCCACACGAGCGAGGCGCCTGACAACGCGCCACTCTCCGGGTCCGTGCCGGTGCCGGCGAACGAAACGGCAACGGTGCCAGCGATCGAGCGTGTGTATACCGCATTGTTGGTGGGCGTCGAGACCGCGGCTGACGGCGCCAGATTCGGGGCGACTGCGGTGACGGTGTTGGTCTTGGTGCTCGTTCCGTTCACGTCGGCCACGGTGAGCGTGACCGTGTAGGTGCCAGCCGCGGCGTAGGCGTGGCTCGTCGTCTTGCCCGAGCCTGCCGTCGCGTCTCCGAAGTTCCACGAGTACGTCGCAGCGGCGAGCCCGGTAGAAGCGCTCGCGTCGAACGTGCACGACAGCAAGCTGCAGCTCGACGTGAAGCTCGCGACCGGCGGCGTCGGCGCCGGCGTCCCATTCATGAAGCCGGTATAGAGCAGCAGGTTCGGCGTGCCAGCGGGAAGGCTCGGAATAGCGCCCGTGGTCGCGTTGGATGTGAGCGCAGAGCGCACCTGCGCAGGCGTCGCGGAGGGAGTCGTTTGGAGGTACAGCGCCGCCGCTCCAGCCACGTGCGGCGAGGCCATGGAAGTTCCGCTAATGGTGCTGGTACCCGTGCCAAGCCATAACGAGGTGATCGCCGCGCCGGGCGCGTTGATGCGGACGCAGCTGCCATGGTTGGACCACGACTGGAACGCATCGTCGCTGCCCGTCGCGCCCACCGTGATCGCGTTCGGCGCGCTGGCGGGTGAGGCGCTGCACGCGGTGGCGCCGTTGTTTCCGGCGGCGACGGCGTAGGTGATGCCATTGGCGATGCCGTACTCGACAGCGCCGTTGAGGGCCGCGGAATAGGACCCACCGAGGCTCATGTTGACGACGGCGGGCCGCACGATGTTCTGCGCGATCCAGTCCAGCCCGGCTACGACACCAGATGTCGTTCCGTTGCCCCCGCAGTCCAGCACGCGAACGGCCACCAACCTCGCCTGCTTGGCCACGCCGTAGGTCGCGCCGCCAACCGTGCCGGCCACGTGTGTTCCGTGCCCGTTGCAGTCGGCAGCCGACCCGCCCGCACTGACTGCGTCGAATCCCGTGATCGCTCGGCCCTGAAAATCGGTCTGGCCGAAGTTGATTCCCGTGTCGACGATGTAGACGGTGACCCCTGTGCCGCTGGGGCCGAAGGTGTAGCTCTGGTTGAGCGGACGGGTACGCTGATCAAGGCGGTCCAGCCCCCAGGATGGCGGGTTCGACTGCGTCGTGTTGATCGTGATGACCTGATCCTGCTCCACCGACAACACGTCGGGGTCGGCGCTGAGGGCCTGTGCGGCGGCCGCGGACATCGTCAACACGGCACCGGGAAACACGGTGGTATACAGCCGTCCAACTGTGGCGCCGTGCGTTGACGCGAGCGACTGCGCGCGAAGCTGCCAGTTGAGGTTGGGTCGGTAGCGGACGATGTACCGTCCTGAGATGGGGGTTCCGGACGCAGCGAGCGCGGGAGCCGCGGGAGACAGTGGGGTGGACGGCGCGGGCGACGACAGGGAGTCCGAACAAGCGGATAGCGCGCAGCACGCAGCCGCGGCCAGGGCGATTCTTCGCATTTTTGTGGGGAGAGCGGAGGCGGGAGGGGCTCAACCGGCGGATTGCTGCGGCTCGGTCGGCATTTCAGGCGGGTTACACGAAGGTAACATCAAACGGTTATAAATGCAACAAACGTTGCACTGTCGCGCCCGCCAGCGCCTCTAGAGGCCGTCTAGAGTAACGTTTCCGTCCGGCGGCCCTTCAGCCGTTCCGCTCCGCCAAGGCCAGGAATGGTCAACAGGAAGGCGCAGCCGAGCACTTGGCCACCCACCTGCTCGATGAGCGTGCACGCCGCCGCAGCCGTGCCGCCCGTCGCCAGAACGTCATCCACCAGCAGGACGCGCGAGGGCGGAGGACACGCGTCCACGTGCATTTCCAGCCGGTCTGACCCGTACTCGAGTGCGTAGTCGATGCCGGCGCTGGTGTACGGCAGCTTACCGGGCTTGCGAATGGGGATAAACCCGGCACGCAGCGCGATCGCCACCGGCGCTGCGAGTATGAACCCTCGGCTCTCCACCCCGGCAACGTGCGTGATGCCTTCCTCCTCCCACGGCGCCGCCATGGCCGAGGTCAGCTCGCGGAGCAAGTTCGCGTCGGCGAGCGCAGGCGTGATGTCCTTGAAGCGGATGCCGGGCTTCGGGAAATTGGCGACCTCGCGCAGCGCGGCCGCCAGCCGAGCGCGCAAGTCCTGTGACGAGACGCTCATCGATGGATTGCAAATGGGTATGGCAGCGACGACACGGCGTCGTCCAGGTCATCCAACTGCGTCACAGCTGCGCCGGTGGGTCCTACCTCGAGCGCGCGTCTTAGCCGCTCGAGCGACGACGCCTCACCTCCCGCTGCCACCTCGACCTCACCGCTGGCGAGGTTGGTGACCCAACCGCTCAACCCCAGCCGCCGCGCCTCTTCGCGGACGAACCAGCGAAAACCAACGCCCTGCACGCGCCCGCAGATCCGCACGTGAAGTTGGTGCACGTTACTGCTGCTCCCACCCCTGCGTGCCAAGCAGCGGCACGAACCGCACGGGCAGCACGTCCTCGGACACCACGCCGGCGCCGCGTTTCGTGATCACCTTGAGCACCTGCTCGTCCCTGGTACCTATGGGAATCAGGAGACGACCGCCCTCCGCGAGTTGCTCCACCAAGGCTGGCGGCACGGACGGTCCGCCCGCGCCGACGAGAATGGCGTCGTACGGTGCGTATCCCCGCCACCCGACTGTGCCATCGCCGAGCAGCATGGAAACATTGGTGGCGCCAGCGCGGTTGATGGCCTCACGCGCGCTCGCGAAGAGCGCAGGGATCCGCTCGATCGTGAACACCTGGGCCACCAGGTGTGACAGCAATACCGTCTGGTAGCCAGACCCGGTGCCTACCTCGAGCACTCGCTCACTGCCATTGAGCGCGAGGATCTCCAGGTACTTCGCGTGGATGCTCGGCTGGGAGATGGTCTGGCCGCTGCCGATCTGCAGCGGCGCGTCGTCGTACGCGCGGTGACGCACGCCGGTGGGCACGAACGCGTGCCGCGGCGTGAGGTCGAACGCGCGCAGCACCGCCATGTCGCGAATGCCCTTCTCGCGCAGGAGCTCGACGAGGCGGCGTCGAGCGCCGCCCATCGGGCCTTCTACTGCTCCCGCCACCAGCTCTCCGATGATTCGAGCATGCCGTAGTGTGTGAGGTCGAGATGCAGCGGCGTGATCGAGACGTAGCCGTCCTGGATAGCGCGGAAATCCGAATCCGGCTCGCCCGTCCAGGTGATGGACCCGCCGCCGATCCAGAAGATGTCGCGGTCCCACGGATCGCGCATTGGCTTGAGGGATCCGGAATACACTCGGCTTCCAAGGCGCGTGAGCCGCGCACCCTTCACACCTTCCACAGGCACGGGCGGCAGGTTCACGTTGAGCAACGTATGCGCGGGGAAGGTCGGAAGCGACGTGAGATGCGCGATGAGCGGCGTGAGGACGCTCACCTGCTCCTTGAGGTGCGTGAGGTCGGACCGCAGGTCGCCGCCGGCGAACGAGAACGCGATGGACGGAATGCCCAGCGCCAGCCCTTCCATCGCGGCGGCCACGGTGCCGGAGTAGAGGACGTCCTCCCCCATGTTCTGGCCGTGATTGACGCCGCTGAGGATGAAGTCGGGCCGCTCGGGAAGGAGCGCCTCCACGGCGATCATCACGCAGTCCGTGGGCGTACCGTCGATCTGCCAGCGGCGTTCGGCGCGACGCACCGGACGCAGTGGGTGATGCAGTGTGAGCGAGTGGCTGGTCGCGCTCTGTTCGCGATCGGGCGCCACCACATACACCTCTCCCAGGGGCTCCGTGGCTTCGATGAGGCACTCGATGCCGTGGGCGAGGATGCCGTCGTCGTTCGTGATGAGAAACCGCATGACTATTTGGTGTCGGGCGAGAGAAAGCGGATCAATTCCTTGAGTTCGGTCTCCAGCGATTCCAGTGTCTGCAGAGTGAGCGCGGCCCGCGACGCGCTGCGCAGCTCACCACCCTTCCGGTGCTCGTCGACTTTCTGGCGGGCGCCCTCGATGGTGTACTTCTCGGTGTACAGGAGGTGCTTCACAAGCAGGATCAACTCGATCTCGCGCCGCTGATACACGCGGTTGCCGGACCGGTTCTTGGCGGGACTGAGAAAGCGGAACTGGCTCTCCCAGTAGCGCAGCACGTGCGGCTTGAGGTCGGTGAGCTCGCACACCTCGCCGATGCTGAAGAACTCCTGGACCGGCTCGGCGGCGCTCATGCGTCCTGCTCCGAGCGCAGTTCGCGCGACATCAACTCAGACACCGCCGTGCGCGCCGAGTGGCCGTCGAACAGGATGCGGTGCACCATCTCGACAATGGGCATCTCGATGCCCTCGCGCGTCGCGAGCGCGAGCGCGCACCGCGTGGTGGAGACGCCCTCCGCGACGGTCTCCTTGCCGGCGAGCGCCTGCTCGAGTGTCGCGCCCTGGCCCACGGCGACTCCCACGGCGCGGTTCCGGCTCAGCGATCCGGTACATGTCAGCACGAGATCGCCCATGCCGGCGAGCCCCGCAAACGTCGCGGCCTGCGCGCCGAGTGACGTACCCAGCCGAGTCATCTCGGCGAGCCCGCGCGTGATGAGCGCGGCGCGCGAGTTGAAGCCCAGCCCCACGCCCTCGACGATCCCCGCTGCCACGGCCATGACGTTCTTCAACGCGCCTCCGAGTTCGACGCCTACGATGTCGTCGTGCGTGTAGACGCGCAGAAAGCGATTGCTGAACGCCTCCTGCACCGCCTCCGCGGCGACGAGATTCCCAGAGGCAGCGACGATGGCCGTGGGCTGCTGCGCCACGACCTCCGCGGCAAAGCTTGGCCCGGACAGCGCGACGACGTCGTGCTCCGGTGCCTCCTCGGCGACGACATCACTCATGAGCATCAACGTATCCGGCTCGATGCCCTTGGAGGCGATGCAGATGGTCGCGCGCGCGGCGATCACGTTCCGGGACCGCTGGAGCACGGTGCGGAGGTGCTGCGCTGGGGTCGCGACGCACACGAGCGACGCGCCCGCGAGCGCATCCGGTAGTGACGTGGTCGCGCGCAGCGAAGGGGCGAGCGACGCGCCCGCGAGGAAGCGCGCGTTCTCATGCGTGGCGTTCACCGCGCTCACGACGTCTGCCTCGAGCGCCCAGAGGGTGACGTCGTGCGCATTGCGCGCGAGTACGTCGGCCAACGCCGTGCCCCACGCGCCACCACCGATCACCGCGCAGGTCGTCATGCACGCCCCCGCTTGCCGAAGCGATGTTCCTCGCCGCTGCGCAGGCGCTTGATGTTCGCTCGGTGCGTCCAGAACACGAAGCTCGCAACGATCGCGCTCACGATGAACACCGGTGAGCGAACGCCGGTTGTGATCGACAGGAGCGCAGGCAGGACGAGGGCCGACAACAAGCTGCCCAGCGAGACGTAGCCGCTCGCTAGGACGACGGCCACGAACACGCCGAATGTCACCAGCATCGGCAGCGGCGCGAGCGCGAAGAACACTCCGGCCGCCGTCGCCACGCCCTTTCCTCCCTTGCCGAACTTGAGGAACAGGGGCCGCACGTGGCCGGCGATGGCTGCCACACCAACCGCAATGGCCCACAGCACCGGGTCGCGTGTGGAGTTGATTCGCGGCGGCAGCAGCAGCACCGGCAGCGCGCCCTTCAGCGCATCGGCCAGAAACACCAGGAGGCCGATCTTCCACCCGAGCACGCGAAACACGTTCGTCGCGCCCAGGTTTCCCGATCCGTGCTTCCGCAGGTCCACGCTCTTGGCCACGCCGGCCAGGTGCGCGAAGGGAATTGATCCCGAGACGTACGCCAACGCGAGCGCGATGGCGGGATGCACGGCTACGCTTCCGCCTTCGCGCCGCTCTTGCGGCGCATCAGGATGCGAAGCGGATTGCCCGTGAACGGATACGTCTCACGGAACCCGTTGTGGAGGAAGCGGACGTAGTGCTCCTCCACCAGATCGGGATGGTTGCCGAAGAACGCGATCGTGGGCGGCGCCACACTCACCTGCGTCGCATAATTGAGCTTCACCTCGCGACCGGCCGCCTGGTTGGGCTGGCGCCGCGCGAGCAACTCGGCAAGGCGGACATTCACGTCCGACGTGCTGATGCGCACGCGCGACTGCTCGTCCACCAGCTGGATGACGTCGAGGATCTTCGAGACGCGCTGGCCCGTGAGTGCCGACGTGAAGAGAAAGGGAACGTGCTTGAGGAAGGGCGCCTTCTCGTGCGCCTTCTTCTCGAACTTGTGCACGGTCTTGTCGTCCTTCTCCACCAGGTCCCACTTGTTCACCACGACGATCAGTCCGCGACCGGCTTCCCACGCCAGGTGCGCGATGCGCAGGTCCTGATGATGGAACTCGCCTTCCGTCGCGTCGATGAGCAGGACGCAGATGTTCGCCCGCTCGATGGCGCGTCGCGCGCGCAGCGACGAGTAGAACTCGATGCCGTCCTCGATCTTCGTCTGGCGCCGGAGGCCCGCGGTGTCCACGAAGATCAGTTTGCGGCCGTGATACGTCATCGGCGTGTCGATCGCATCGCGCGTCGTGCCGGCGATGTCGCTCACCACCAGCCGTTCCTCACCCAGGAGCCGGTTCACGAACGACGACTTGCCCACGTTCGGACGGCCGACAACCGCGACGCGCAGCGCTTCCTCATCTTCGGGAGTGGACTCCGGCAGCCGCTCGATGATCGCGTCGAGGAGGTCGCCGGAATTCTTGCCGTTCTGCGCCGACACGGGAAACGGATCGCCCGCGCCGAGCTGGTAGAAGTCGTAGAAGTCGACGCGGCTGGGGTCGTCCACCTTGTTCGCCACGAGCAGCCACGGCTTGCCCGTGGTGCGGATCATCTCCGCCACGCGGTGGTCGCTGGGATGGAGCCCCATGTTCGCGTCCACGACGAACAGCAGCATGTCTGCCTCTTCCACCGCGGTTGCCACCTGCTGGCGGATCTCCTTGTCCATCGGCGCATTCGGTTCGTCGGACAGGCCGCCGGTGTCCACGAGCCAGAAGGCGCGCCCGTTCCATTCTGCCTTGGAGAAGTGGCGGTCGCGCGTGGTGCCCGCTTCTTCGGAGACGATGGCTTCCTCATCGCCGATGATGCGGTTGAAGAGCGCCGACTTGCCGACGTTGGGGCGACCGATGATCGCCAGGACTGGGACGCTCATGCGGCGCGCCGTCCTGACAGGCCAGGCTGGCCTTCGAGCGTCAATACGTCGATGAAGTCGTACGAGGGATAGACCGGCATCGGAAGTGTCTCACGGAGCGCGATGAAGCGCTCCTCGTCGAGGAAGAGTCCATCATCATTGATCGTCTCGGCAGGAATGAGCGCGAGATCGAGGTCGTGCCTGTCCGCCAACGCGCGGCGAATGTCAGCGCCGACGAGCAGTCCGGCGGTGGTGGTGGTGGGGCCAAACAGCGAGTTCTCCATCACGATCAGTGAGAACTGCGCACCGGTACGCTCGGCAATCGCGTCGAGGAGCTCCGGCATCAGGGCGCGCATGGAGACGCCCGTGACGACGCCAATCTTCTTGCCCTCGAGTCGCGGGAGCTCGGCGAGCCCGTTGTGCACGCGGTCGCGCAGCGACGTGACCGCACCCACGCCGTTCTCGATTTGCGAGAAGTCGCCATAGTGCTCGACGTTCGGCAGCTCTCGTTCGGCGAGCAGGTACAACTCATCCGAGCCGTATACCCAGCGGTCACCGCGCTCGGCGAGCGCGCGTGCTTCCCAGCGCTCCACGGCGTCGAGGATCCGCGTCGCGTTCTCCGCGTCCATCGGCTTGCCGTCGTAGAGATGCGAGAACTGCGTCACCCCCACTGGCACGAGCGCCACGCTGAGTACGGCGTCGCCAAGGTTCCAGAGGTCGGTCAGCGACTGCTCGAGGACGTCGGCGTCGTTCAGCCCTGGCACGATGACCATCTGCCCGTGGAACTGGATGCCGCCTTCTGCCAGGCGCGTGAGCTGGTCGACGATGTTGGGCACGCGCGGATTGTTGAGCAGCACCTTGCGGGCCTCCCACGGCGTGGCGTGCACCGACACGTACAGCGGCGACAGCCGGTACTCGAGGATGCGCTGGATGTCGCGCTCCTTCACGTTGGAGAGCGTCGCGAAATTCCCGTAGGCGAAGGAGAGGCGGTAGTCGTCGTCCCGCACGTAGAGCGACTTCCGCAGGCCCTTTGGCAGCCCCTCGATGAAGCAGAACTCGCAGCGGTTGGCGCAACGGCGGATGGTGGGCGGCTCCAGCTCCACGCCCAGCCCTTCTCCCTCCGGCCGCTCGACCTCGTAGACCACGTCCTCGCCATCTGGCAGGCGGGCCTCAATGACCAGCTCGTCGTCTGCGGTGAGGAACTCCCAGTCGAGGAAATCGGCCACCTCGCGCCCGTTGACCGTCAGAAGCTCGGTACCGGGGAGCACGCCCATCTCCTCACAGATGCTGCCCGGGAGCACTCGACTGACGCGAACCATGATTCCCTCTGGCGGCTACCGAAGCGACGGGGGAAGACCACACACTGTGAGGTTCTTCCCCCTGCGAAGACTGGCTGGAACGACGGGCGAACCGCCTCATGCAAGCTAGGAGCTTCAAGGGCCGAAATCAAGCTGCATTAACGACTTCCCTGTGCCCGCCTGTCCCGATTTGTCAGGCGTTCGCGGCCGAATACACGAGGGGCGCTTGCCTCGCGACAAGCGCCCCTCGGACAGCGGCAAATCAACGAAATTTGTCAGTCGGCGATGGTGTACTTGTACGCGACGATGTTCGCGCCCGTGATGTTCACGGTGAACTTTGCCGACTTGCCTGGCGTGAGCGCCTCGGTCGTCACCGTCTCAGTGCCGACAACCGCGCCCGACTTGTCCAGCGCAGAGAAGACCATGGTGTATGGCCGAGGCGGGAACGTGCGCGCTACCGGCTTGGGAGCGGGCTTGCCCTTCACCGGCTTGGCCACCGGTGCAGGCTCCACCTCGACCTTGTCGCGACGGTCCACCACAGTGCCGCCGATCACCACGCTTTTCTCAGAGGGCGAGAACTCACGGAAGTTCACTTCAGCGGGCAGCTTGTTGCCGCTGTTGTACCACGTGACCGTCGTGTCGTTGTACGCCGCGGCCACGGCCGTCTTCTTCGCCTTTTCTGCCGCCTTGGCCAGGGAGAGGTACGCACGCGCGGCCAGGTTGTAGTTCTCGGGATTGCCGGGATCCACGGCCACCAGGCGCGCAACGATCGGCCCGACCTTCTCGTTCTGCTCGACCGTCAGGTACGTCACGGCGACGTTGAACAGCGCGTCGCGGTTGTACGGGTTGGCCACCAGGGTCGCCTCGAACAGCTTCGCAGCGTCGTCCGGACGATTGAGGCGTGATGCGTTGACGGCAGAGTTGAGGAGGTCCTGGTATTCGAAGCCGCTCGGATTGGCGAGCAACGGCGCGTACGTCTTGATCGCTCCGGCCGTGTCATTCGCCATGAGCAACGCACTCTGGAGCTGTTGGCGGCCGATGTAGACATATTGCCCCCGCGTGCCCGGCAACTCGAGCAGTTGGGCGTAGATGTCAGCCGCCTTTTTCGCCGCAGCGACCTTCTCGGCACCGGTTGCCGTGGCCGCGGTGTTCGAGTGCAGCGCGCCGAGATTGGCCAGCATCTGCCGCTGCACGTCGCGATAGCTGGTGTCCTTGCCCGCCAAGTCAGCGGCGCGGGTCCAGTGCTCCACCGCCTTCGCGTTGTCGCCGCGCTTCGACGCCGCGGTGCCGATCACCATCGACCCGTAGGGCGACGGCGCGTACAGCTTGTTGGCCTGCATCGCGAAGTATTCGGCGGAATCCAGCTTCTCCGCGTTCAGCGCGCTGATCGCGCCGTTGACGACGTCGAGATAGAACTTCTGGCCCGCGCGCCAGTAGGCGGTGTAGTCCGTGCACACCGGCCGCGCGGTTTCCACGATCTTGAAGAGCGAATCGAGGGCGCCGGGCAGGTCGAGCATTCCCTCGGGATTCGTCGTGAACCCAACGTCGCCGCGCTTCGGGCTGAGCCCAATGCCGGGCTGGTTGCCCCACAGGCTCAGCGCCGTGCCGAGCACGTACGCATTGACCACCGGGTCGTCGCCCTTCTCGATATGGTCCACGAGCCGTACGGCGTCTTTCAGATTCTTCGTGGCCACGACAGGCGTCGCCGCCTCGCGCGCAAGGTTCACGTTGAGCGTCGCGCGGGCCGCATTGCCCTTCGCGCTCTCGCCCACGTCGCACGTTGGCTTGGCGGGCGCTGCCTGCGCGCCCAGGACGGACGACGCGAGGAACAGCGCGCCAGCTGCGAGAGACTTTGTACCGAGCACAGCCATCAGAGATCTCCTGAGATGATCGGCGGAATCCGATGAGGATAGGGGATCGATCTGCTACCCCGGGCCGCTCAGCGCCGTTCCGCGGCGCCAAGTGCAAGCTGGTAAATATCTGCTGGCAAACGCCGTGTCGCCAGTGCGACTCGCTGCACATCGTCGAACTCGGGTTTTGCGCGTGTACCTCCGTCGGGCAGCGTCGCGATCTTGACTCGCACGACATGGCCGAGCACGTCGACGGACTCCTCGCTGCGCGAAAGCGCCAGCCGGCTCACGTCGGCGCGTCGCACCCCGATGGATGTCGTCTCCGTGAGCAGCAGGCGCTCGAGCCGGTCAGCATCCGCACGTTGACAGAGCACCTCGATCCGCGTTCCGGCCCTGCCCTTCTTCATCGTGGTCGCCAGCAGCATGACGTCGAGCGCACCGTCCTCTCGCGCGCGATCCGTCACGGCCGCGAGATACTCGGGAGACATGTCGTCCACGTCGCACGCGAGGAGCGTCAGCGGCTCTCGCGTCCCGTGCGGTGACGCCGCGTCCACGTCGGCGAGGATGACGCGAAGCGCATTCGCGCGACCCGGAAAATCTTTCGTTCCTGCACCGAATCCGCTGGCGCGCGGAGTGTAGACGGCCGGCGGTGGACCGGCGGACAGCACGAGCACCAGCGCCGCGCCGGTCGGCGTGACCAGCTCGCCCGCACCCTCGGGACCGGGGCTCACCGCGTGGCCTTCCAGCAGCTTCAGCGTGGCCGGCGCGGGAACGGGCAACAGTCCATGCGCGGCGCGCACGGTGCCGTCCCCCGTGCGGAGCAGCCCGCACCGCACTTCTTCCACGCCAAGCTCGTCCAGGCCCCAGATCACGCCCACCACGTCCAGGATCGCATCCACGGCGCCCACCTCATGGAGATGCACGTGCTCCGGCGGCTGACCGTGAATCGCACCTTCCGCGCTCGCGATGGCCCAGAATGCCGCGTCGGCTTTCGCACGCACGTGTGCCGGAGCGCCCGAGTGTGCCACGAGCTCACGGATCTCCGCGATGTGGCGGCCGTGCGGCTGTGGCGGAATGTGAAAGTCCACCTTCCAGCAGACCAACTCGCCGCGCAGCACCTCCTTGATCTCCACGGTCACGCCGTCGAGGTGCAGGCGGCTCGGCAGCGCGCGAAGCCAGGCGGGGTCGAGCCCAACGCCGATGAGGGCGCCGAGCGTCATGTCGCCGGAAATGCCGCTGAAGGGGTCGAGAATCGCGATGCGCATGGCGTCAGAACCGGTACGACGCGCCGCTTCCCGTGTTGAACACGAGGACCTCGGCATTCGCGGCGATGCGCCCGTTCTGCACGAGCTTGTCCAGCACGCCGAGCGCGCATCCGCCCTCCGGAGCCGTGTCGACGCCCGATGCCCGGCTCAAGCGGAGCGTGTTGGTGCGGATCACGTCCTCGCTGACCGACGCGGCGTCGCCGTTGCTTTCGTAGAGCGCCTTGAGGATGAGGCGATCGCCGAGCGGACCGGGCACGCGAAGCCCGCTCGCGTGCGTCTCCGGATTCTCCCATGGTGTCGCGCGATCCGCGCGCGCATCGAACGCGCGCACCATTGGCGCGCAGCCGTCGGCTTGTGCGACGACCATGCGCGGCATCGAGACATCGTGCGGCAACCAGCCACCGTCGCGCATCTCGGCGAACACCTTCCACATCCCGATGAGCCCCGTTCCGCCGCCGGTCGGATAGATGATGTGCGTCGGCAGCGTCCAGCCGAGTTGCTCCGCGACCTCGAGACCCATCGTCTTCTTGCCCTCGATGCGGTACGGCTCACGCAACGTCGATGCATCGAAGAAGCCGTGCTCCGCCGCGAACGCACGCGACGCCTTGCCCGCGTCGCCGATGTGGCCGTCGACCAGCTGGAGATCGGCGCCGAGGGCAACGATCGTCGCGAGGATCGGGGCCGGCGTGGTGCGTGGCGCATAGACGCGCACCGGCAGGCCCGCGGCCGCCGCGTACGCCGCCAGCGCCGCGCCGGCGTTGCCAGCGGTGGGCACCACAAATCCCGGCACGCCGAGCGCAGCGGCGCGCGTGACGGCGGCACTCATGCCGCGTGCCTTGAACGACGCCGTTGGATTCAGCCCTTCGTCCTTCACCCATAGCCGCGCGATGCCGAGCTCACGCGCGAGCGTCGGCAGCTCATGTAGCGGCGTGCCGCCCTCGCCAAGGGTGACCGGCGTTTCGCCGTCGGCGAGCGGAAGCACCGCCGCGTAGCGCCACATGTCCCAGCGCGGGAGAATTGCGTCGCGATCTGGCCACGCCGAGTCGTAGCGCACAAGAAATGGTTGCCCGCAGGTGGGG
>JANOIJ010000387.1:0-1676 GCA_031407575.1 Gemmatimonadaceae bacterium | reverse complement strand
CCAGGCCGCGGCGATCAGGCGCGAGACCTCCTCGCGGCTGAGCACCACCGGCAACGTGCGCGGCACGTGCACGGGCTGCATCTTGGCCATCAACTCGCTGCGGTCGAGCGTGACGTCGAAGAAGAACTTACACCCCGAGATCGTCGCGTTCAGCGTGATCGGCGAGGCACCCTCGTCGACCAGGTGCATCTGGAAGCGCCGCAGATCCTCGGCCGTCGCGGTGTCGGGCGATGCCTTGAGGAAGGCGGCCAGCTTGCGAACGGCGCGCAGGTAGGCAGACTGCGTCTTGGGCTCGAACTTGCGCATGCGCATGTCCTCGAGCATGCGTTGGCGCAGCGGCGAGACGGTGGGAGTCGAGAAGTCCATGGTCCTGCTCCTGTTGAAGAACGAGGCGGATTGCCTCGCTCATCAACATCGCAGAACCACCGTCAGATCGAACCGCCACCCATCTTGCCGGAGCGCCTACCGCGCGAGCGGTTTAGTCCTGCGCTGCATCACAGCCGTCCGCGGTCATCGCGCGATGCACACCAACGGATCGTGGGTTGCCGTTCCGGCGCGAGAATTACCGCCAGTCAGCGTGCCCGAACTCCCGCTATCTCTCGGCTGGCCCGAGCTCGGTCACCACCTCGACCGTCCCCTTCGTCATCAACTTGTGCACCGGGCACTTCTCGGCCACGGTCAGCAGCTCCTGCCGCTGCGCGTCGGTCAGCGCGCCCGTCACGTTCAACGTCACCCGCAGGCGATAGGTCCCACGCCGCTCCTCGCTGTCGTCGCGCTCGACCGTCACGCGGATGTCTTCGACCGGGATCTGCTTGCGGCGGGCGTACCACAGCGTGGTGAGGGCCTTGCAGGCGCCCAGCGCGCTGTCGTACAGGTCGTGCGGGGTCACGCCCAGGTCTTCGCCGCCGTTGCTCTCGGGCTCGTCAATCGCGAACACGTGCTGGCGCACGTGCACGGTGTGCTTCATCTTCTGCGATCGGTCGCGGATCACTTTGATCGTCATGGCGGGCTCCATTCCGTTGAGGCGGTAGGGCATTGTCGACGCCGCTGCTCGCCATTCGAACGGCGGGGTTCGGAACAGTTTCCAGTTCGACGGATCCGTCGCGCGCATCGCCCAGAATCCGTATGTGACCGACACGCCGACCCTGCCGCCCCCACCCCGAGCGCCGAAGGCCTCGTTTGCCTCGCGGCTGTTCGGCTACGACGTGTTCATCTCCTTCGCGCTCGGCGGGCCGCCGCGCGGCTCGCAGAGTTATGCGTCCGACCTGGCCCGGCGCCTGCGCGAGCGCGACCTGAGCGTGTTCTTCAGCGAGGACGAGTTGCCGCCCGGCGAACCGCTGTCCGCCACGCTGCAGCGTGCACTGCTGCGCTCCAGGCTGCTGGTGGTGATCGTCAATCGCGGCACCTTGGAAGTGCCGAACTGGGTGCGCACCGAGGTCGAGACCTTCCGCTCGAAGTGCCCGGGGCGTCCGGTGATCCCGGTCTGCCTGGACGGCAGTTTCCGCGACTCCGCCCTGTCCGACTCCGCGCAAGCCTGGTTGCAGCATGTTGGCAACATCTGGCTCGACGAGCAAGCCGACGCGGCGGCCCGGGGCCTGGCGACCGACGCCCTCATCGCTCGGCTGCTGACCGCGCCGCGCCGGCTGCGCGCGAACACGCTCTGGCGCGCATTGGTC
>JANOIJ010000379.1:0-34674 GCA_031407575.1 Gemmatimonadaceae bacterium | reverse complement strand
AGTCGGGGGTCAGAGTAAGGGGTCAGAGTCACGGGCGATTCTGGTCCGAGGCGCGGCGAAAAGCCAAACGACTCTGACCCCGACTCTGACCCCGACTCTGACCCCGCCGTTCGCCGCTCGCCGCCAGCTACAGGCGCGGCCGTGTCTTACGCGGAGCCTTGCCGCAGTTCTCCGGCCAAGTCGCGGGCCACGTGCCAGGCGAGCGATCGCGCTTGATGAACTCCGGGTCCTCCGACGCCTGGTACGCCAGCATGGCCGCCAGCGTCGCGTTGTGCTTCAAGTCGTCGAACACGATCTTGTCGTACGTGTCGCGGTTGGTGTGCCACGTGTACGTGCCGTAGTTCCAGCCCACCGCGCCCATGCCGAACGACGGCGTGCCATAGCACGCGAACACCGCGCCGTCCGTACCACCGGGATTCCCCGTCGGCACGTCGTTGAAGGTCCACGACACCACGTTGGGACTCATGCTGTCCGTGTAGAACGCCGGCAGGCGCGAGTACCACGACTGGAGATGACGGCCGATGTCCGTCAGCCCCGAGGCCGACAACCCCTGCACGCGACCCGTGCCGTTGTCCTGGTTGAACAGCGCCTGAAGGCCCTTCATCACTTCGGGGTGATCCTCGGTGAAAGCCCGCGATCCATTGAGGCCCTGCTCCTCGCTGTTCCAATGGCCGACCATGATGGTGCGCTTCGGATTCGGGTACGCCTTCTTGAGAATGCGCATCGCCTCCATGGCCATCAGCGTACCGGTGCCATTGTCCGTCGCGCCGGATGAGCCGTCCCACGAATCGAAGTGCGCCGAGAGCATCACGTACTCATCAGGCTTCTCGGTGCCCTTGATCATGCCGATCGTGTTAAACGCAGGCTGCTCGCCGAGGAGTTGCGCGTCGAGGTCGAGGCGCACCATCGGCTTCTGGTTGTTTTCGGCGAGCCGATAGACCAACCCGTAGTCCTCGCAGGTCAGCGTGACCGCGGGTGCGACGGTGTTGTAGGACTCGAACACCTCGATGGTGCCCCAACCACCCGTGCCCTGCTGCGCTGCCGCGGCCGTGCGCTGAGCAGCCACAATGCTCGCCGCCGGCCCGCCGCCACGCGCGCTCGCGCCACCCGCATTTGCACCGCCGCCGAAACCGCGTCCGCCGCCCCCGCCGCCGCCACCGAATCCGGTCAACTTGGTGCGCGACGAGATCATGCCGACCACTCCCGCCTTCTCGAGTCGCATCCCCAGCGTACCGCTGCCGAGTCCAAGCGCGTACCCCGTGCCGCGATAGAGCTTCGTGCTGTCACTCATGACGGACCAGTCCTGCTGCATCTGCACGACGAGTGTGTCCATCCGCGCCTTGGACGCCGCCGTGGAGAACCGGAGCCAGTCCTCGGAGGGACGACAGGTGGGCCACGCCGGCGACAACAGCACGATCTTGCCGCGCGCCGTGGGCAGCCACCGCACGAACTCCATGCTGTCGCGGAACTTCGGCAGCACGATCGCTTCGGCGGTCACGGGCCGTCCCGCGGTGCCCGGGCTCCACGCGAGCATCATCCCCTCGAGCGACCGCACGCGCGGCTGCACGAGATCGATGTGCGACACGCCGCGACGCCAGCCGCGCCACGTGCCGTACTCCTCGCGCCTCCCCTCGATGCCCCACGCCTTGTAGTTGTTGATCACCCAGTCGCTGGCCGCACGCATGCCCGGGCTGCCAGTGAGGCGCGGGCCGATGGAGTCGAGCAGCGCCTGCCCGAGCACCTGCACGCGCGAGCTGTCCATGCCGAGCTGCCAGATGCGCTGCATCACGGGGTCGGATTGCTGCGCGGCGAGCGGCGCGGCGACGCACAGCGCGACCGCGCCGGCGATGAAATGTCTGCGAGTATGAGTCATGGCCATGAAGGTATTGGAGCGGTGCGACGCCGCCAGAGATTCCCGCTGCTAGCGCGCGAGGAGGTCCTCGCGCGGCGGACGCCACGACGTCAGGTTCGTTGGACATACGCGTCCGGGCGCCGCGGCGCTGAGCGGCATCGACGAAAAGTTTCCGCGCGACGTGCCGCCGTACCGCAGGTCCGCGATGTCGCGCTCACCGACTAATGGCGCTCTGCCGAACTGGAGCCATGCGCGAACCTCACAGTCGTCGCGGTCCAGCGCGCGAAGGCGCGACAGCGACTGCCGCTCCGGCGCGCTCCAGTGGACGCGTGCATGCTGATCCATCCCGCACTGCGGCGTGCTGAGCCAGCGCGACGCGAGGGAGACGACCCCGTTCGTCATGACGTACTCGTCCCGGGATGCATCTTCGACGATGGTGAGCGCGGTCCAGCACAGGGGGTTGGCGGGATGCGGACTGAGAACGACGTCCACCATCCGCGCACTGGGCGGCGGCGGTGCCGAGGCCGCGACCTCGGCATGCACGACCTGGCGGACGACGAGCATCGTGCCAACGAACAGCGCGACCCCCGCGAGCGCCGCACCGGATCGCGCACGCGGCGACAGGGTACGCAGCGCAAGCGCCGCACTCACCATCCCGAGCGTGATCACCGCGAACATCGGGATGCTCAGCATGCCGAACATGGTGAGCGGCACCGCGAGCAGTCCGAGTCCGACCCCCACGATAGTGCCGGTGCGCTTGTTGTGCGCGTTCCACACTGCGGCCGCTCCCAGCATCACCCAGAACCACGGTTCGGCGATGAAGATGGCGTCGCCGAAGAACCAACGCGCGTCCACGGGCCAGAAGGGATGGACGCCGTAGCTGTTCCACGAATCCGCGACGAGATGGCCGAGCAGGCTCGCGGCGATGAGGGCCCAGAGCCGTCCGCGCAGGGGACCCACGCGTCGCGCAATCGCGGGCGTCGCACAGACCGCGGCGACGAGCAGCGCTTGCACCGCGAGCCCCACGAGCGTGTGCGTGTGTCCTCGGTGATGGAGCAGGTAGCCAATCGGCGGCGCGGTGATGCGCGTATAGAGCAGATCGGCGTCGGGAAGGTTGGACGCGATGATGCCGACGCCGAAGAACACGCGCCGTTGCGCTGGAGTGGCGTGAGCGGGTAACGCGAGCTCAGCGAGCGTGGCGCCGAGGAGCGAGTGCGTGATGTTTTCCACGGGCGGGAAGCTACGACGCGGGCAGGCATCTTGGTACGATGCTCGTGCCGCGCACCGATCGTGCGCACCGACTTCTTCATTTCGGCGTGGCCCGTTGCTTCGAAACGAAGCGAGGCATTCCGTCCTCCCGAGGTGGTTCCCTCGTTGCCCAGCGGAGTGCCCAACGCGTCGACAGGGTATTATTGGCCAGGGTCAGAGTCGGGGTCAGAGTAAGCGTGACAAAAGGCGATTTGACTCTGACCCCGACTCTGACCCCGACTCTGACCCCCGATACCCATGCCGGAGCGCAGCGCCTATCTCGAGACGAGCATCACCGAGAGCCCCGTCGCGCTCGTCATCGTCCAGCACGACGGGCGACGCAACGCGATGACCGCGAGCTTCTTCTCCGAGGTGTCGCATCACCCGACGTCGCTCTGGGTGTCCATTGCGAAGAGCTCGTTGACGCACGAGATGCTGAACGCCGCGAAGACATTCAGCCTCATCGTGCTGCACGAGAAGCAAGGCGCGCTCGCGCAGATGTGTGGCAGCGTCTCCGGACGCAACGTCGACAAGTGCGCCGCGCTGCCGCTCACCGCACACGGCGACCACCTGTTCCTCGACGGCGCACTCGCGTCCATTGCCTGTGCAGTGACGGGCACGCTCGACGCCGGCGACCACACCGTGTTCCTCGCCAACATCCTGGCGGGCGAGATCGAGACGCTCAACACCATGCGCCGGCACCTGCTGACCGTCGATCTCGTGGGCACATGAAGCTGCCCGCCAGGACCATCTGGGACGTCAGGGTACAAGCGGTCTGCTCGATCATCTCGGCGCGAGAGACTCCCGAGACCGAGCTGTGGATGTGCGGCAACTTCGGGCAGTGCTCGCTCGAGCCGCCGCGCGTCATCATCAATCCCAATCGCCTCTATCCCATCGAGGCGGTGATTCGGCGCGAGCGGCGGTTCGCGATCAACGTCGCGTCGCGCGACCAGCGCGATGCCGTGCTGCGCGCGATTCGTGTCCGGCGGCGGTCCACGCACAAGGCGAGCACCGTTGGGCTTCCGGTGCTGCACGACGCGACGCACGACATCCCGTACCTCGACGGCTGCCTTCGCACGATCTTCTGCGAGGTGGAGGAGATCGCAGAGACGGGCGACCACACGGTGATGATCGCGCGCGTGCTCGAGTCGCGCTTCCACGGCACGCCGGGCGAGATGCCCATCCTCTACCCGGAAGTTGCCGGCGTGCCCTCTCCGTTTCCAAGAACGTCGCGCCTCGTGCGTGGCGTGCTCACCGCAACCGGCCTCAAGGACAAGCTCAAGCGACTGCTGCGCGGCGCGCCGCCTGTCGAGCACGTGGATCTCGCCCGCAACACGTATCTCGATGGTGGACAGACGGAAGACGAAGTCGCGCTCATCACGCAGCCGGGCGTTCGCGATACGGGTCGCGTGATTTCGCCACCAGAAAGGACTCTGACCCCGCTTGACAGGCGGCTTGGCGTCTGCGTCGTCGGTGTGGGGCAGTGGGGCGCGTACCACTGCCAGTTGTTCAAGGAAGCTGATCCCTTGGTCGAGCTGTTCGTGTGTGGGCGCAATGCGGATCGCGTCGCCCGCGTGGCGCGCGCGAACGGCGCGGCCGGCACGTTCATCGGCCTGGAGGCCGCGCTCGCGGATCCACGCGTGGACGCGGTCGCGCTCGTGCTGCCACATCACCTCCACGCGTGGGCGGTGAGGCTCGCCGCCGCTGCGGGCAAGCATATCCTCGTCGAAAAGCCCATCGCGAATACGCTGGACGAGAGCGACCGCATGATCGAGGATGCGCGTCGAGCCGGCGTGGTGCTGATGGTGGCGGAGAACTTTCATTTCCGGCCTGCGCTGCGCGAGGCGGCGCGCGCCATCGAGCGCGGCGACATCGGCGAGCCGATGTACTTCAAGGCGCACGCCGGTGGCATCATGCGGCCCGGCGGATGGAAGGCGGACGCCGAACAGATGGGCGGCGGCGTGCTGATGGACATCGGCGTCCACTACATCCGCGCGCTGCGCCTCACACTCGGCGAGCCCGATCGCGTATTCGTGACACGCGCACACCAGGTCAACACCAAGATCGGCGGCGACGACAGCGTGCAGGCGATCTTCTCGAGCCGGTTCGGCTGGCAGGCACACATGCTGCTCAACTGGTCGAGCCCGCGCGGGCACAGCCCCGACGTCATCATTTCCGGGGACCGCGGCGTACTACAACTGTGGCCCGGCGAGCGTTTCGTCGAGCTGTATCCGGTGGAGCCGCGTCCGCTCATGGAATTGGTCTCGCTCGTGCGCCCCGCGTGGCTGCAGGACAAGCTCATGCGTCCCACGTTGCAACGCGTGCGGTTGCCCATTCCCGATGCGGATGTCACCGGCTATCTCACTGAAGTGCGCGAGTTCATCTCGGCGGCAAGCGAAGGGCGCGCGCCGACAACGCCTGCCGCCGATGGTCGGCGCGACCTGGAGATCGTCCTGCGCGGCTACGAGTCGATGCGCAGCGAGTCCTGGGTCCCGATCGGCGACGCGGAACAACAGTCCACCTGATATCGGAGCGTTCATCGTGCGTATGTCCAAACTCTGTGCCGCCCTCGTGCTGGCGACGTGTGCTGCAGCGTCCACCGCAATCGCGCAGGGCGGCGGCGGCGGCGGCGGCAACCCGCTCATGCAGGAAGCGAATCGCCTCGACTCGCAGGGCGCGACCAGGGAAGCGCGCGTCATCTTCCAGCGCGTCATCGACTCCGCCGCGACACCGCAGGCGAAAGCGGCCGCGCAGCGCGCGATGGCGATGTCGTACGGCTTTGATGGCGACTGCGCGAACACTGTGAAATACGAGAAGATGGTGATCGACTACTGGAAGACGCGCGAGCAGGCCGAGCCGCAGAACGCGTTCTACCAGCAGGGCGAGATGGCCAATGAAGCGGCGCGCATCTGCATCGACGTCGGCAATATCGATATCGCAGAGACGCTCTATCGCCGCGGCGCGGAGCTGGGCTTGCTGGAGCCCGAGCCGAAGACGCATCCGGCGAGCTTGTGGAACTATCGTCTTGCGCATGCGTTGGCTCGCGTGGCCGCACGGAGGGGCGACGCGGCGAAGGCGAAGCAGCATGTTGCCGAGGCGCGGCGCGCGTTGGACAGCGACACGACGATGGGGAAGTCGCAGGAGCGGTTCTTTCCGTACCTCACGGGCTACGTCGCGCTGTACACGGACGACCTTCCCACCGCAGAGGCGGACCTCACGCGCGCGCTCGCGATCCAGGGGAATTCCAACGATCCGTTCATGCACGTCCTGCTGGCGATGACGTACGAGAAGATGGGTCAGCCGGACAAGGCCAAGGCGCTGTTCGAGAAGGCGTACGGCATGGCGACGGCGCACAATCCGCCGTCGGCGTTCTCGCGGCCGTTCACGCGGAAGAAGCTGGGACTACCCTGATGCTGTCATCCTGAGCGAAGCGAAGGATCTGCACCTACTGCGGTAAGTGCAGAATCCTTCGCTTCGCTCAGGATGACAAAGGGGCCTTGCGGGCACGAAGGTGTCTCGGCACACTAGGTATTAATTGAACAGTTAAACTAGATGGCCAAGAGCAGAACACCCCCGATCGACCAGCAGCGAGACGGCGAGACAGAGCAGCGCATCCTCAACGCCGCGCGCACCGTGTTCCTCCGACATGGGACGGCCGGCGCGCGCATGCAGGAGATCGCCCGCGAAGCCGGCGTCAACCAGGCGCTGCTCCACTACTACTTCCGCTCCAAGGCTGGCCTGAGCAGCGCGGTCTTCCGCCAGTTCGCCGGCCGCATCTTCCCCGCGCTCGCGCAGACACTCGGCGCCGACATCTCGCTCGACGCCAAGATCGGTCGCCTCATCGCCGTCTACCTCGACAACCTCTCGAGCAACCCGTTCCTGCCGGGTTACATCATCTCCGAGCTCCACCATCATCCGGAGCGCGTTGCCGAGGTGGTCGCCTCCGCACTCGGCGCCACGCCGGGCGGGGTGATGTCGCCGCTGCTTACGAAGCTCGGTTCGCAGATCGACGCCGAGGTGGCCGCGGGCACCATGCGGCCCATCGCGCCGGAACAGTTCGCGATCAACCTCATCTCGCTGTGCATCTTTCCCTTCGCCGCGAGGCCCATGCTGCGCATCGTGTTTGGAATGGACGACGACGCGTTTGCCCGCTTCATCGAGCAACGCAAGACGGAGCTTCCCGCGTTCTTCCGCAACGCGCTCCGGCCATGACGTCGTCGTCACTACGCCTCGCGTTGTGCACCGTCGCGCTGTTTGGCGCGACCGCGCGCGGCCAGGCGCCCGCCACCGACTCGGTGCGACTCGGTGCGCTGCACGCAAGCGCGATGCAACGCGATCCGCGCGCACGCGAGCTCGACCTGCTCGTCGCGCAGTCCCGCCTGCGACGACTCAATCTCGACGCGGAACGGCGCCCATCACTCTCGGTGGAGAGTCAGGCGCAGTACCAGTCCGACGTCGCGCGCCTGCCCATTGTGCTCCCGGGCGGGATTTCTCCACCGGTGCCGCCACACGACACATACGACGCACGCGTCGTCGCACAGCAGAAGCTCTACGATCCCACGCGCGCGACGCGTCGCGCCGTTGAGGACGCGCAGCTCGCCGACGCGCAATCGCGCCTGCGCGTCGCGCTCACGAGTGTGCGACAGCACGTGAACGACCTGTACTTCTCCGCGCTGCGCGCGCAGTCGCAGCTGTCCGAATCCGAGCTCGCGATCACCGATCTCGAGGCACAGCGAGAAGTGGCCGCAACGCGCGTGCGTGAAGGGACCGCACTGCCGAGCGACGAGATGACACTACGCGCCGAGGTGCTGCGTCGCCGGCAGGCGATCGCGGAGTTGAGCGCATCGCGCCGCGCGACGCTCGAGGTGCTGGCCGATCTCACCGGCGTTCCGATGGACACCGCCGCGACGCTCGGCACTGCGGATCTCTCCGCTGAGGTGTCGCGTGCTCGCGCGGGGATCGCCGACGTGCGTGCTCGCGCCGAGTACGCGCAGTTCGCCAGCACCCGCGCGTTGCTCGCGACGCAGGAGGACGCGCGTTCGGCGCAGGACAAGCCGCGTATTTCTGCATTCGGTCGCGTCGGATATGGGAGACCCGGACTCAATCCGCTGAACGACAAGTTCGACGCGTACTGGCTCACGGGGGTGCAGCTCCAGTGGTCGCCGTGGACGTGGGGCTCCGCGGATCGCGACCGCGAGGTGCTGTCGCTTCAACGCCAGATCGTGTCGGCGGAGGAGCAGCAGTTCACAGAGACGGTGCTTCGAGGCACCAGGCAGGACGTGGCGGCTATTGACAGGCTCGCGGCCACGCTCGCGGCAGACGACGAGATCGTCGCGCTCCGCGAATCGATTGTGCTGGAGACGCGAGTGCGTTTTGCGGAAGGCGTGGTGACGTCGGCCGAATATGTGGATCGACAGACGGATGCACTCGGCGCGCGGGTCGCCCGCGCGCTGCATCGCGTGGAGCTCGCCCAGGCGCGCGCGCGGTTTCTCACGACTCTTGGACTCGAGGTGCGGTGATGCGATTTGAACTGAAAAGCACGTGCAGATCCTTCGCTGCGCTCAGGATGACAACTTCAGCGCCCGGGGCGACGAACGCGGCGCGCGGGGCGACGAACGCGGCGCACGGGGCGACGAACGCGGCGCACGGGGCGACGAACGCGGCGCGCGGGGCGACGAACGCGGCGCGCGGGGCGACGAACGCGGCGCGCGGGGCGACAGAAGCTGTCATCCTGAGCCCACGGCGAAGGATCTGCACCTCGCTGTTCCCGCTGTTGCTGCTCGCCACAGCGTGCTCGAAGGAGAAGCAACCCGACGCCTACGGCAACTTCGAGGCGAACGAAGTCGTCGTCTCGTCGCAGGCAAGCGGGCAACTGAAGTGGTTCACCCCAGTCGAAGGCACAACGATCGCGAGTGGCGCAATCGTCGGACTGGTGGACACCACGCAGCTCGACCTCGAGCGCGAACAGAACGTCGCGCAGCGCGCGGCCACCGAGGCGCGCGTATCGGCCGCAGGGAGCCAGATCGGCGTGTACGAAGCGCAACTCGGCGTCGCGACGCGAACACTCGAGCGCTCGCGACGCCTGCTCGAGCAGAAGGCCGGCACCGCGCAGCAAGCGGATCAGGCAGAGCGCGACTATCGCACGCTCGTCGCGCAGATCGCCGCTGCGCGCGCACAGCAGCAGAGCGTGGGCATGGAGGTGGCGTCCACCACGGCGCGCGTGTCGCAGATCCGCGATCGCATCTCCAAATCGCAGGTAGCGAATCCGACCGCCGGCACCGTGCTCGCGACCTACGCAAAGGCGGGCGAAGTCGTGCAAGTGGGCCAGCCGCTCTATCGCATCGCCAACCTGGACACGCTCATCCTCCGCGCCTACGTCGCCGAGAGTCAACTGTCGTCCATTCGGCTGGGGCAGACGGTGCAGGTACAGGTGGACCAGGGCGACGGCACGCTCCTCTCGATGCCGGGCGTCGTGCGATGGATCGCGGCGAAGGCGGAGTTCACGCCCACGCCCGTGCAGACGCGCGACGAGCGCGCCGACCTCGTGTACGCGGTGAAGGTGCACGTGCCCAACCCGCGCGGCGCGCTCAAGATCGGCATGCCGGCGGATCTTGCGCTCGCTCCCACAGCGCCCGGCGGCGCGTGAGCAACGCGGTGGAGGTGCGCGGACTCACGAAGCGCTTCGGCAAGGTCGTCGCGGTGGACGACATGACGTTCGACGTCGCCGAAGGCGAACTGTTCGGGCTCGTCGGGCCAGACGGTGGCGGCAAGACCACGCTGTTCCGCATGCTCACCACCCTGCTCCTCCCCGATGCGGGCACCGCGACCGTGCTCGGCTTCGATGTCGCGCGCGATCTCTGGGACATCCGCTCGCGAGTCGGCTACATGCCCGGCGGATTCTCCCTCTATCCCGACCTCAGCGTCGCCGAGAATCTCGAGTTCTTCGCGGCGGTGTTCGGCACCACGGTGGAGGAGGGCTACGCGCTAATCGCGCCGGTGTATCAGCAGATCGAGCCATTTCGCGACCGTCGCGCCGACGCGCTGTCCGGCGGCATGAAGCAGAAGCTCGCGCTGTCGTGCGCACTCGTGCATCGACCGGAGATCCTGCTGCTCGACGAGCCCACCACCGGTGTGGACGCGGTGTCGCGTCGCGAATTCTGGGATCAGCTCGCGGTGCTCAAGGCGTCGGGGCTCACGGTGGTCGTCTCCACGCCCTACATGGACGAGGCGATGCGCTGCGACCGCGTCGCCCTGATTCATGGCGGCCACATCCTCGATATCGATGCGCCGAGTGCGATCGGCGCACGATTCGAGCTTCCGTTGCTCGCGGTACGAGGCCCCAACCGCTACGCGATGCTGGCACCGCTCCGCGCGTACCCGCATGCGAAGTCGGTCTACCTGTTCGGCGAGGAGTTGCACTACACCGATGCGCGCGGTGATCGGCGAGCGGTGGACCTCGTCCCCGAGCTGAGCGCGCACCTGGTGGCGAGCGGGCATCCCAACGCCACCGTCCATCCAATTAATGCCGGAATCGAGGACGCGTTCATGGCGTCCATGATGATGGCGCCGCCGCCGCACGCCGCATGACGGCCGCGAGCACGACCGTCCTCGCGATCGACGTGAAGGGTCTGACGCGACGCTTCGGCGCGTTCGTCGCCGTGGATCACATCTCATTCGACGTCCGCGCCGGCGAGGTGTTCGGTTTCCTCGGCGCCAACGGCGCGGGCAAGACGACCGCCATCAAGATGCTCATCGGTTTGCTCGCGCCGAGCGATGGCGAGGCGTGCGTCGCGGGATTCGACGTCCATCGCGAGCGCGAGCAGATCCGCCGGAACATCGGTTACATGAGCCAGCGGTTCTCGCTGTATCCCGACCTCACGGTGCGCGAGAACATCCAGCTGTATGGCGGCATCTATGGACTGACGGACCAGCAGATCACCGAGCGCACCACCACGTTGCTCGCGGCGCTCGGGTTGTTAGGCAGTGCGAACGAGCTGGTGGCCAAGCTGCCGTTGGGGTGGAAGCAGAAGCTCGCGTTCTCCGTGGCGCTGCTGCACGAGCCGGCCATCGTCTTCCTCGACGAGCCCACCGGCGGTGTCGATCCCGTCACTCGGCGGCAATTCTGGGAGCTCATCTATGCTGCGGCCGCGCGCGGCACGACGGTGTTCGTGACGACGCACTACATGGATGAAGCGGAGTACTGCGACCGCATCTCCATCATGGTGGACGGGCGCATCGCGGCGCTGGGCACGCCGGCGGAGCTCAAGATGCAGTTCGGCGTGCCAACGGTGGACGATGTGTTCGTTCGCCTCGCACGCGCGGCGAAGGCGACGGCATGAGGCGCGGCGCGCTCGCGGCGTTCGTGGTGAAGGAACTGCGGCACATCGTGCGCGACCGGCAGACGCTCACCATCCTGCTGCTCATGCCGCTGGTGCAGGTGGTGCTGTTCGGCTTCGCGCTGCGGAGCGACGTCCGGCACATCAAGCTGGCCGTGGTGGACGCGAGTCCAGACGTGGCCACGCTGGCGCTGCGCGGCCGCTTCGCCGGCACGGACCGCTTTCGCATCGTTTCGGTGGCGCGGAGCACGGCGGAGATCGAGCCACTGTTCCGTCGCGGTGAGGCTGACGTCGCCCTCGTGTTCGAGCCCGGATTCGGCGACAGGCTCGGCGGCGTGGAGCCTGCGCGCCTCTTGCTCGCGGTGGACGCCTCTGATCCGAACACGGGTACGACGATGGAGAACTTCGCGCGCGCGGTGATCTCGGGGTACGAATCCGACGTCTCCACGCAACGCGGCGCCACGCGGATCGCGACCGACGTCCGCATGCGCTTCAACCCGACACTCGAGAGCGTCAACCTGTTCGTGCCCGGGCTCATCGCGCTCGTGTTGACGCTCGTCTCCGCGCTGATGACGGCCATCTCGCTCTCACGCGAGAAGGAGCGCGGCACGCTCGAAGTGCTGCTCGTCTCGCCGCTTCGGCCATGGCAGATCATCATCGGCAAGGTGCTGCCGTACCTCGGACTTGCATTTGCGAACGTGGTGACCGCACTGCTCGCCGCGTGGCTCGTCTTTCACGTGCCGTTTCGCGGGAGCCTCGCGCTCCTGCTCGCCGAGAGCCTGTTGTACGCGATCGTCTCGCTCGCACTCGGCGTGCTCATCGCGGCGGTGACACCATCGCAGCGCGCAGCGATGCTCGGCGCCATGCTGGGTACGATGCTGCCCAGCACGCTGCTGTCCGGCATGATCTTCCCCATCGCGAGCATGCCGAGCTGGCTCGCGCCGGTGACGAACATCGTGCCGGCGCGCTGGTTCATCGTCGTGGCGCGCGGGATCATGCTCAAGGGCGTTGGACTCGAGTATCTCTGGCGTGAGACGCTGGTGCTGGCGGTGATGGCCGTGGTGATCACGTCGGTGGCCGTGCGGAAGTTCAAGCCCAGGATGGCCTGACGATGCGGACGCTGCGCTTCATGCTCCGGAAGGAGTTCCTCCAGATCGTTCGCGACCGGTTCATGCTGCGCATGATGTTCATCGTGCCCATCGTGCAACTGCTCGTGCTCTCGAGCGCGGCGACGTTCGAGATCAAGACGGCGCGGATGTACGTCGTCGATCTCGATCACTCGACGTCGTCGCGGGGGCTCATCGATCATCTTCGCGCCTCCGGGCGGTTCGTCGTGGCGGGCGCATCGGGGTCGATGGCGCTGGCCAACGATGCGATGCTCGCGCGTCGAGTGGGGATGATCGTGCGCATTCCTGCGGATTTCGAGCGTGAGCTGGCGCGGTCGCGCGCCGCGCGCGTGCAACTCGTGCTCAACGCGGAGGATGGCGCTGTGGCGGGCGTCACGCAGTCGTACGCGGCGCGGATCATCGCTGCATACGGCCAGGACGTGGGGGCGCGACTGTCTGTGGCGCGCCCGGTGGGTCCGTCGCTCGACGTACGCAGCCGAGGGTGGTACAACCCGGAGTTGCACTATCGCGACTACATGGTGCCGGGCATCCTCGTGCAGCTCGTGACGGTGGTTGGTACGCTGCTCACGGCGATGAACATCGTGCGGGAGCGCGAGGTCGGCACACTCGATCAGCTGAGCGTGACTCCGTTGACGCGCGGCACGTTCATCGCAGCGAAGCTGATTCCGTTGTGGCTCATCGCGCTCCTGGAGCTGACGATCGGGCTGGTGATCGCACGATTCGTCTTCAACGTTCCCATGGCGGGCAGCATCCCGCTCGTGTTCGCGGCGGCGATGGTCTATCTGGTGGCTGCGCTCGGCGTCGGGCTGTTCGTGTCCACGCTGGTGAGCACGCAGCAGCAGGCGATGTTCGTGACCTTCTTCATCATCATGATCTACCTGCTGATGAGCGGGCTGTTCACGCCGATCGCATCGATGCCCGACTGGGCGCAGCTGCTGGCGCAGCTCAATCCGGTGAAGCATTTCATCCACATCGTGCGTGCGGTGATGCTGAAGGGCGCGGGCGTGCGCGACATTCTCATGCCGCTGGCAGCGCTCGGCGGCTTCGGCGTGGTGGTGCTGTCACTCGCGGTGCGTCAGCATGGGCGTCGTGCGATGTAGAACGTTGTCATCCTGAGCAGCCAGCGAAGGATCTGCACTTGCTGTCACGCCGTTGCGGTGCAGATCCTTCGCGCAGTTTTGCCCTGAGCGCAGTCGAAAGGCTCAGGATGACAACTCGGGTCTTCGGACTTTGTTGTGGGTCGCGTCGAGATCTGGGTGATGTGAAGTGGCGCGCGATTCGGTGAACACGATAGGAGCCGATGGTGGGGATGAGGCCGATCTGTTCCGAGTGCACGGTGGGCATCCACGACACGGCGATGCACGCGGTCGCTGGTTCTGCTGCCAGCTGTGGAGCGCTCCGCAGGACCGCTGGATCCGCGTGATCGGTGCGTCCCATCGGCGATATCGGCGTGTCAGCAATCTGGAGCCACTTCACGAGCACAACGTGATCGCCAGCCCTCAGGATACCTGAAGAGCCGACAACTTCTTTCCCACGACGCATGACCGACATCCCTGTCCTGACTACCGAACGCCTGACGCTTCGCGGACTCGAGGCGCGTGACTTTTGCGCGTACGCCGAGATGATGGCGGATCCACAGGTGACCCGTTACCTCGGCGCGGGGCAACCGCTGAGCCGTGAGGACGCATGGCGCCAGCTCGCGATGTTCATCGGGCATTGGCACCTGCGCGGATTTGGATTGTGGGCCGTCGAGAATCGCGCGACCGGAGAGTTTCTCGGTCGCATCGGTTGCATCCAGCCGGAAGGTTGGCCGGGCTTCGAGGTGGGGTACACGCTGGCGCGCGCGCACTGGGGTCACGGCTACGCGCAGGAGGGCGCACGAGCGGCGCTCGACTTCGCGCACCGCGTGCTCGTCAAGCGCGGCGTGATCAGCCTCATTCGCCGCGCCAACCTTCCGTCCATTTTCGTAGCGACGGCACTTGGCGCGCGCCTGACTGGGCAGGTCGAGTTCTTCGGCAGCGAGACGGACGTCTACACCTACCCTGATCCCTTACTCTGACCCCGGACTCTGACCCCCGCGGCATTTTGGTTGTAGACGCACGCGTTTGGTGACGGTCCAGACACGCGGTGGATGTACGATGCCTCCGTGTCCCCTTGCCAATACTCCACGCCGCCGAGCACACTATGGCCATGCCAGCGATTCGTCGCCGATGGACATCCGCAGACGTGCGTGCGCTTCAGGATGAGTCGCGCGCGTGGCCGCGGTACGAGCTCATCGATGGCGAGCTGCTCGTGACACCGTCTCCGCGTGGGGCGCACCAGTTGGTCGTGCTCGAGTTTGCCGTGGCGCTCCACCAGTACTTCGAGCGCAATCCAGTCGGTGTCGCGGTTACATCTCCCGCGGATCTCGAGCTCCGACCGGACTCCGTCACGCAGCCCGACGTCTTCGTCATCCCGAGCGGGACGCCCATCGCCGGCGAGCAACTCGAGTGGCCTGACGTCACGTCCCTCCTGCTGGCCATCGAGGTTCTCTCTCCCAGCACGATGCGCACGGATCGCGTGACGAAGCGCGATTTCTACCTCTCGGCCAGCGTCGCCGAGTATTGGGTCGTGGATGTGGACGCGCGCATCGTGGAGGCATGGACGCCCGCGCAGGAGACGCCGCGCATCGTGCGCGATCTCCTGACCTGGGCGCCGAGCGGCGCACCGCCGCTCGACATTGACCTTCGCGCCCTGTTCGCTCGCGTCGCGAAGAAGCTCGGCAAGGTGCGCTTGTAGTCTGCCGCCGTGGTGTGCAAGCATCTGCGCTCGACGCGTCTCCCCCACATGAGATTGCCCCCGCCTCCGCGCCACGCCCCCCGACGGGGTGCATCAACAGCGAGCGACTGTCGCAGAATCCGCGATGTCCTTGCAAGCCGCGAGAGTCGCTTCGACGCAGCAAGAATTCGTCCTGCAACCGGTGTCACACATGGGCTGTTGCGGCGTCTCCTACATGGACCGCCCACCCGTCACACCCAATGACTAGCGCTTATCGAGTTCTCGGCTGGGGATACGCCGTCGTGTGTGGAGCAGTTGCCGTCGTGCTCGCGCAGCGCGCGGAACCCGCCCGCGCAGCTGCGCTGTTGCCTGCGGTCGCTCAAACGAGCGCCACTCCCGGCGCACCCGCGGTCGATCCCGTGATCACGCGCGAGCAGCCAGCGCCGCCGACCAATGACGCAGAGGAGTGGTTCCGGCAGGTCAAGCCGTTATGCAATTCCGTCGAGGTCGCGTCGACGCTGCTGCGGTCACCGCCGCCGAGTGGCGTGCCGGGCACGGGGTATCAGGCGGCGTGTCTCGCACTGGCCGGCAAGATCGACGACGCGCGCAGCCTCATCGAGGCCATCGACGCCGACGGACAGCGTGTCGCGGCTTCGATCCTGTTCGAAGTCGGGCATCCAGTGGCCGATGCCGGCGACGACCGCTCCGCCGGCCCGATCATGGAGCTCGTCGTCCACTACCTGCCGGACCACTACATGGCACTCTACCACGCCGGCATGGCGCAGTACGTCCTCGGCGAACGGGAGGACGCGAAGCGCAATCTCGAGTCGTTCCTGCGGATCTATGTCGAGAAGGACGGCTGGCGCTCGAACGCGCTCGGCGCCCTCGACAAACTGAGTGACGGCGCCAACGTCGACGCCGTACGACGCGCTCCACCGGAGCCCAGCCAATGAGTGGGTCGATGGCGGTTGCGCATCAGATGAGGATTTCGAAGCACGACCGGTTGCTCCTCGCGGCCATCCTTGCGTCAGGCGCCGCGGCGGCCGCACTCGCCATGCCGGTCCTCTGGGCCGTCACGCCACTCGTCGCGCTGCTGGTGTTCTGGTCGGCCCGACGCGCGGCGCCCGCAGACGTGATCCATGAGACGCCGACCGAACTGCCACCTCGGCTCGAGCAATTGCTCGACGACGCGATCGTACAGCTCCCGCGTGGCGACGCGCGCCAGTTGCTGGCGAACATCGTGCGCGCGGCGCGTCCCCTGTTCGCGGAGCGCCAATCCGCATTCGACGCGGATGCCGAGCGCGAGACGCGCGCGCACGTCACCGATCTTGTGACAGCGTCGTGCGAGACGGCGCTGGAGCTCCATCGGCTCGACGGCGCGGCACCCAACGGCGCTCCGGTCGGCGTCGATGCGGCGAGTGGACTCGACGTCCGCTACCAGCGCGCGCGCGCGGAGCTGGTCACGCGCCTCCGCGATGCCGCAACGGCGCTGAGTGAGTTGTACGCGTCCGGACTCGAACACGGGACTCCCGCGTCGGATCGCGCGGCCGAGCTGGCGGACACGCTGCGAGCAGACGCGATCGCGCGAGGGTCGGCGCTGCGCGAGATGGACGCCCTGCTGCTCGACGCGCCGCTCCCCATCCGCAATGGCGGCGTCATCGACCGGTAGTTTCATTTCACGCCCGTCGATACAGCTCGTCGTCCTTCGAGATCCTTCATCGTGTCTCTCCGCTCGGCGCTGATTGCAGCGCTTCTGCTTCCCGTGGCGCAATCGCTCGCCGCGCAGGCCCCCGCCCCAAAGTCTGCCCACGCCGTGCGCCTTACTGGCGCCGCGCCGCGCATCGATGGCGCGCTCGACGACGCAGCCTGGTCGCAGGCGCGAACACTCAGCGACTTCGTGCAGAAGATTCCCGTGGAGGGCGCGGTACCGAGCGTCGCCACCGAAGTGAAGCTCCTCTACGACGATGACGCGCTGTACGTCGGCGCTCGTCTCAGGCGCAGTGATCCCTCGGCGATTCGCACATCCATCACGCGCCGCGATGGCGAGAGCGACGCCGAAGTCTTTACCGTGTCGCTCGACACGTACCTCGACCGGCGCACGGCGTACAGCTTCGCGCTCTCGTCCGGCGGCGTGCGTGGCGACTTCTATCATGCGCAGGATAGCGAGGACAGCGGACGCGAAGCGCAGTTCGATCCCGTGTGGGCGGGACGCGCGCGCGTGGATGACGAAGGCTGGACGGCGGAGCTGCGCATCCCGTTTTCTCAGCTTCGCTTCAATGCCGCCGTCGAGCAGGTGTGGGGCATCCAGCTCACGCGCAGCGTGGCCGACAAGGCCGAGCGCGTGCAATGGGTGCTCATTCCGGTGTCCGCGGCGGGCTTTGCGTCGCAATTCGGCACGTTGCAGGGCATCGCCGGCATCCCGCCTGCTCGACGCCTCGAGCTGTTACCGTATGTCGCGACGGACCTGACCTATCGCGCGAATGTCGATCCGCGCAATCCATTCAACGAGCGCACGGGCGTCCGCGCCGGCGGCGACCTGAAGCTCGGGCTCGGCCCCAACTTCACGCTCGACGCGACGATCAATCCGGACTTCGGGCAAGTGGAGGCGGATCCGGCCGTCGTGAACCTTACGGCATTCGAGACGGTGTTCGACGAGCGGCGCCCGTTCTTCATCGAGGGCAACGAGCTGCTCACGGGCCGCGGACAGAGCTTCATCGGACGGCCGAGCTGGTTTTACAGCCGGCGCATCGGCGCGGCACCGCGCGGTACGGCGCAGGGAGAGTTCGTCGACGCACCAACGAACACCACCATTCTCACCGCCGCCAAAGTCACGGGGCGGCTCGCGTCCGGACTGAGCGTGGGCGCACTCGCCGCCGTGACGCCGCGCGAGTTCGCGAGGACGTTGTCCGTTGCGGGCAACACGCTCGGCGAAACGGCCGTCGAGCCGCCGAGCAGCTTCAGCGTGTTGCGGCTCCAGCAGGAGTTCGGGGCACAGCAGTCGAACGTCGGCGCGTCGCTCACGCAGGTGCATCGTGTGCTCGACGATCGCGGCGGCCTGCGCCAACTGCTGCCGGCGAATGCCGTGGCTGGCGGCGCCGATTGGAAGCTTCGCTACATGCAGGGCATGTACGAGATCACGGGTTGGGTGGGCGGCAGCCGCGTCGACGGCGATCCCGCTGCGATCGCTCGGCTCCAGCGCTCGAGCGCGCACTACTTCCAGCGTCCGGATCAGACGCACGTGAGCTACGATGCCACGCGGACGTCGCTCACGGGCACGAGTGCCTCGCTTCGCCTCGACAAGAACGCGGGTCGCTTCACCCTTGGCGGCATTCAGTTGTCGGCGCGCTCTCCCGAGTTCGACATCAACGACGCTGGTCAGATGCGCAGCGGCGACGACATCGACTTCAACGCCGACATCCAGCTGCGCGACACCAAGCCGAACAAGCACTGGCGCTTCATCAATTTCGGGACGTCGACGCAGTCCGGCTGGAACTTTGGTGGCATCCGCCAGTACCTGCGCTTCAGCGAGTCCGGCCAGGTGACGTTCCACAACTTCTGGCGCGTGAGCGCGAGCGGCACGGTGCACGTCGCGTCGCTGAGCGACGATCTCACGCGCGGCGGTCCGCTCATCGCGACGCCGAGTGCGTACCAGCTCACGGCGCAGGTGACGAGCCGAGCGAATGTGCCGACGACGTGGACAGCGCGGACGGTGTACTTCGACGACGAGTTCGGCGGATGGCGCTGGGACGCGAGCACGGGCGTCACGGTTCGTCCGGCGTCGCAATGGCAGGCGTCGGTGGATCCGTCGTATTCGCGCAGCGTGGACGGCCGTCAATACGTCGCCACGCGCGCCGGTGGAAGCGCGGCCACGTATGGCCAACGATACATCTTCTCGTTCATCGAGCGCAGTACGTTGTCGGCGCGCTTCCGTCTCAACTACGCCTTCACGCCCAACTTTACAGCCGAAGGCTACGCCGAGCCGTTCGCGGCGAGTGGGCGCTTCTACGACTTTGCCGAATTGCCCGCGCCTCGCAGCAGCAGGCTGCGCACATATGGAGCGGCGGGCAGCGGCTCGACAATCACGCACGAGACGAACGGCACGCACACGGTGCGCGACGGCGCCGACTCGTTGTCACTGCCGGCGCTGGACTTCAATCGATTGTCGTTCCGCTCCAATCTCGTGCTGCGCTGGGAGTACCTGCCCGGCAGCACCGCGTTCCTCATCTGGCAGCAGAGCCGTCAGGATCTCGGCGCCGCAGGTGAGCTGATCAACCCGCGCGACCTGTTCGACTCCACGCGCGCGCCGGGCGACAACCTGTTCGTCGTGAAGGTGAGTTACTGGCTTGGCGTGCGGTAGCGGGATGGAAAGTCTCGCGTGCCCACGCGAGTCCGGTGCAAGCAGAAGGCGAGGTAGTCGTCTGCACTTCGGTCCATGTAGTTTTTTCGCCCTCGGCTCGGATGGACAACGTGAGAGGACATGATGCGGCACGCATCGGAATGGTGACGGAGATGCGCGCGCTCGACGGCAGGCTCGGTGATGCCGAGTTGCCTTCGCCACATCGTGCCGAGCATCTTATGTTCATGCCTGCGCTCCAGCCGTCTCACTGGTCCGTCGACGATTTCGACCGTCTCGTCGACGAACGCGAGGGATACTCTCCGCGGTACGAGCTCGTGGACGGCGAGCTGCTCGTGACGCCGGGGCCGAACAACAAGCACCAGCGCATCGCCAAGGAGTTGATGCTGCTCCTGCACGCGTACGTGAAGCAGCACCGCTTGGGGGAGGTGGGGTACGGTCCGGGTGAGGTGCGGCTTACGAAAGAATCGCGGCTTGCGCCTGACGTATTCGTCAATCCTGCCGTTGATGGACGTGGGCAGCAACCTGTTCGTCGTAAAGGTGAGCTTCTGGCTTGACGTGCGGTATCGCCAGCTTTCGTGTCGCAAACTCTCGGGTCCGGGGACGATAGCGGGGTCAGAGTCCCTACTCTGACCCCCTACTCTGACCCCGTATGCAGGTGCCATCGTCGTTCGGTGTCTCGACAGTGGAGCGCTTGCGCTATGAAGTCTTGGAAGTGGTAGCGCCGACAACCGAGGAGCGTCCATGAGACCCGCAATGATCGCGCTGATGACCTGCATCGTGTGCTCTGCGTGCTCGGGCATCAATCTGCGCGGCGGCACGAAAGGGCCTCGGTCACCGGGCGAGAGCGGCGGCACCACTCTGCTGGCTCCGCCGCGTGCCACGACCATGGGCTCGGTGAGTGGCGTGGCTGACTCTCGCGTCGTGTGTCGCAGCGAAAGTCGAGGCAAGGACTGGGTTGCAGTCGACTACGTCAGCCTTTCCGGGTGCTCGGGCTCCGACGGTTCGCGCGTGTATCCGGGCGTCCTGCTCGTTCGGCTCGGCGCGCGTCCAGTCGGCTCGCAGTTGCGCGTGTGCTCCGACCAGTCGATTCCGAGCTCATGGGTCAAGGAACCTGACACGGACGGAAGTCCCGCGTGCCCGCGAGAGTCCGGTGCAAGCAGCGAGACACTGGCGACGATGAGCATTCGACGCGTTCGATAGCGCCGTCCTCCCGCGGTCAGTGTTGTCATCCTGAGCGCAGCGAAGGATCTGCACCTTCCCCTTGCGACCGACGAGGTGCAGATCCTTCGCCTTCGCTCAGGATGACAACATCACATGCATGGCCGTGATGCGGCGCGCGTCGAAATGGTGACGGAGATGCGCGCGCTCGACACCATGTTCGGTGATGCCGAGTTGCCTTCGCCACATCGTGCCGAGCATCTTATGTCCATGCCTGCTCTCCAGCCGTCTCGCTGGTCGGTCGAAGAATTCGACCGTCTCGTCAACGAACGCGAAGAACTCGCTCCGCGGTACGAGCTCGTGGACGGCGAGCTGCTCGTGACGCCCGGGCCGAACAAGCGGCATCAGCGCATCGCCAAGGAGTTGATGCTACTCCTGGACGCGTACGTGAAGCAGCACCGCCTGGGTGAAGTAGGTTATGGTCCGGGCGAAGTGCGACTTACGAAGGACTCGCGATTTGAGCCAGACGTGTTCGTCGATCCCGCCATCGATGGACGAATGCCGCGAATGAAAGATCTCGTGACGCGGCTCCTCCTTGCCGTCGAGGTGCTGTCGCCGTCGTCGGCTCGGCACGACCGGATCACCAAGCGGCGGTTCTTCCAGAGGAACGGCGTGCCCGAGTACTGGGTCGTGGACGGCGAGGCCGAGGCGTTCGAAGTGTGGAAGCCCGGCAATGACCGCGCGGCATTGATCGACGATCAGCTCACGTGGCAGCCCGACGCATCAGTGCCGCCATTCGAGCTCGACGTCCGCCAGTTCTTCGCCAGCGTCGCGGACGAAGAGGAGCCACCTGCCGGTTGAATTGCTTGTCATCCTGAGCATAGAGCGAAGGATCTGCACGTGCAGTGCGGCGAGGGTGCAGATCCTTCGCCTACGGCTCAGGATGACACGTGAGAGCCCTACGGCTTGCGCATGATCCGCCACACCCGCGTCTGCGCGACGACATACAACTCGCCCGCGCCATCCCGCCCGAACGACACCGTTTGCGGCAGCGCAATTCCCGCCCACGCGCGCACGTCCGCCGCGCCCGACGTCGTGTTCCGGAAGCTGCGCAACCACCCTCGGCAAAAATCACCGAACAGGTAGTGGCCCGTGAGCTCGGGGATCGCCACGCCGCGATAGACGTAGCCTCCGATCACCGAGCAGCCGTCGCTGTGCGGGTAGTCGTACGCCGGTAGCGTCAGCGTCCTGCCGTCCTCGCAAGTGAGCGACGGGTTGTAGCACGCGATGCCCTCCATGAACCGCCAGCCGTAGTTCAGCCCGGCACTGCTCACAGGTGCGACGTTCACCTCCTCGCGCGCATCCTGACCCACGTCGCCAATGAACACCGACGCAGTCGGCGCGTCGAACGAGAAGCGCCACGGGCTGCGAAGCCCGTACGCCCAGATCTCACCGCGCATTCCGCTGCGTCCCACGAACGGATTGCTCGCCGGAATCGTGTACGGCACCGTCCGCACGTCGATGCGCAGCACCTTGCCCAGCAGCGAGTTGAGGTTCTGCGCATTGTTCTGCGGGTCGCCGCAGCAGCCACCGTCGCCCGGCGCGAAGTAGAGGAGGCTGTCCGGCCCGAACGCGATCATCCCGCCGTGATGCTCGGCGCCGCGATGTGGAATGACCACCAACAACCCGCTGCTGCTTCCCGCGACGTTGCTCCCCGGCGTGGAACTGACGCGCTCCACTGCGATGTCGCCGCTCACGTCCACGTAGTAGACGTAGAAGAATCCGTTCGTCGCGTAGCCCGGATCGAACGCCATGCCCAGCAGCCCGCGCTCGCCCGCATTGTTCACGCGGCTCCGCATGTCGAGGAATGGCGTGGCGAGCAGCGCACCATTCACGACGACGCGAATGCGTCCGCCGCGCTCGACGATGAAGAGCCGGGTGTCGCCAATCGGGGCAGTGACGAAGACCGGTTGCGTGAGCGCGTCCGCGACCAATTGCACGCTCAGTTCGAGCGGCGTCGCGACGTACGTCACCACCAGCACGGCCGTTCCGCCGGTAGCGAGCGCGGTGGATTGGCTCGCGGGCGTCGGCTTGAACGTCGTGAGCGCATTTCCGACGATCGCCGGCGCAACGGTGTACGTGCCTGCCTCGAGTCCGTCGAGTGTCGTCGAGCCGATGAGCGTGCGCGCATAACCGCTTGGGCCCGTGACGGTGACCGCGCCGTCCACGCCTTGCGCCAGGCCGGCGATGGTGACGTCGAGTACCGCGGTGCCTGCGACGTAAAGAATGGTTGCCGACGCTGGCACGCTGGACGCGGTGAGCACGACGACCTGCGTCCGCTGCGACGGACGATACGTCGCCGCGCCTACCTGTATGTCGCTCGCCACGACGCTGTACGTGCCCGGTTCCAGCAGGTCGACCTGCGTGGTGCCCGTGAGCACGCGCGAGAAGCCGCCTGGTCCGGTCACTGTCGCGCTGCCAACTGTGCCAATCGGGAGCCCGCTCATCGAGACGGCGAGTCGCGCCGTCGCGAGCGTGTAGGTGATCGGGCTCGCGGTACCGGGCGCGCCGTCGCCGATCGTGATTGTCTGTGTGGCGGGAGACGCCGTGTATCGCGCGCCGGCACTCGTGACGTCCGACGCGACGATCGTGTACGTGCCGGCGGGCAGCGACGGGAGCGTGCGCGTAGCGTCGATGGTTGCGCGGAAGCCGGCCGGGCCCGTGACGACCACCGCCGGTGAGACGCCGCTCGGAAGGCCCGCAATGGTGAAGGCGAGCGAACCGGATGGAGGTGCGGTGCTGTCTCCGCACGAGACGATCATGGCGAGCAGCAACGGCATGGCGACGCGAAGGCGCATGTCGCAAACTGTGCGTGGGCGCACCTGCTTCGCTATCGCGACGCCGAGTGCATATTGGCCGGCGTTGTTCTGCCTCTCCCAGTTCCGGAGCACACTGATGCGCACCACACTCGTCACGCTGCTCACGCTCGCGCTCGCCGTGCCTCCAGTGCGCGCACAATCGCCGGAGTATCGCTCGCTCGCCGGCGTGGAGTTCCGCGCGCAGGCGGACACCGGCGCCATCGCGCGCGCTGCGCAAGCGCTCGCGAGCGATCCGCGCAATGTCGAGAGGATCCTGCAGCTCGGCCTCGCGCAGGCTGCGGTACGCCAGTATCACGACGCGATCGCGACGTTCGGAAAGGGAATGGCCATCGCGCCCGGCAATCCGTTGCTCTACCGGTGGCGCGGACATCGGTACATCTCCACCGGCCAGTTCGACAAGGCGCTTGCCGACCTTACGCGCGGCATCGCGCTCGACTCCACGAACTACGACATCTGGTACCACCTGGGCGTCGCGCACTTCGAGCTCGGTGCGTTCGACCGGGCCGCCGATGCGTTTGCGCAGGCGCAGAAGCGCGCGCCGAACGACAACGAGATCGCCGGGTCGTCGGATTGGTTGTGGATGTCACTCGCGCGCGCGAAGCGGCCGGCAGAGGCACAGCAGGCGCTCGCACCCGTGACGGACGCACTCAAGATCACGTCGGCGACCGCGTACTCGCAGCGGCTCAAGTTGTATCGCGGCGTCATCGGCCCCGAGCAGGTGGTGTCGCACGCGGACACGGCGGCCGTGCAAGTGGCGACGCTGAGCTATGGCGTGGGCAACTGGTACCTCGTGCGGGGCGACTCGGCAAACGCGACGCGATGGTTCAAGCGCGCCGTGGATTCTGGCGGGTGGCCCGGCTTCGCGTTTCTCGCCGCCGAACGCGATCTGGTGCGTCTCGCGGCACGCAAGAAGTAGGTCGTCCCGAGCGAAGAGAGGGACCTGCTTGCTGCGCGCCCTGCGGCGGACATCGAAAACGAGAACGAACCCTTCCCCTCTCGACGACCTAGCACATGCGAATGTACCGCTTCAGCGTCGCCCTGTTCCTGCTCGGCACCGCGGCATGCGGCGCGCCTCAGACTCCACCGCCATCGCCCACACCAGCGGCCGTCCGCCCGAACATCGTCGTCGTGCTCGTGGACGATCTCCGGTTCGACGAGTTCCACGCCGGCGGGCATCCGTACCTCGAAACGCCCAACATCGATCGCCTGGCGACCGACGGCGCCCTCTTCGTCAACGCGTTCCACGCGGTGCCGCTCTGCTCGCCCAACCGCGCCACGCTCCTCACCGGTCAATACCCCTCTCGACACGGCATCATCGACAACGTCGCGCGCGACCTGGCGAGCCATCACCTCGAAACCTTCAACATCCCGCTGCAGCGTTCGGGGTACCGGACCGCATTTCTGGGCAAGTGGCACATGGGGAACGACGCGACGCCGCGTCCCGGCTGGGACTACTGGTCGGCGATGCGCGGACAAGGGAGCTCCACGGATCCTGAGCTGTTCGAGGAGGGCAGCCTAAGGAAGGTGCCGGGGTATACCACGGACCTGCTCACCGACCGGGCGGTCGCGTTCATTCGGCGTGAACACGCGAAGCCATTCCTTGTGTATCTCGCGCACAAGGCGGTGCATCCGGATGTGGTGCAGCGCAACGATGGGTCGCTCGATCCGGAGAGCGACCGGGGTTACATCCCGGCGCCGCGTGATGAGGGTCGCTACAAAGACCGAATGTTCCCGCGACGACAGCTGCAGTCTGAGGTGGCGGCGGATCTCGACGGGAAGCCGGTCATCCGGCAAGCGCTTGCCAGGCTTCCGGCAGCGCCGACGACCGCAACCGGCGAGCATCAGCATCGCGTCGCGCCGTGGACCGGCGAGGAGACCATTCGCCGCCGCGCCGAGATGATCCGCGGTGTGGACCAGAGTCTTGGGCGGATCATGTCGACGCTGGACTCGCTGCAGCTCCTGGACAAGACGGTGATCGTGCTGAGCAGCGACAACGGATTCTTCTTCGGTGAGCACGGGCTCACCACGGAACGTCGCTTGCCCTACGAGGAGTCGATCCGAAATCCGCTACTGGTGCGGTATCCGCCAAGGGTTCCCGCAGCCTCTCGGCCCAGCGGGCTGGCGCTGACGGTCGATCTTGCGCCGACGCTGCTGGAGTTCGCTGGAGTGCCAATCGGCACGCAGATCCAGGGCCGCTCATTGATTCCGCTGTTCGCCGGGACGCCATCAGACTGGCGGCAGTCGGTGTTGGTGGAGTTCTACACCAACGAGCAGCCATTTCCGCACCTGTTGGACATGGACTACCGGGCCGTGAGGACATCGCGGTACAAGTACATCCATTGGATCAAGTTTCCCGACCAGGACGAGCTGTACGATCTGCAACGCGATTCCCTCGAGCGGCGCAACGTGGCCCGCGACCCTGCGATGGCCGAGGTCAGGTCACGGATGCAGGGCGAGTTGGCGCGGCTGGTGGTGCAGGCAATCGGGTTGAAGACTGGATGATCGAAGGCACGATTGAGCGTTCGCCGCTGTCGCCGTAGGCCTCACCACTTCGCTCTCAACTATGGCTTGGCTCCGGTCATTCATGGCCATCATTGTGGGTGGAGTCCTCAGTACGATCCTCACCTGCGCTGGTGAAGCCGCGCTCTCCTCGCTCGGCAACAGCGACCGTACCGAGAGCGCAAGTGCGGCACGCGCTCGTCAACTACGGCGGGAGGGCGTGACGGACGATTCCATCGCGAGACTCGTGCGCCAGCCTGGCGTGGTGGCGACGGCACTGGAGCCCGTCCCCAGGGGAGCGCATCTCCTTGCAGTGGTCCTTGCTGGAGCAATCGCTGGCTACTTCGCCGCACGAATAGCCGGCCGTGCCCACATGCTGCACGGCGCATTAATTGTGTGGCCACCACTCTTGCTGATACCGGCGTTTCTCATCGCGGCCCCTGCGCCGTTCGAGTGGGCGCCAGTCGGTGACATCGCACTCGGTGCACTGTGTGGCGCTGCCGGCGGCTGGTTCCAACATCGCCGGCACCTCGATCGCACGGCTTCTCCATAGCGTGAGACAGCAATGGACAACCTCTCCTGTGACGGCGGCCGCTTCGCCGCGATTGGCATTCACGGTCCGCTGATCTATGTCGATCCAGCTCGACGGCTGGTTGTGGCGATCAATAGCGCTTGGCCCGTAGCGACGGAGCCAGAGAGATCGACGGCCAGGAGAGAGTTCCTGAACCTGATCGCCGCGGCGGTAGATGCGGAGCGCCGTCCGTAGCGCCGAGGGCCAGGTATGAGACTCAAATCTCGTCGCGACAGGCCCTTCGTTATGCCTAAGGAGATTGCCGTTGATCCTTGGCGATGACGGCGCTCATGCAATCACGAGGTCGTCGACGGTGAAACGAGCGAGTGCCCGCTCGCTTCGCTCGCATGGATGGACGCGGTCGCAACTGACGTGTAGAGTTAGGCCGCCAGTGGGCTTCACGCTTCCAGCCAGTGCATGCGTGCGTGGCTTCGCCCACAGCGATGGGACAATCGACGAATGGCCACAGCACCGAGACCCGCGCGATGCGACTGACTGACGACGAGTTGCACGAGGTCCTTGCGCGTGCCGAGGAGATACAACGAGACGGGAACCACGTTCGTGTGGACCATGACCGGCGTGAATCCCCCGTTCAACAAGAACCTGAGCAAGGGGGCCAGGCCGAAATGGCTCGTGGAATGGCAGGCGATTCCGATCCTCGAGGAGATCGGCGCGGACGTGCTCGATCATCCGGATCGTCGGATTCAAGACTCGAAGGCAGGACTCCAGAACGCAGTTGGCTCCGCAGGCACGTACGACCGCTGTCGCCGCGGACCACAGGTTTGTCGACGTGAGCTTGAAGGAGACGGGTGCAGAGACGATTGGAGAGCTGCACTTGTGCTTCCGAGTCGATGAGCATGGAACGCTCAAGCGGCACATCGATCGAAAACCAATCGTGCTTCCGCGACACCGTATCGCCTCCGCGTGATCGCGCTGTCGTCCCAAACGCGGCCGCATGCCAAGCTGTGACGCGATGAACGTGAGGACATCCGCACGTGCCGCGTCGCACGCGATGAAGCGGCGAAATACGCATTTAGGCTGACTTGCGCTCCGTACCCCTTCGCCACCCTATCGAGTACCAATGCTCAGAGTCGTGGTCCGACTCGTCGCGGACGCAGTCCTCGTCGCGAGTCTGTTGTTCCTCTCAGCGGGGACGCTCGCATGGTGGCGGGCGTGGGTGCTGCTGGCGGTGCTGTTCCTCATTCGCGCACTCGGCGCCTTCGTCGTCTACCGCGTCAACCCCGGCGTCCTGCGCGAGCGCGCCGGTCTGCCTGTGCACAGGGAGCAGTCACGGGCGGACCGGTTGCTCCTGCTCGGTGTGCTGGCAACCGGATTTCTTGGGCTACCCATTGTCGCTGGCCTCGACGCGTTTCGGTGGCATGCGCTGCCTCGCCCCTCGCCCGTTGTCGCGGGCCTGGGCCTCGTGCTGTTTGCGCTTGGATGGAGCGTCAAGAGTCTCGCTCTGCGGGCGAACGCCTTTGCCATCGCTGTGGTCCGCTTGCAGAGCGAGCGGACGCACGTAGTCGCAGACTCGGGACCGTATGGCGTCGTTCGTCACCCATTCTACGCCGCGGATCCGTTGATCCTCGTCGGGCTCGGCTTGTGGCTGCAGTCGTACGTCGCGGCGCTGGGTGCAGTCGTGCCGCTCGCGCTCATGGTGATGCGGCTTCGGCTGGAGGAGCGCTTCCTCCGGCGCGAGCTACCGGGTTACACGGCCTACGCGGCGCGTGTGCGATTCCGGCTTATTCCCGGCGTCTGGTAGGACGTGACGCGGCGGGCCGTATCGGCGCGGATCCGTCCGCACCGGTGCCGTGTCGCTTGCACCTGCCGTGTGGCGTTAGCTTGCCCGTTGCAGACTTTTCCATCCACCTGAGGGCAGCACGGATGATCGATGAGAAATCCTCGGATGATTTCGTCCTGACCGACGCACAGATGCGAGAGGTCATCGAGCGTGCGACTCGAGAGCTTCCACCCGCCTCCGGTATTACGGTCGCAGAGCTGCGGCGAATCGCCGGTGAGCTCGACATCGATCCCATCTCTCTCGAGCGGGCTTTGGATCAAGTCATCAGCCTTCCGGTTGCGGGTCAGCCGATTCGAAACTGGCTCAGGCGCCACCTAACAACACTCGGTCATCTCGTCGACCCATTGCTTCCCAACAAAGGGCGCTTGGTTGGTGGTGCGCTCTTGGGGGGCATCGCTGGGTGGCTCAATGCCTTCCTGATGTCGCTTGCCATGCAAGGGCACTACCCGATCGCGCTCATCATGGTCGGGTTTACGCTTGCCAACGTGCTGAGCCGGCGACTCGACCGGGGGCTCGCGCGCTTCCTGGCCGAGACCTACGTGATGTGGGGGGCGTATGCGGCGTTCTGGGCAGGGACGTACGGCGACGTGACGGAGAATCTCGTGCTTTGGGTCGCACTCTGGACATCAGCGGCGACCGTATTGGGTTGGTTGCTCATGCGCGGTCCATCAGGCGGTGGCGCTCACCCGTCGCTACCTGCACCCGACTCGGAAACAGGCGGAGGAACCTCCACCGACACGAACCACACATTGCGGGAGAGTCTGTCTCTGCCGGGTCTGATCTGGGTGGGTGCGCTTCGCATGTCTCGCGCATGAGTCACGAGGCACACAAACGCACGCTGAAGCGGCGCACGCGGTTCAGATGGCCCGATTCACCCCGGTCTCTCGCGAATCCACACAATCGACGTGGGAACCTGCCCCGCGCCGCGCGGAAGTGGACGACCAGCGGCAACCGCCACCGCAGCAGCCGTGGCAATCGCCACCCTGTTGGCCGCCGCCGTCGCCGAATCCGGTGCCGGTGCGGGCGGCGGAGCGGGCGGATTGCGGTTGAAGCGCGCGTAGTTGGGAATCGCGAGCATCGGTGCGCCGCTCGCGAACGTGCCCGTGATCACGGTGACACCGCCGAGCAAATCGCCCCGCCACTCGGTTTTCAACGGCGCATCGGGCGCGAGCACGCCGTCGATGTCCTGATCGACCTTCTCAATGTTGTACACGAGCGGTCCGTACCGCAGCGCGACGCGATCCTTGTTGCCGGTGATCCGATCGTCGGCGCGCACGCGCTGGATCTTCATCGGAAGTACAAACTCGATCGTGTCGCCCGCGCTCCAGGTGCGCGTGATCGACGCGTATCCATCGACCATCACGGGCTTCACGACGCGTCCATTCACCTTGACCGATCCGACACCGTCCGCATTGGGCGCCGCGGTATAGAGCGCGCTGACGTCCCGCTTCGGGACGCGAATCCTGATCGCGAATTGCTTGCGTGCCTTCGGATTCACGGTGATTGCGACGGCGCCGTCCCACGGATAGTTGGTGTCCTGCACCATCTCTACATCTGTGCCGGCCACGTTGTCGACCGTCACTCGGCTCCCGACGAACAGGTTCACCTGGATGGCGTTCGTGTCCTTCGAGTACATCCACGTGGGAAGCATCAACAGCGTGCGCGGAATGTTGCCGGTGCAGCACGGCACACTGTGCCACGCCGAGCGCCGCCCCGTCTGCGCGAGCGGATTCGTGTAGAAGAACTCGGTGCCCTTGAGGTCGAGCGAACCGAGGAGCGCGTTGTAGAGCGTCTGCTCGAAGAGGTCCGCATACTTCGCTTCGTGGTAGGCGAGGTGCAGCTTCCACTGGAAGAAGATCTCACCGCAGCTCGAGCACGCCTCGCAATACGCGTTGTTGCGCAGCGAGTAGTTCGGGCCAAACCCCTCCGACGTCTCGCCGCTCCCGACGCCGCCAGTGAGGTAGTACTTGCGATGGACGATGTTGTCCCAGAGCGACTTCACGGCGCTCTGGTAGTCGACGTCGTGCGTCTCCACCGCCACATCGGCCATGGCGGAGTAGTTGTACACGGCGCGCACGGCGTGACCGACCGCCTCGTACTGCTGGGTCACGGGAAGATGGCTTTGATCGTACTCCGAGCCGTTGCGTCGGCAGTCGAGCAGGAACTTCGCCAGCGCGACGTAGCGATCACCCTTCCCGCCACCTTCCACTTCATTGACGAAGCGCCCGAACCGCACGAGCGCCTGCTCCATCTGCTGGTGCCCGTCGAACCACTCCTGCTTCGGCGCCGGCCCAATGTTGTCGGCCCAGCAGTCGGACAGCTTCTTCGCGGCGTCGTACAAGCGCGCGTCCTTGCGACCGGTCATCGTGTAGTGATTGATCGCCGATTCGATGAAATAGCCGGCGACGTATCCCTCATGATTCGCGCGGGCCGAGGGGCTCCAGCGTTGCGTCCACGCCTGGCCCGAGCCTCCCGGATAACCGACGCCTCCCGGCCGCGCCGCATTGCGCAGCGTGAATGCGGTTTGGAGATATCCGTCGGGATGCTGCGCGGCGAGGATCTGCGGAATCCACGCATCCAGTGTCGTGCGCATGTGCGCCTGCGCGGCGATGATCTCCTGGTCTCCCTGCGGATCGACCATCAACGCGAGACTCATCGCCTCGACGGTCTGGTGCACCCACGCATTCGAGAAGACGTATCCCTTGTGCGCGACGTGCGGCTCTCCGCGCAATGCCTTCGCCGCCTCGATGAAGTTGTCGAGACCTCCATCGCCGCGACCGGCTGGAATATCGGGACGGGTGCACTGAACGATGCAGTGCGGAATCCACGAGGTGATGAGCACCTTGGCTCGCGCGTTCCACAATGGGCTCGTGATCGTGTGCATCGTCGTGACGACGGGCGCGAGCTGCTTCACCGGTGGCGGCAGTTCGACTTTCACGGTCAGTGTAGACGATGCTTTCGTCTCGCCGTTGTCGGCCGACACGCGCAGCACGTAGTCACCGGCTGCCGAGAACTTTGCGGTGGTGACGGCGGCATTCGGGTCCGCGAAGGCGACCGTGCCCGGGCCCGACACCTTGGACCACGTGGTCTTCGGCGCGGGGCCCGCGGGCGTCGCTGCTCCGCCACCACGTCCTCCGCGGCCCGGCCTCGGCGGCGTTCCATATCCTGCCCACGCGTTGAGGTAGGTCTTGCCGCGCTTCATCACGACACGGTCGACACCCGCGACGGCGTTGACGGGATCCACCTGAGCGGTCAGTGCGAACGCCTTCTCGAATGCGCCTCCAAGTGGTGTCGCGATCGCGGTGACGATCATGCCCTTGGTGACTCGCTCGAGGAGCTCGCGTCGCGTGAGGTGCTTCGGGGTGTCGCTCATGGGGTCTCGTGGATTGTCGTCGTTCTGTTTGGCGTCTGCATCCGTTAACCGCGGAGGTCTCGTTGCCTGCTCTGGATCGACTGCATCCGCTAACCGCAGAGGTCGCAGAGGAGCGGAGGTACGCAGAGGACTGGGGAGACTGCCCAGCGTTCCTGCCTACTAACCTCTTCGGAATCCCTCAAAGTCTCCGTCCGCGTTTCCTCTGCTGGCCGCCGTTCCTCTACACACCTTGGCGATCAACGAACCCGACGACTCTCTCGAATTTGCACCGCAACTACCAAATGCGCAGACTTAATCTGAGTTGCGGGCTCGCAGAACAACGTCAACCCACCGGAAAATGTTGAAACGAATCGCGCTGTCGGCTCTCGTTGCGCTGGCATGTGTTGGCGGCAGCGACGTCGCTTTCGGGCAGGCGGTTGCGCCGACCGGCCTGGCTGGCGAGTGGCGGCTCGCGTTCAGTTCGGTGCCCAACCCGGACGAACCGCAGGCGCGGCCGGCACCGTGGATCACTTTTACGGCGACGGTCGTGCAGGTTGACAGCGCGCTTGGCGGCGCGATGCGATCGAACGGACCAACCGCGCAGTTCGGTTGCAAGCTGCGCGATGGTACATGTACGGCGGGACGCATGCGCCTCTCGTGGGACGAGCACGATTGGCAGGTCTTCGAGTTTCGTCTCGATCCCGGATCGACGACGAAGGGGTCCGGCCGCGCCGAGATCCGGTTTTCGGATGGTGCGACGGACAAGTACACGTTCGTCATCTCGCGGACGGCGCCGTGATGGTGGCACGTCATGTCATTCAGGAACTCCGCGGCATGAAACGCGTGTGCTTTCCAACTGCGGGCCGTCCATCGATGCTCTCTTAGCTATGGTTTTCGCAACTCCTGCACCGCCGCGCCATCCTTTCGTGGATCCGACGCGCCAAAGTTGATCCCCGTCGAGAAGTTGCGCATCACCGCCTGCCCCGCGCCCATCCGCGTGGACGAGTAGTCGCCGCGCAGCACGATGGCATGCCCTCGAGCCGCCAGCCCCGCGCGAATCGACTCCGGAATGCGCGCCTCGAGATTCACGTCGCAGCCAGCGAACGTTTCCTTGGAAAAGCGCGGCGCATCCATCGCGCCTTGGATGCTCATGCCGAAGTCCACGATGTTCGACACGTACTGCGCGTGCGCCTGCGCCTGGTTCCAGCCGCCCATGATGCCGAACGCGATGCGCACGTCGCCGCGCTCCATGAACGCCGGGATGATCGTGTGCAACGGCCGCTTGCGGCCCGCGAGCACGTTCGGCGACGTCTTGTCCAGCGTGAACCCGCCGCCGCGGTTGTGCAGCGCGAAGCCAGCGCCGGCAACAGCGATCCCCGCCCCGAAGCCCACCGAGGAATAGTTGCTCTGGATGAGCGAGATCATGTTGCCCTCGCGATCCACAACGCTCAGGTACGTCGTGCCGTTGTCCGTCGCGGGCGGCATACCCGGTCCCACGTCGCAGCTCGCGCGCGCCGCGTCGATGCGTTGCGCACGTTCGCGCGCGAATGCCTTCGACTTCATGCCGTTCACTGGAATGGTCGAGAACTTCGGGTCGGCGTCGTGGCGCAGCATGTCGGCGTACGCGAGCTTCTTCGCCTCGATCATCAGGTGCAACGCGCGCACGGAGTTGTGGCCGGCCTCGGCGAGCGGAAACGTCTCCATGATGTTGAGCATCTCCAGCGCGGCGATCCCTTGCCCGTTGGGCGGCAGCTCGTGCACGGTCCAGCCGCGATACGTTGTGGAGATGGGCTCGACCCACTCGGCCTGGAATCCGGCGAGGTCGCCGCCGTCCATCGTGCCACCGTGGCTCTTTGACGTCGCGAGGATCTTGAGACCGACGTCGCCCTTGTAGAACGCGCTACGTCCGTACTGCGCGATCTGGCGATACGACCAGGCGAGATCCGGATTGCGGAACATCTCACCTGCGGCGGGGGCTCGCCCGTCGATGAGGAAGGTCTTCGCGGTGGGTGCGTCCGCGCGCAGCGGGTTCACGCTGCCGGTATCGCGCCAGTACGCGCTCACGATCTCGCCGACGGGGAATCCCGAGTCCGCGTACGCGATCGCCGGCGCGAGCACGTCGGCGAAGCCGAGTCGCCCGAACCGCTTGAGCAGCTTGTCCCATCCTTCCACGGCGCCGGGCACGGTCACCGCATCGATGCCGCGGGTGGGCATCCTCGTGATGCCCTTGGCGAGCAGGTAGTCTGCGGTGAGTTTCGCCGGTGACCATCCGGACGCATTGAGCCCGTAGAGCTTCTGCGATCTCGCGTCGTAGACGATGGCGAAGAGGTCGCCGCCGATGCCGTCATTCATCGGCGCCACGAGTCCCATCATCGCGTTGACCGCCACCGCGGCGTCGATCGCGTTGCCGCCGCGCTCGAGGATGGCCGCGCCGACCTGCGACGCGAGGACGCTCTCGCTCGCGACGACGCCGGACTTTGATGCGACCATCGAGCGTGAGTGCGAGCGGTCCTGCGCGTCTAGTGCACCGGCCGCCAGCATGCCGGTGGCGACGATGAGAGTGGTGAGTCGCTGCATTTTGGGGGTCAGAGTCGGGGTCAGTGTCGGGGTCAGAGTCGGGGGGTCAGAGTCGGGGTCACGCCGTCGGCCGGGGAGGCTCGCGATTCGACGAGGCGATGTCCGGGCTTCGACTCCTTGCCCTCGGCGTCGGGACGCTATTGCTCTCGAAGATCCGCTT
>JANOIJ010000332.1:0-4994 GCA_031407575.1 Gemmatimonadaceae bacterium | reverse complement strand
GGCTGCGCATAGCCCTGCAGCGTGAGCGCCGTCGTGAAGGCGTAGTTGACGCGCGTCGTGACCGACGTCGTACGCTGATGGAGGTCCCCCACGAGGTAGTGCGTGCCTGCGGCGTTCTGCGGCGAGCCAACGTACTGCGACCGACTACGCGTCCACGCGACCGTTGGCTGAAGTTGCAGCTCGAGACGGCCTGATGGCCGGAAGGTCACGCTCGGCGCAACTGACGCGAATGAGCCGCCGTCCTGGAATGCGCGGCCGATCGTCCACAGCTCACCGACAACGCCGCGGCGTGGATCGGACGTCAGGCGAACATTGTACGTCACCGCGCTCGGCGTGCGAACGGTCGGTCCTCCGCGAAGGAGCACGGTGGAACGACCTGGCAGCAGGTGTCCCGCTATGCTCGTCAGCTGCCAGAAGTTGTGAAAGACCACCTGCGTGAAGAGGTTGCCGCCGGTCACTCGGCGCTCGCCGTCCGCGCCCCACATCGACCACGCGTTGACCCACGCCGAGCGCTGCCGTGTGAATCGCGTCGGCGTGAAGAACTCCCATCCCAGCCAGCCAGCCGAGCTCTCATATCCGCTCGTGTTCTGGAACCCGAGGTTGTTGACGTCGAATCCGCGCGAGACGACGTGCGCGACGAGACCGCCGCGCGGCATGCCTCCTCCGTCCTTCTGGAACCGCAGCTCGGACGCAAACCCGTTCATCGACGTGGCCGATGAGTCGACGCGCTGGGTATCGTCCGGGCGCTGGAAGAGGTGGGTGGTGTTGGTCTGCGTCGCTAGCAGCGCCTCGCGCGAACCGGAGAGCGCGCTGCCGAAGAGATAGCCGCTCACGCCATAATTCTTGCCGCTCCCGAAGCGCCAGCGTCCCTCCACGCCGCCCGCGTACGCGCCGTCGTGCAAGCGCGCCGTGGACGAATCGCCCAGACGACGATTCGTCGTCGTCGCGATGCCGCCGAGCGAGCTGTTGCCCTGGTCAAAATCGCGCGACGCGCGGACGACGCCATAGTGGGTCAGCGGCTCCACCACGGCCGTGGCCGTCGTGCCATTCGGCATCGCGTACGTACCGTGCGTCTCCGGGGTCGCCACGCTGAGTGCGCCCAGCCGCCACCCGCTCACGACCCCCGTGAGCTTGGCCGCGCCGAGCAGCGACGTGGACGTCGGCATCGCCGTATGTGCCGCCGAGGACGGGAGCTTACCCTGCGGCGCCCGGCCGATGCGCCGCGAGTAGAAGAGTTGCTCGCTGCCGAATATCCACTCGCTCAACGTGAGGCCGTACTGAAAGAGATCGCCGCCCTCGACGAAGAACGGCCGGCGCTCCCGGAAAAATGTCTCGACGCCGGTAAGATTCACCTCGGACGGGTCGGCCTCCACCTGCCCGAAGTCGGGGTTCAGGGTGCCGGTCAGCGTCAGGTCCGAGGTGATGCCGACCTTGAAGTCGGCGCCGACGGTCATGGTGCCCTCGCGGGCGCGCGCGAGCGGGTTCGCGAGCACGGCTGCGTTCGAGGCACGCTTGGCGACCGTGTATGGCGTGAACTCCAGGCGACGCGGGGCGGCGTCGGTGCGGACCTGCTCGAGCGTACCGAACAGCGAGACGAACCGGCTTTCGGATGGCGAGATCGGCGCCCACATCGAGCGCTCATTCCGCCGCGCGAGATCGCGAATGAACTCGATGCCCCAGTCGCTCGCGCCTTGGCCGGCGCTGAAGCGGAGCTGCGAGAGCGGGATACGAAACTCCGCATTCCAACCCGCGGCGTCTCGGCTCGTTGCGACGTCCCACACCGCATCCCAACCGGGATCCTCGCGAAACTCGGAGTCGCCGCTGATGTAGCCATCACGCTTCACGCCGCTCGGATTCACCGCGAAACGAAATGCGGTGCGCCGGTCGTGATAGCTGTCGACGATGACGTGGGCCCAGTCCGAATAGCCGACGTAGTCGCGCCTCGCGAGCGGTCCAACGATTGAATCCGGCGCCGAGTCGAAGAGCCGCATCGCGACGTAGAGCGAGGCGTCGTCCATGACGATCCGCACCTCGGTGCGCTGCGTCGCGGGCTTGCCCTCGTCCGGTGCCTGCTGCACGAAGTCACCGAGTGCCACGACATCGCGCCACGCCGCATCGTCGAGCTTGCCGTCGATTGCCGGCGCGTGCTCGGTGCGCGGCGCTGTTGCCCGGCGTTCCACTCGCCGCGCGCCCGACGCGGGCGCATTCGTCGCGCGCAGCGATTGCGCGAGGAGCGCGGAAGAGTCGCCCGCGAGCAGGGCAACGCAGAGCAGCGATGAGCAAAGGCGAGGCATGGACCCTCCGTCGAAGTCGTGGTGCGGACGTCGACGAAGGCTAGGATTCGCCTTGCGTGGTGCGGTGGGCGGGCGGTGTGCGCTCGGTCACGCCTCTGTCAGCGCGATGTCAGGACGCGTGCGCATCGTGTGAGGCGGCGCTTCAGCGCTGCAAGCGATATCCTGCCTTGCGCACCGTGAGAATGTGCCGAGGCGTGCCGGGGTCGTCCTCGAGCTTGCGGCGCAGCTCGACGATGTGCGTATCGACGGTGCGGCTGACGACGGAGGTATCGTACCGCCACACCTCGCGCATCAACTCGTGACGCGACGCAACCGCGCCCCCGCGGTCGAGCAGCGCGCAGAGCAGGTCGTACTCCATGGGCGCGAGCGTGACCGCGGTGCCGCTCCGCGTGACGGCGCGCGCAGCGCGCCGCACTTCGATGGCGCCAAAGCACGCGACGTCGCCGCGGCCTTCGGGTCCGCGCGCGCGCGTGAACCGGCGCAACAGCGAGTCCACGCGCGCGAGCAGCTCGAGCACGCCGAACGGCTTCGTCACGTAGTCGTCGGCGCCGTGGCGGAATCCCATCACCTTGTCGGACTCCTCGCCGCGCGCGGTGAGGATGAGCACCGGCTGATCGAAGCCGCCCTCGCGCAGGGTGCGCAGGACGCGATAGCCGTCCATGCCGGGCAGCGTGAGGTCGAGAATCACGAGGTCCGGCACCCACGCGCGCGCGCGCTCGAGTCCCGACGGCCCGTCGGCGGCGACGACGACTTCATAGCCCTCGATCTCGAGGTTGTTGCGCAGCCCGAACGCGAGATCCGGATTATCCTCGACCACCAGCACGCGGGCCTTCACGTGGCACCCGCGGCGGCGAAGGGCAGTTCGATCACGAAGCGTGAGCCGCCAGTGATCGGCTCGACCCATGCGCGCCCGCCATGGCGCACCGCGAGCTCGCGCACCACGCTGAGCCCAATCCCGCTGCCGGCAACTGCCGAGTTGGCATCGCGGTCGAGACGCTGAAACGGCTTCCAGATCCGGTCACGATCGTCAGCCGGGATGCCGGGTCCCTCGTCGTCGATGGTGATGCGCGCGGCCACGCCGGCACGAGTCAGGGTGACGCGAACTTCCTGGCCTGCTGGTCCGTACTTCATCGCGTTGTCGAGGAGGTTGAGCACCATCTGGCGCAATGCGCTGGCGTCAGCGGGCGCGGAGATTCCGTCGTCGAGCTGCGTCGAGATCCGCACCTGGCGCGCTCGCACCATGGGTGCGAAGAGCTCGAGTGCATCGCGCAGTTGCGGCGCCAGCGCGGTGTCCACCGGACACAGCGTGACCGCTTGGCGCTCGGCGCGCGAGAAGTGGAGGATGTTCTCGACGAGGTGCGAAAGTCGCCGAGCTTCCTGGTCGACGATCTCGAGTGAGCGCTGCCGCTCTTCCTCTGAACGCACGCGTCCCAGCATGAGCGTCTCGGCGAACATGCGCAGTTGGGCGAGCGGCGTGCGCAGCTCGTGGGAGACGCTGGTGACGAAGTCCGAGCGGAGCCGCGCCAGCTCGTCTTCGCGACGCAATTGAAGCACGCCCATGGTCGCGAGTGCGACGGTGAGCGCCAACAGCCCGAGCAGGAGCGGGAGGCGCGACTGCGGCAATCCGCCGATGACGAGCCGGCTCGCGAATTCCGGATTGATCGCCACCTTCGTGACGAAGCCGCCGAAGTGAGCCATGCTGTTCTCGCCTTGGAACTCCGCGGGGAACTGTCGCGCCGAGCGCCAGAGCATGTGGCCCGCGCCATCGTTGACGACCACCGACAGGATCGAGTCGTTGGGCGTATTGCCGATGAGCGACGGAGGAAGGAGCTTCGACTTGCTCATCGCCTTGCCGAAGGCCGGAGTCGCGATGTTCGCGAGGCAGAGTCGGAAGCCGTACGCGGCGGCGGGCGTCCTGTCGGCGTTCCACTTCACTTGGTAGACGATGGAGCACGCCTCGCCGGCGATGGCACCCGACACGGACGAGTAGCTCCAGTCCCGCTTGTAGAGGAGCGCGACGTCGGTGGCGACGGTATCCGCGATCCAGCGCTGCACGGCCGGCGATGGCGCGGTCCCGTCGATCACGAGGTTTTTTGACGGAAGGTCGACGCGGAAGTAGTAGCGCACGGAATCCGGGCACTGGAAGTCCTTCGTCATGAGGCGCGCCAGCACTTTCGGAGCCTTGAGCGGCTCGTGCGGCATGAGCGGATCTTCGTGGGCCACCGGGCCGAAGATCCAGATCAACGTGGAATAGAGGTGGTCCTTGGCGGAAATGGTGAACTCCCACGCGGCAAAGGACGCGTAGTCGCGTAGCGTGCGCTCAGCCGTGGCGCGGTGTGATCGCGCGGCGTCCCAGGCCTCGTAGGTGAGCACGCCGGCGAGCGCGACCGTGAGCAACAGGATCGCGAAAAGCGACGCGGAGCGGGGCCGCGTACGGAGGCGGGAGGGGAGCTGCATGACCTATCGAGACTAATGCGTCAAGGGCGTTGGTGCGTGTGCGGGTTGTGTCAACACCCCGACCAGTATGCGGTTGTTGACTGGAAACTGGCGACTGGAGACTGGAGACTGGAGACTGACGCCGATGCCGTCAGTCCCCAGTCTCCAGTCCCCAGTCCCCAGTTTCAGTCACCACTTATCTCGGCGCGACTCTCCAGTCCACCTGCGCACCCGCCTGCGAATCCTCGTCGCCGTTGCGCGACT
>JANOIJ010000327.1:0-6175 GCA_031407575.1 Gemmatimonadaceae bacterium | reverse complement strand
AGGCCGAGCAACGTGCTCGGTGGCGGCATGCGCATGGCCGCATTCTATTGGTGTGCGCGAAGGGAACGCTGTCACGCCAGGAGACTGTATGCCCGAGAATGAGCCTCACACCAGGACATGGTCGGGTCGGCTCGTGATGCTGTCGCCGCTGTTCTCGGGATTGCTCGCCATGTGGAACGTGACGATCCAGCAGCGATTGAACGTTGCCGAAACCACGCTCAAGGAGCGCGCGCAACAGCTCGAGGCACAGCGTGACCGCGTAGCGCGCCTCACGTTCGTGCACACGCACCTCTTCCCCGACCTCCTCGGCCCCGACACTCGGCGGCGCAACATGACCATTCAACTGGTGCGACTCACCATCCCCGAGGACGCCGATTCCCTCTTCGCCGGATTCAGCGCCTCGGCGGACAGCGGACTGCGCGCTGTGGGCGCGAGTGGCGCCTCGGCCGCCGCTGACGAACGCGTCGCCCTGCTGGTCGCGCAACTCATCGGACCAAGCAAGGCAGTCCGCACGACGGCCTTTGAGGAGCTGCGAACGCGCTTCACCGGCTCCACGGCGGCCATCACCTACACACTCGATGCACTCTCGCCGCCGAACCTGTCGCGCCTCTCGGCCGACGGCCGCGTGAACGCACTGCTGTTCCTCTCGCAGACGTCCGCCGAGGCGTGGTCGATCGACCAGGTGACGCGGGGGACGAACGTGATGTCGGCCATCGAGGCCACCGTCTCGCCAGCGTCCGGTGCGCTGACGCTGGAGCGAGTGAAGCGGGTGCGGAGCATCATCCAGCGCACGCAACAACGCTGATGGGTCGTGTCATCCTGAGCGCAGCGAGCGTTGTGATCCAGAGCCCTTCGACGAAGTTTACCCTGAGCGAAGCCGAAGGGCTCAGGGCAGGCTGCGCGAAGGATCTGCACCTCCGCAGGTCAACACCGATGTCCGTAGCGGTGGCCGCGACGTCGCGTTCTATTCGTTTCGTTCATCCTCATCGCGGGACACCTCATGTCACGGACGCTGGCCGTCACCATGCCCATTGTTGCTGACGGGGGGCAGATCGCATGCTGATGGCGCTGCTGGTGCTTGGAATCGCACTGGTGGCCTTTGGCGCACTGGTGCTCCTCAAGTATTCCGATCGGCCCGGGGGCACGATCAAGTGGCTCGGTATCGAGGTCAGCTCCAAGGGCGCTGGACTCCCACTGATCGCGCTCGGGGTGGGCTGCATCGCGTTCGCTGCGACGCGTTTTCCTCTTGCGGCGACTGGGCCAGGCTCGATCACTCCCTCAGATTCGGGGCTCAGACTGGTGGCAACGTCGGCCAACAGGGTCGAGAATAGCGACACCAGTTGCGTCGCGGCATTGCTCGATGGAGTCCCGCGAGACCGCGTGGACACCGTGGAAGTCGGAACGCGTGCCCTCGAGGTCATCGGCCCTCACCAGAAGCTCGACGCGCCGTTCGTGCTCGTGCTCACCGAGGACGGCAAGCGAATCGGAACGCTGCGCCTCCGTATGGTCCTGACCGGCAACGCCTCGAGTGATTTCTTCAAGGTCGAAGCGACGGTCGACGCCGGATGCGCGACCGTGCGGGAGATCCGCAATCAGTCGCGCGGTGAGGACCCACGCGTGCTGGTGAATTGGGACACGTTCCGGCAGACGTTGGGCGGTCACCAGTACGACCTGCGGATCGGCGGCGAGCAAGGTGTCAGTGTCAGCTTCGCTCGCGTCCCCTGACGGCCACCGAGCAGCGGTTTCCGCGCCGTTCGAGTCGATGTAGAGAACCCGCGACCGGCTCCGACTAGGGGTACACGCGCTCCCACAGCGCCCACTCCGAGGAGACCGAGCCATGACGCGCATCGCGGCGCACTACCCCACATCAGGGACGGGCAGCACACCCCGCCAACGCGGCCGAAGCGCGGGCGCCGTGGCTGCTGGATTCTTCACGGTAGCCGCGCTCTCGCTCGGCACCGACCAGGTCCTCCACGTGCTCGGCGTGTATCCGCCTTGGGGTCAGCCGATGTTCGAGGCCAGCCTCAACGCGCTGGCGCTGGCGTATCGGTCGGTCTTCACGGTCGCCGGCATGTACCTCACCGCCGCGCTCGCCCCACGCGCACCACTGCGTCACGCACTGATTGGCGGCGCCATCGGAACCATCATCGCCACGGCGGGCGTCGTCGCAACCGCGCCGATGAACCTTGGTCCCGCGTGGTATCCCGTTGCGCTCGCCGTCACTGCGCTGCCGCTCGCGTGGCTCGGTGGCGCGCTGTACCACGCACGGCACGCAACCATCAAGTAGCGCTCACTCACTCCACTTCAACTCCAAGGACACCCATGCGCACGATCACTCCATTCCTGTGGTTCAACGGCCAGGTCAAGGAAGCAGTAACGCTCTACACCTCGGTCTTCCCCAGCATGAAGGTGCTGGCCACGTCGCCAGGACCGGCAGGCGCGCTCATGAGCGCCACGCTCGAGATGGACGAGCAGCAGTTCATCCTCTTCAACGGCGGTCCACATCACCCGCAGACGCCAGCGGTGTCGCTCTTCGTGAACTGCGAGACGCAGGAAGAGGTCGACCGACTCTGGGCGCAGCTCGTCGACGGAGGCAGGGAGGATCAGTGCGGCTGGCTCCAGGACCGATTCGGTCTCTCGTGGCAGATCATTCCGTCCATCCTGCCGAAGCTGCTCCAGGATCCAGATCGCTCAAAGGCCGAGCGGGCGATGAAGGCCATGCTGACGATGGTGAAGATCGACATCGCGGCGCTGGAGCGCGCGGCTGCTGGGCACTGATTCGTCGCGTAATTTTCCGGCATGACGACGCTGATTCGAATCGCAGTCACGGCGGACGGTCCCGCGCTCGCGGACATCTACGCACCCGCGGTCGTGGGACGCGCCACCTCCTTCGAGCTGGAAGCGCCAGACGGCGTGGAGATGGCGCGCAGGGTGGAACGGATCGCCACGTGCACGCCATGGCTGGTCTGCGAGCGCCACGGAGTAGTCGTCGGCTATGCGTACGCGAGTGCGCATCGGGACCGACCCGCGTACCAGTGGTCGGTAGAGGTATCGGCGTACGTGCGCACCGACATGCACCGCACTGGCATCGCACGCGCGCTGTACACATCGCTCTTCGCTGTCCTCGTCCTGCAAGGATTCCGGAACGCGTACGCGGGCATCACGCTCCCGAATGCCGCGAGTGTCGGATTGCACGTGGGCGTCGGGTTCACGGCCGTCGGAGTGTACGACCGAGTCGGCTACAAGCTCGGCGCATGGCACGACGTCATGTGGCTCGCGCGTGCGCTCGGCCCACATGACGCGGCGCCAGCGGTGCCGACGCCGCTTCCGCTGCTGCTGGAGAGCCCAGCGCTCGCCGCCGCGCTCGCGACCGGACTGCCATTCATTCGCGCGGACGGCGATGCTCGATCGACAGGCGCACCATTCGCCTAGCCGCCCGTCGCACAGAACTGTACCATAGGGTCGCGACCGTATCCCCAACTAACGCCGCAGAGGAACCGCGCCGATCCCGCTTAACTTGAAGCTCTCAGCCGCCCTGGCCGACCGGTATCGCATCGAGCGCGAACTCGGCGTCGGCGGCATGGCCACCGTGCACCTTGCGCACGACATCAAGCACGACCGCGCGGTGGCCATCAAGGTGCTGAAGCCCGATCTCGCCGAATCCCTCGGCCGCGAGCGCTTCGTGCGCGAGATCCGGCTCGCGGCGCGCCTGACGCACCCGCACATCCTGCCGCTGTACGACTCGGGGGAGGCCGATGGCTTTCTCTTCTACGTCATGCCGGTGATGCAGGGGCACACGTTGCGCCAGCGGATGGAGACCAACGGCGCGCTGCCGGTCGGGGAGGCGGTGCGGATCGCGAGCGAGGTGGCCGACGCGCTCGACTACGCGCACAGGCACGACGTGGTGCACCGTGACATAAAACCCGAAAACATCCTGCTCCACGAGGGACACGCGGTCGTCGCGGACTTCGGGATCGGCAAGGCACTGGTTGCCGCGGCAACGGAGTCGGCGACGTTCACGCAGGTTGGTATCGCGATTGGCACGCCGGCCTACATGAGCCCCGAACAGGCCTCGGGTGACGTGGTGGACGGCCGCACCGATCTCTTCGCACTCGGGTGTGTCTTCTTCGAGATGCTGACCGGCGAGCACCCCTTCACGGGAACCACGCTGCAGGCGATCATCGCGAAGCGCTTCCATCACGTGCCGCCGCCGGTCACTGCGTCGCGTCCCGCGATCCCCGAGCGCGTGAGTCGCACGGTGGAGCGTCTGCTCGAGCGCGACCCCGCCGATCGCCTCTCGAACGGCGCGACGGTCGTACAGGCTCTGCGCGGCGACGTCGAAGTGGCGGCCCGACGCGAGGCGCCGTCGATAGCCGTCCTGCCCTTCGCGAACATGAGCAGCGACGCGGACAACGTCTTCTTCAGCGACGGCATCACCGACGACATCATCATCGCACTCACCAGGGTGTCGGGGCTCAAGGTGGCCGCGCGCGTTTCGGCCTTCACCTTCCGCAGCGCCGACGTGGAGCTCGCGGTGGTCGGCGAGCGACTCGGCGTCAGGCATGTGCTGCAGGGCTCTGTCAGGCGCGCCGGCAACCGCGTGCGCGTGACGGCACAGCTCATGACCGCGGGCGACGGCACGCAGTTGTGGAGCGAACGGTGGGACCGCGACCTCGACGACATCTTCGCGATCCAGGACGAGATCGCCCGTGCGATCGTGTTGCAGCTCGAGGCGGTGCTCGGGATCACGACGCCCCAGGCGCCGATGATCGTCCGGCCGACGGACGACATCGGCGCGTACGAGCTCTTCCTGCGCGGACGCGACGCGGTGCGGCGACGCACGCCGACAAGCGTTCGGCATGGGCTCGTGGTCCTAAGAAGCGTGGTCGAGCGGGACGCCCGATTCGCTCTCGCCTGGATGACTATGGCCGAAGCGTACGCCGCGCTCGGCGTCTACGGCTATGAGCCGATGGACGTGTGCCAGCGTGGAGCCGATGAGGCGCTCGGCCAAGCGGCGGCGGCAGGTGCCAGTGCGGGTGACGTCGCCCGATATCGCGCGATGATGAAGCTCTACCTTCGCAGTGACTGGCCGACCGCATTGTCCGACCTGGAGATCGCGCTCGCGGCCAACCCGAACGATCCTCTTTCGAACCTGATGTCGGCGCTCTGGCACGGTATGGCGGGCAACAAGGCCCCGCGCACCGCCGCCGCGGTGCGTCTGCTGACCGCAGACCCGTTGTCGCCGTGGGCGCACGCCATGGCGGGGCACGCCTACTTCTTCACGCGCGACTACGAGGAGGCGCTCGCGTGCGCGGATCGGGCCATCGCGCTCGAGGCCAACACGCTGAACGCGCTCTGGGGCTCGGGGCTGGCACTCCTTCACCTCGGGCGCGCAGACGAGGCCATCCCACGCTTGCGGCGAGCGGTGGACGTCGGCGAGCGCTCTCCGACGACGGTGGCGTTGCTGAGCTACGGACTCTATCGCATCGGACACGTGGCGGAAGCGCGCGCGCTCGGCGACGAGGTGGCGCGACAGGCGCAGGATCACGCGTTCTGGGAACTCCTCTTCGTGGTGCGCGCCGGCGATGACGAGCGCCTCGGTGCGGCGCTGCGGGATGCCGTGTTGCGGCAGGCCGGATGCATCTCGTTAGGCACGACGGTCAAGCCGGAGCTCGAGGCGCTGCTCGACCATCCGGTGCACGGCCCCGTGGTGCGGCGGCTCTCGGTGTTCGCGAACCTGGCGCCCGTCGCGCGCGTGGAGGACGTCGCGTGAGCGATTGGCCTCCTCGCATGGGAGGCGCCGGACGCTATGCGCCTCGGAGTCTACCACCCGAACACTGTACCGTGCGGCACGGCGTTTCCCGTCGCGCCATGCGGCCACGTGGCGCGGTCGAACGCGATCCCCGGACGTGCCGAACCCGCATCGCGAAACGCCTCATCGAGCGTGAGTTGTCCCGACGCACGATTCAGCTGCAGCATCCACATGCGTCGTTCTGCCACTGGCGTCGGTTCGTTCACGACGACGATGCGCGATCCGTCGGTGGCCAGCCAGTGCGGTCGCTGCCGTTCGTCGAGCGTCACCGTCGACACCGAACGCACGTGCTTCAGATCGCGAATGTCGAGCGAGAACACCTGATGGTCGGTGGCGCTCGACTGCACCCAGAAGTTGCCGATC
>JANOIJ010000296.1:0-8354 GCA_031407575.1 Gemmatimonadaceae bacterium | reverse complement strand
AGCTGCGCCGCGAGGCCCACGCGCCCCCGCTCTCCGCCGGAGAGCGATGACACGGGCCGCGTTTTGGATTCCTCGGCATCGAAGCCGAGACCTTGAAGTACCGCGTCAACGCGAGCGTGATAGATGTAGCCGCCGAGGTCGGCGAAACGCTCCTGGTCGTGCCCGAACCGTTCGAGAAAGTCGTGTGTGACCTGTTCCCCAAGTTCGCCGAGCTGCATCGCCTGCTCGGCAATGCGTTGCTCGAGCGCCATGACCTCGCGCCACGCGGCGGCGCCGGCCTGCCAGACCGTGATGGCGCCCTCGAAGGCACGGTGCTGGTCGAGGAGGGCATGCCTGAGTCCCGGCTTGCGCGCAACGCTCCCTACAGTGGGTTGGAGATGTCCGGTGATGACCTTGAAGATCGACGTCTTGCCGGCGCCGTTGCGTCCGATGATGCCCCACCGTTCACCATCGGCGACGGTGAAGGTGATGTTCTTGAAGAGTTCTGTCGCGCCGAAGGAGATGCCGACGTTGGAGACGGAGAGGAGGGTCACGCGGAGATGGAAGAAGACGAGAAGGATGCGTTCGTGAAAAGCTAAACGCCTACCTCCGTCAACTCACGTTCAACGCATGCCTTGTCCTTGGGCGTCTTCGCCGAGAGCACCGGTGTGACTACGGAATACCGAGCTTCTTGCGGACCGGCTCGAAGCGTGGATCGCGGCGCAACTCAGCGAACGCCGGCTCCATGATGTTGTATCGGAGCGACCGGTCGTCGATGGCCCGCTCGAGCCACGCAAAGGCCTCGTCGAAATCACGAAGTCCGGCGTAGGCGACCGCCACGCCGTACGCGCCGCCCTGCCCGCGACGCCACTGCGCGAGCAACGAATCGCGAACCGCGCCACCACCCTTCGCATCGCCGGACCGCGCAAGCATGTACCCGAGCCACGGCGTTCCCTGCAAGGGGCTCTGCTCGGCAACCGGCCGTACGGCGTCGATCGCGTCCCGCCACTTCGCCTGCTGCGCGTAACACTGCGCCGCGATCGCGCCGATGCGCGCCGGCGGTGGTTTGAGATACGTGAGTCGCCCGAGCACCGGCAACGCCTCGTTGCAGCGGCCATTCACAAGCAGGGCACGTGCCTCTTCGGCGATCGCAGTCGGCGAATCCGGATTGTCAGCCACCGCGCGCCTGGCTTCAGCGAGAGCCTCGCTTGGCCGCTCCATGAAGATGTACAACCACACGAAGAACTCGCGCACGTACGGCGTCTTGGGATCGAGCGCGACGGCCCGCTTGAACTCCACTTCGGCTTCGGCGAACTGATAGTCGAACAGCAGCACGTGTCCGAGCGAAGCATGCGCGTCGGCGAGCCGCCCGTCGAGCTGCACCGCGAGACGCGCCGCCGCCTCTGCTTCCCGCAGTGTCGCGGCGCGCGATGCGCCAGCGTTATCGCTGATCAACACCAGCAAGTGCGCCAGGCCGGCGTGGGCCGTCGCATAGCTCGAGTCCGCGGCGATGGCCTGGCGGAAGAATCCAAGCGCCTCCTGCCGTCCGCTTTCGGTTCGGAACAGCACGTCGCGGTGACCCTGGGCGTAGAGGTCCTGCGCCGCCATGCGACGCTCGGAGGGTGCCGGCTCACGCGTCGTGGACCACGAGAGAGCGATCGCACCCAGCGCGAGGACGGCGGCGCCGTAGCCGATGGCTCGCCGCGTCAGGCGCGATGTGCGCAGCGGTGGCGGCGACACCGACATCTCCTTCGCACTTGCATCACCGTGGAGCGGCGCGTCTGATACCGACGTCAGATCTGCGATGAGCGCGTCGGCGTCGCTGTAGCGCTCGGCCGGATCCTTCGCGAGCAGCCGTGCGATCACCGACTCCAGCTGCGCGGGCCGTTCCGAGTGGACTGTCCCCATCGGCGGCGCCGACTCGTGCACGATCGCATAGAGGATCGCACCCGCGTGCTCACCGCCGAACGGCCGCACTCCCGTGCACATCTCGTAGAGGACGATGCCGAGCGACCAGAGATCCGATCGCTGGTCGAGCGGTTTCGAGGTCACCTGTTCCGGCGACATGTACGCGATGGTGCCGGGCGTCACGCCCTCGTGCGACGCGCCGACATCCATGAAGCGCGCGATCCCGAAGTCGAGCAGCTTCAGCACGCCCGCCGAGGTGACGACGATATTCGCCGGCTTGACGTCGCGATGGATGACGCCACTCCGGTGCGCGGCGCCGAGTCCGCGCGCGATCTGCGTTGCATAGTCGATCGCTGTGGACGGCGGCAACGGCCCGCGCTGTAATAGTTGCTCGAGCGTTTCCCCCTCATAGAACGCCATCGCGATGAACGGCAGCTGTTCAGCCGATTCACCGACCTCGTAGATCGTACAAATATTCGCGTCGTCGAGCGCGGCGGCCGCGCGGGCCTCGGCGAGCAGGCGCTCCTTGGCCCGCGGATCTACCGGCGTTTGCGTCCGCAGCAGCTTGAGCGCGACGGGACGATGCAGGCGAAGATCGGTGGCGCGGTAGACGATCCCCATGCCGCCCTGCCCGAGCCGCGTATCGATACGGTAGTGCGCCACGGTGCTTCCCAGCAGCGGATCGGGGCTCGGAGGCGGAGTCGCCTCTAAGGCCGGGTCTGCGGGCTCCTCCTCCATGAACACGGGTGAAGGATCCGAATCCGAAACGGCGGTCTGGAGCCGGCCGAAGAACGCTTCCGCATCGTCGGCGCGATCGAGCAGTGACTCGAGCTCTTCCCGCAGCGCGCCATGCACCGCGTGCGACGCGAGCATCGCGTCGCGCTCGTGCGGGGGCAGGGATGACGCCTCCTCCCAGAGCGCCGCGAGTCGCTCCCAGTCCTCGGGCTTCATGCGCTGCTCGTGCGTCATCCGAGGTCGCGCTGCATTTCGCGATGCAACCACGCCTGCGCCATGGACCAGTCGCGCTTCACCGTCGCTGGCGAGATGTCCAGCGCAACCGCCGTCTCCTCGATCGACATGCCACCGAAGAACCGGCATTCCACGATGCGGCTCTGCCGCGCGGATTGTTGCTTCAACCGCTCCAGCGCATCATCGAGGGCGAGGAGGGCATCCGCCGCCGGCGGCACGAAGGCCGTCGCATTCCGCAGCGCGTGCTCGACCTCCTCGAAGGTGGCCGGCGCCTCCCCGCCCCCGCGCTTCTGCGCGATGCTCCGCCGAGCGTGACTGATCATGATCTGGCGCATCGCGGTCGCTGCCACCGCCATGAAGTGCGCGCGATCGTTGAAGTCGCGTGTCCCCGTGCCGAAGAGCTTCAGGAAGGCCTCGTGGACGAGCGCCGTCGTGTTCAGCGTGTCGCTCGACTGACGCCGGCGCTGGCCGCGCGCGATCTCGCGCAACTTGTCGTACACGAGGCTGAACAGGCGGGCGGGCGCGCCCGGATCACCGCGTCGCACCCTGTCGAGCAACAGCGTCACCGTCGCTGGCGCTTCCTCCGGGCCCCTGTTCTCCATGAGCCAGTTCCGGAAAGTCTTGCGTTAGCAGTGGTAGACGACGCGCACCGAGGCGCCTCCGTGCCTTCCCGATTGTACGGGCGGGGCATGTGGCCGGCAACCCGGACGCGCGAGGGCAACACGTCTCTCACTCAAATCGCGAACGACAAGGAGGATGGGCAAATGTCACAAGGTACGATCTATAGAACCGTCAGCATTGCATTGGCGCTGGCAGCAACGGCGTGCTCCGACCCGCGACGGGGAGGCCCGACGTCGGCCACCGTCCCACAGGCACCACGCCTGAACACGTCAGGCCTCTCCGTCACGCCGTCGAGCGTGGGCTGGCAGGAGCAGGCCCGCACGCTCGTCGGCGCGAACAACATGAGTCCGCTCGCGGCGGCACGCGTGTTCTCCGCGCTGAGCGTCGCGCAGTATGCCGCTGTCAGTGCGTCGAAGGATTCCATCATCGATGGTGGGTTCCCCTCGAAGGGCGTGAGGCGCAGCGGGCGCAGCTTGCTCGAGGCACACCGCGGCGCCGTCGCCGGCGCATCGGCGCAGGTGCTGAGCTTCTTCTTCCCCGCCGCCGCCGCCGCACTCGACCAGCGTGTGACGACGGAAGGAGAGGCAGGTCCCGGGCCCGTGCATCCGGATTTCACGAGGGGCGTCGCCACCGGGCGCAGCGCGGGAACCGCGATGGTCGACCGCGCAAAGACCGACAAGTTCACCACGCCCTGGACGGGCACCGTTCCAGTCGGTCCGGGCATGTGGACCGCGAACGGACAGCCTGCCGGCGCGACGTTCGGTGGTGTGACACCGTACCTGATGACGTCCGGCAACCAGTTCCGCTCCGCGCCACCGCCGGCATTCGGTTCGCCGGCGTTTCTCGCCGACCTCACGGAGATCAAGAGCATCGAGACCACGCGGACACCCGAGCAGCGGGCGACCGCGCTCTACTGGAATTTCCCGACGGGCACGTTCACGCCGCCCGGCTACTGGAATCTCACGACGGCTGCGTATATCACCACGCATGGCCTGGACGAGCGCGCGGCGACGCACGCGTTCGCGCTGACCAATGTGGCGATGATGGACGCGCTGATCGGGTGCTGGGACGCGAAGTACTACTACTGGACGCTGCGGCCGTCGCACGCCGACCCATCGATCACGTTGACCTTTGGGTTACCGAATCATCCGTCGTACCCCTCAGGGCACTCGTGCGCGTCGGCTGCAGCGGCGACGGTGTTGGCGCACCTCTTTCCTGCTCGCGCCGCGGAAGTTGACGGTTGGGTGACGGATGCGGGATTGTCGCGGATGTACGCCGGCATTCACTACCGATTCGACATCACGGCGGGGCAGATCCTGGGGAATTCGGTCGGACAGTGGGCGATCGCACGCGACCAGCAGTCCGGACTCCTTGCAGCAATTCACTAAACGCACGACAGGCTCCGGCACCCAGTGTGCCGGAGCCTGCGTTCTTCGCTGCGTGTCTCGTCAGCGCTGCGAGGCGCCCGTCGGACGGAGGATTGTGTCGGAGATGGCCGTCTGGGTTTTTCACCGATCCAAACTTCCGGGTGACCGCACGACCGCCCAACGGGTTAGGCTAGCGTAACGATCACGCCAAGGACGCAAATGCAGACTTCGGACACTTCTCGATTTGCCCCTCGCTGGCTCCTCGGTATTGCCGCAGCGATCGTTCTGGCTGCCTGCGGTACCGTGGCAGATCCTGCGATCATTCGCGAACCGCCGACATTTTCCATCGATCTTCGCGGCACCGTGTTTACGAGTGACACCGGCTTGCCGCGTGATCCCATCACGATCGACAGCGCCCGCGTCGACGGAGACACGCTCGCCGCTTTTGTGACTCACGGTGGCGGTTGTGCCAATCATACGTACCAGCTCGTGGTCGGCGCTGCGTGGATGGAGTCGTTTCCCGTGCAGGTCGGCGCGCGTATCGCGCACAATGCGAACGGCGACGTCTGCAAGGCGCTTCTGCGTCAGAATCTGCGCATGAGCCTCCGTCCGCTGGCCGAGGCGTACCGGGCGTCGTACAAACAAGAACATGGGACGGTGTCGATCCAGCTGTCGGGCGCGACCGGGGCATTGCTGTACAAGTTCTGACCAGAGCGGTGGACAAGGAAACGCGAAGAGTCACCCGGCCCTCGATCGCGTGACGACGTATGCCTGCGTCCGCGATCATTGCACGATGGTCGCAGGCTTTCGCCGCATCCGCACGTGAGCCAACGTTCAGGATGCCAAACACCCGCACCCTCCTCGCCATCGCCGCCGCGCTCTTACTTGGCGCGCCGCAGCAACCGGTTACGATGCGCCACGTTCAGCCGGAGCTGTTCTCAGCCACCGGTTCACTGGTCAACGCGCTGGCCGACATTGATGGTGATGGCGACGCCGATCTGTTCGTGGGCTTCAACGGTGCTCCGAACCGGCTGTACCGAAACGACGGCGGAGTGTTCGTCGAGATCGGTGTCTCGGCTGGCGTGGCTGACGCGCGGGCGACCCGCGCCGCGGCGTTCGGGGACTGGGACGCTGACGGGGATCCCGATTTGCTGGTGGGGTTCGCGCCCGGCGCCGGGTCGGTGCTCCGCCTGTATCGGAACGATCCCTCGCCGGGCTCGGGGCAAGCGCGTCGATTCGTTGACGCCACCACCGCTGCCGGCCTGGGCGTGGACAGCGCCGCGGTCCGACAACCGGTTTGGGTTGACTACGACGCTGATGACGACCTCGATCTGTTCGTCGCGTTCCGGGACCGCGCCAACGCACTGTACCGCAACACGAACGGCCGCTTCGTCGACATCGCCGCCGACGTTGGCCTCGCAGATACGCGCCGCAGCGTGGGCGCCGTGTGGGCTGATCTCGATTCGGACGGCGACCTGGATGTCGTGGTCGGCAACATGGATGGCGACGCCAACGGCGTGTTCCGCAACGATCTCGGCAAATTCACGGACGTCGCGCCGGCGTGGGGACTCGCCGCCGGCGGGCGCGCACTAGGCGAGCGCACGAGCGGTACCGTCCGCCCGTGTGTCGCCGACATGGACGGCGACGGCCGCTTCGACCTCATCACTGCGAACTATGGTCCGGCCGGGCTGTTCCTCAGGCGCGACACGGGCTGGGTGGACGTCGGCGTCCAGTGGGGCGTCGCGGTGGACGGGCGCTACGACACGTGCGCGCCGGCGGACGTGGACAACGACGGCCGGCTCGACCTGTATCTCAACGGCACGGTGACGCAGGGCCGCAACTGGCCTGACTATCTGTATCGAAATGCAGGTATGCGTTTCGAGAACGCGATGCCCGACATTCTCGCGTCGATTCCCGCAGACCACGGCGCGCAGTGGGCCGACCTGAATGGCGATGGCGCCGTGGACCTGTCGCTGACAGGACAGGGACCGCACGCCGTGCTTGCGAACATCCTGCCGGACTCGGTCGCCCGACGGTCATTGAGCATCCGCGTGGTCGACGGGCGCGGCCGCGCCACGCGCGCGGGCGCCGAGGTGCGCGTCTATGCCACCGGGACTCGGGCGTTGTTGGCGACGCGACTCGTGGACTCCGGCTCGGGCTACGATGCGCAGTCAGATCTACCGGTGCACATCGGGCTGCCGACGACAGCGCCAGTGGACATCGAGATCGCGTGGCCGGCGGCCGGCCAGCGCCGAATTGCACGGCAACTCGGCGTGCGTGTGGACGGCCGGAGGATTCTCGAGATTCAGATTCCCTGAACCGTCGCGATCCTCAGTCTCCAGTTCCTTGTTCGTTCCTCGACTCAGGCAGGGCAAGAAGCGACACGGCATGGCTACCAATGTGCTCCATGCGCCTCTCCTGTTCGCGAGCCCACCTGGGAAGCGTTATCGCGCTGGCCGCGATCACGCTTCCACCGATCAGAGAAAAAAACGCCGGAACGGCAAGCCTGAAACCTGGGTCTCCCTTACCGAGGAGAACCACGAGGATCAAGAGGGCGAACGCCACAAAAACTCCACCGATAACGATTCCTCCCGCTGCTGCGTTCAGATCTGTCAATCGCAATCGGTGGCCTGTCTCAGTGGGCTCGATAAACGCCTGCACTCTTCCGTGAGACCACTCTCGAAGACCACCATGCGAGGTCACTTCTCCTTTCCCGCCGAACGTCGTGCGTAACTCTGCGATGAGCAGCTCCCACTCTCGGTCCGACGGACTACGAGGAAGAGGCACGACTCTCCCGACGGATGTCGGAATTCCGAGAGCGGTGCCACGAGGGACGGATTCTCCACGCCCCTCGAATGCCGCGACGGCCTGGGCGATACGGTCCGGCGGCAGCCCTACCTCGCGCCCGACATCCTGCAACTCGAGGAGCGTCAAGCCATCGACGGCGGGCAGAGACTGTGCAGGGACGTCTTCCTGACCTATGGCCAGGTCGAGAATCTGCCGGATTTCGAGGTCCTCATACCTGCGCTCTTTGCTCATATCGACGCCTACCGTATCGCGTCCAGCGTATTCGTGTACGTATAGTTCTGCTTCATGGCCATCTCGCCTGCGCCACCGCGCATGGTGAGGTCTCCCGAAAGGCGTCCCTCGCGACGGCGAGCGAGCAGTCGGCCAACCTTGGGCGCGAAGACAAAGTACCCCTCGTCAGTGCCTGTCAGTGTGCTGTGTGCCCGCATCGGCTGCCCAGGGACCGGGCCTTCAGTGCGCGACTGTAATTGCTGGCGCATGCTGACGATCAGTGCTGGCACGCCGTCTACCACCGTGTCACGCTCCACGCGGTATACGGCGACAGCATGCCAGCGCATGAACTTCTCCGCCGTACTGTCCGTGCGTGTGGAGGTGTCGCTCCATGCCAATCCTAGGCGCAGTGGGTCCGCAGGAAGGCGCACGAAGAAGTCGTCGAACTGATGCGACAGATCCGTGACCCCCTCGAAGCTGGCGGGGAACGTC
>JANOIJ010000280.1:0-11221 GCA_031407575.1 Gemmatimonadaceae bacterium | reverse complement strand
GCGATTGGTTCTACGCTCCGGGCTTCACGTACAACTCGGGCATGATGATTCGATACATCATCGAAACCGTCGCTCGCGATGGCAACGCCGCCATTGCCGTGTCGCTTCTGCCTGACGGTTCGCTGGACGACGGCAGCTTGCGGATGCTGCGCGAAGTCGGAACATGGATGCACGTGAATGGCGAGGCGATCTACGGTAGCCGCGCGTGGAAGGTGCCGGGCGAGGGTGAACAGGTCGCCGGCGCCTTGAAGATGTTGCCAGGTGGCAAACTGACAAAGACCCATGCGGAGTTCGCGTTTGGTCCGCAGGATTTTCGTTTTGTCGTGGGCCGAGATGGTGCGCTCTATGCATTCGCTCTCGCCGTGCCGGAACCCGGCGCCATCGTGCGAATCACGTCACTCGGCACGGACGCCAAACTACTTGGGCATCCCATCAAGACGATCGCGCTGCTCGGTCACTCCGGCACGCTGAAATGGAAGCAAGAGAGATCCGCTTTGGAAATCACGTATCCGACTGGCGTCGCGGCAAAAACCGCGATCGTATTTCGGGTCACAACTCAAGTGCGATGAGGCCATGGTATCCGACGACGTAACGATACAGCCTCCGCGCGCAGCGCACGCCATGAGATCCGCGAAGGCGATGTGATGTGGATCCCGCCGGGAGTGAAGCATTGGCACGGCCAGAAGGTCGCCGGCATCGCCATGCGACTTGGCGCGGAAGCGAACCGGTGGACGTCGGCTACGGGTGCGGGGCAGAGCCCCGCCGTGTGGTGTGATCAGCTTCGGCGACGATCCTCATTCGGGTGCGGCGAGGAACTCAGACAGGACCTCGTATAGTTGCGTGCGCTCCTTCTCGAACTGAATCGTGTGGCTTCCTCGTCCGATCACCACGAGGCGCCGCTGCGGCGCCTGGCGCAACGACCTGAGCAACCATTGTGCACCGGCAAACGTCGCGATCTCGTCCATTTCACCCATCACGATCAGCGTGGGAGCCTTGATGTCGCGTGGGTCGAAGGAGTACCGGCCGCTGGCAATCGCCGCCAAATCCGCCTGGAAACCGTTGGGCGCTCGAACGGTTGCCGGAGTTCGCGTCCCACTCGACGGATCACTGCGCAGATATGTTGCGGCCCACGCATCGTACATGGTCGAGTCGAGCACAACCTCACCCGTCGAGAGGCTCCGGCGGGTGAATAGGTCCCAGAGATCCCGAGGGTTGTAGTCACCGTACGCCCCGAGCTTCGTGCCTCGCGGTGGCCCTTCGGTGAAGGGCGTGACTGGCCCGAAGAGGACGAGGCGCGAAACCGATTCAGGACGACGGGTGGCGTAGAGCCCCGCTTGCAGCGTGCCGTGCGAGATGCCGAGCAGCATGACCCGCTCGACTCGGCGCGTCCGTTTGAGATATGCCACGACGGCGTCTATCTGGTCGATCTTCTGCTCCGTCGTCCCCAAGGGTGCGTGCGTGTCGGCCGGTTCGCTCATTTCACGATAGCGATCGGATGCGCCGAGTCCGTAGTAGTCGAGCGTCCAGACGTCCAACCCCTGTTCAGCGAGTGCCTGCATCATCGAGCGGCCGCCGAATGGATACCCCTGATTGCCCGACACCGGCACAACCGCGCCGAGCAGAATCAACACGACTGGCCGCGGAACGCCGGTTGAAGGTGCGGCGCTTACCACATGTCGCAGCGCCAGATTGAGCCCGGACACCGGCCCCGGAATGCGGACGGTGTCGTCTCGAAGCCGCGCACTGAGCTGCGCTCCGGCTGTCGCCGGTCTCCCCGCCATCAGGCCGAACAGCATCCACGCACCGACGAGTACTCGGTTGGTCCGTCCCGACATGTTCCCTCTGGAATTCCTGGTGATGTGCGCTCCGCTCGACGTATCGAGCCCGCAGGCATAGCATTATCGCGTGCGAACAGCTCGCCACAACAACCGAATTCCTTGAAGTAGACCATACCGTGTTGCCGCTCACCCTGAATGGCTCTCAGCGCAACCTTGCGCGACTCGCCGCCGGCGCCGCGCCGCGCCCACGGTGACGCGACAGGGCGTGCGCACGCTGCCACTGATCGTGCCGATCGATCGTGGCCCGGGCGTGGCACTGCATCGACAGATCTACCGTGCGCTCCGCGCGGCAATTCTCGAGGGCAGGCTGCAGCCAGGCGCGCGCCTTCCTGGAACACGCGTGCTTGCGGACGACGTTGGCGTCTCGCGCACGACGGTGCTCACCGCGTATTCCCAACTGGCCGCCGAGGGATACATCGTTGGGAAGGACGGCGGTGGCACGCGTGTGTCCGCAGATGTTCCGCATCGCCCCAAGACGGTGGTGACGCCGCGCGCCAGCGGCAAACCACCGAAGGCATCCACCGAGCTGTCCGTGCTCGGCGCGCGCATGATCGCCGAGCATGGTGAGGTGATCCCGAGACGTGCATCCGGCGATCCTCCTCCGTTTGCGCTCGGTGTTCCTGCGCTCGATGCCTTTCCCGTCGCTACATGGGCGAGGCTCGTCGCGCGGCGTTGGCTAACGGACGCACGCGCGCTGATTGCTCCCGATGATGGACCCGGGTATCTCCCCCTCCGCGAAGCGATTGCCGAGTACGTCGTCGCGGCTCGTGCCGTCCGATGCACGGCCGAGCAGATCGTGATAACCGCCGGCACCCAGCAGGCCATCGATCTACTGGCTCGCCTGCTACTCAATCCCGGTGACATGGTATGGGTAGAAGAACACGGCTATCGGCCTTCTCGCGCGGCCTTCGCGGGCGTGGGGGCGCGCTTGATCGGTGTGCGTGTTGATGATGACGGCTTCGACGTGGCGCAGGCCCTGCGCCTTGCGCCCGCAGCGCGTCTCGCACTGGTGACTCCTGCCTGCGAAGCACCGAGAGGGGTGACGATGGGCTTGCGTCGCCGGCTCGAGTTGCTGCACTGGGCGCATCACACCCGCTCGTGGATCATCGAGGATGATTACAACGGCGAATTCCGATACGAGGGGCGTCCGCTCGCTGCCTTACAGGGACTGGAGCATCCGGGTGCGAGTCGCGTCATCTACGTTCGTACGTTCAGCAAGACAGTGTTTCCGGCGCTGCGACTCGGTTACGCCGTATTGCCACTTGATCTGGTCGACGCATTCACGCGCGCTCGGCTCGTCGCCGATCGGCATTCGCCGACCGTCGAACAGGCGGTGCTCGCCGACTTCATTTCGGAAGGGCACTTCGCTACCCATGTACGTCGGATGCGTGATGTGTACGCAGCCCGCCAACGGGGATTCATCAAGCTGGCGTCGCGCGAACTGGGCGATCTGCTGCGTGTCCAACCAGCACCGGCCGGCCTGCGTCTCCTTGGGTGGCTACCGCGCGGCGTCAGCGCAACTCGCGTGGCGGCGGAGGCACACAAGCGTGACGTGATCGTCGAGCCATTGTCCAGGCAGGCGCTCGGTGGAACCGACCACGGAGCGCTGATACTTGGATACGTGTCCTTTCGCACGGCGGAGACCCGACACGCGCTGTCGCGGCTCGCAACGGCAATCCGTGCCGTGCAGCGGAACGGCTAACGCGCGCGCGGGCTCGACGGGATCGCACTCCTGAGCGCTTCTTCGTCGGCGTCTCAGCGACGCAAACGCGCAGGGGCGACCCGACGCTCGATCAACGCCACGTGCCGTCGACGATCAGCGTGATGGCAGCCGAGATCGGCAGCCGATTCTGCGTGGTCCAACCGTCCCCACAAAGGTCCCCTCGCTGCCGCGGCGCTTGACGCGCGGCGTCGTTGGGTGTAGACATTCTTCAGCATTGCTGTAGAGAGGCTACACCTTTCGCGCAGGTCGCCCATGCCCGGCGGACAATCACGCATCGAGCTGCTCCAGGGGACGCTCGACTTCATCATCCTGCAAACGCTCCGGTGGGGACCGCATCACGGCTTCGGACTCGCGCAGATGATCCGCGCCCACTCGAGCAATACGCTGCAGGTGGACACCGGCTCGCTCTATCCAGCGCTCCATCGTCTCGAGCGCGCGAAACTCATAGCCGCCAAGTGGGACACGTCCGACAAGGGGCAACGCGTGCGCGTCTACCGGCTCACCGCGGCCGGCCGCAAGCGCCTCGTCGCCGAGCGCACGAAGTGGGAGCGGATGACGCAGGCGATTGCCGGCATTCTCAACCCGCCCATCCCCGAGGGCGAATCATGAGGTGGCCGTGGCGGCGTGACGCGCGCGACGCGGAGCTCACCGAGGAGCTCCATGCGCATCTCGAGATGGCCGTTGCGCAACGCATCGAGCGCGGCGAGTCGCCTGCCGTGGCTCGAAACAATGCACTCCGCGAGTTCGGCAACGTGACGCACGTCGCCGAGGTAACTCGCGACATGTGGGGCGGGGCGTCGTTCGACGCGTTCACTCGCGATGTCCGCTATGCGGCGCGCGGGCTGCGTCGGTCGCCGACCTTCACCGCGGTCGCCGTCGCCACGTTTGCGCTCGGCATCGGTGCCAACACGGCGATGTTCACCGTGGTGAACGGTGTCCTGCTCAAGCCGCTGCCATTCGCGCAGCCGGACCGGCTCGTCATTCTCTCGCACCTGCCAGCGGAGCGTGGGCCCAACGCGTACGCCTTCGGCGATCGCACGTTCGCGGAATTGCGCGCGACGCCATCGCGTGCGTTCGCGTCGCTCGCCAGCTTTTCGCCGAATCAGATGACGCTCACTGGCGTCGGTGACGCGGAGCGACTCAGCTCGGCGCAGGCATCGGCGAGTCTCATGACCACCCTCGGCGTATCGCCGGCCATTGGGCGCGCGTTCACGGCGGCAGATGAAGAGGCCGGTGACGATCACGTCGTGCTCTTGAGCGACCAGATGTGGCGGGAGCGCTTCGGCGGCGCGCGCTCGGTGCTTGGCACGTCGATCGTCCTGGACGGCGTGGCGTACACGGTGATCGGTGTGATGCCGCCGACATTCGACTTTCCTCATGGCGCGGCGCTCTGGACGCCGCTCACCGCGCGGCCCAATCCAAACATTGGGGTTCTCCGACCGGTCGTCGCGAGGCTGTCTCCCGGAACGTCGATCGAAGCGGCGCGTCGCGAGCTGGAGTGGACGCTCGCACGGTTGCCGTCGACGGCGAACGAGAAGCCGGGCACGCACATCACGGACGTTCGTCCGCTGGTCGACTTGCTCGTGGCTCGGGCGAGACCGTCGCTGTGGATCTTCAGCGGCGCCGTTTCCTTCGTTTTGCTGATCGCGTGTGCGAACGTCGCGAACCTCATGCTCATCCGTGCGTCGACGCGACGGCATGAAATCGGTGTCCGAGCGGCGCTTGGCGCTGGACGTGCGCGCATCGTCCGTCAATTCGTGACCGAGAGTGCTTTCGTCGCCTTCATTGGCGGCGCGGCGGGGGTCGTGCTTGCGGTGTGGGCCGTCCGCGTGCTAGTCGCGACGGCGCCCGCTGGCCGGATTCCGCGCGGCCAGGAGATCACCGTGGACTGGCGCGTGCTCGGCGCGGCATTCGGTGTGTCGCTCGTCGCAGGCATTGTGTGCGGCATCTTTCCGGCGCTCGCGAGTACACGCCGCGATCCGCGCGAGGCGCTCACGACGAGCGGACGCACGGTTGCCGGCAGCCAGGACCGGCTGCGGCGCGTGTTCGTGGTCGCGCAACTCGCACTCGCGGTCGTGTTGTTGACCAGCGCCGGATTGTTGCTCAAGAGTTTCGCGCGAATGCGCGCCGTCGATCTTGGATTTCGCTCTAGTGGGCTCGTGACGTTCAGCGTGAGCCTGTCGCGGGCGGAGTTTCCAAACGCCGCGGACATTCGCGCGTTTCATGCGCGCGTGGTCGATCGCTTGCAGCAAGTGCCCGGCGTCGAGGCGGCGACGATGGTGAACTGGATTCCGCTCGGGGGGCCGCTCATCAGCGGCGATCTCCACATCGAAGGCGTCAGTGCGCTGCCAAAGGGATATGTGGTCGACAAGCTCGTGACTGGGCCGGGATACTTCAGCACGATGCGCATCCGACCCTTCGCTGGCCGTGACTTCGACAGTCGCGACAACCAGTCGTCGCTTCCGGTGACGATCGTGAGCCGCTCGGTCGCGCGACGGTTCTGGCCGCCCGATGGACTCGGCGCGATTGGTCATCGCCTCACAGAAAACGGTGAGAGTCCACAGCAGAGCGATTGGTGGACGATCGTCGGCATCGTCGACGATATTGCGCAGCAGGGCGTGACGAAGGGGCGCGACGGAGCACAGTACTTTCCGGTGGCGCAGACTGAAGACCTCGTGTTCATCCGCAACGTTACGTTCGTGGTGCGCACCGCGCGAACCGCGCCGGACCTGACGCCGTCGTTGCGCGCGATCGCCCACGAGCTGAACCCGGTCGTGGCGCTGCGAAACATCCGATCGATGGACGATGTCGTTGCGGCAGCGATCGGCGATTCGCGCTTCGAGACGCGGCTGTTGGCGATCTTCGCGGCGCTCGCGTTGTTGCTCGCCGCGGTCGGAACCTATGGTGTGGTGGCGTACGACGTCGCCGCGCGCACGCATGAACTTGGCGTCCGCGTGGCGCTGGGCGCGGTGTCGCACGACGTAGTCCGAGTCGTTGTGCGTCGGATGCTGGCGCTCGTCATTCCGGGGCTGGCGCTCGGGCTGCTTGGTGCATTGGCCGTCACACGCGTGCTTCAGAAGTCACTCTTTGAGGTCACGCCCACCGATCCGGCGACGCTTCTGGCTGTTTCGGGCGTCCTTTTGCTGGTGGCGTTGATCGCCGGCCTTGCGCCGACGCTTCGGGCCATCCGCATCGATCCGATGACAGCGCTCCGGAGCGAGTAGCCGGGACTGCACTGATGCGGGTCGGGGAGAGTTAGATCGTTGCCAAGATCGGCGGGGTTGATCTCGTAGGGACTGGACATCGGCGTCGCCGGAGAGCATAGGATTAAAGGCTCTTCAGGGAATCCGGTGGGCAGGGAATCCCGTGGGCCTCTCGCTCAGACCGGCATCGTTGTTGATGCGCATGGGAGGGATGAAGGCGCACGGAGCGAATCGGCTGTTGTCCGCAACAAGTCCGTGCCCTTGGTCGTTCAAAAACATCGCGCCACTCGCATCACTTCACATCGCGACGCGACCCACAACAGAGTCCGAAGAGCCGGATCAAAACGGATTAAAACCGCCTACGTTGGTGGATTCAATGGTCCTACGGTGTGGGATTCAAACGCCCTAGGAATACGGATTCAATTCACCTAGTGGTGCAAGAGCGAGTACTCGCGGCTGTGTACAGGGGACCCGCCGAATGCTCCTGCAACAGGGCCAGCGCGGCAAGCAGCTGACAACGGCTGATCCATGTCGGGAATACCGCTGGAAGTGACCCACCAATACTCGGCCATCGTGTGCCGAGGGGGCAGTGACGCTGGCTGGGTTTGCCGGCCTCGACGCCTCGCAATCCTGGTAGCAGCTTTCGCGGCGATGCGACGCGGCATTCCCCGCGCTCGGTTAACACCATGTTGAACATGCGACCCACGATGATGCACACCTCTGCAGTCCACGCGGGCCTGATGCTCACGTGCGCGCTCTTCGGTGCTTCCTCCCTCCGTGCGCAACAGCCGCCGCGCCTTGCTGCGCCGAGCATCCCGATCGAGAAATACACGCTGCCGAACGGCCTGCAGGTGATCCTCCATGTCGACCGCACTTTGCCCGTCGTCAACATCAATCAGTGGTTCAACGTTGGTTCGGCGAACGAACAAGCCGGCCGCAGCGGATTCGCGCACCTGTTCGAGCACATGATGTTTCAAGGATCGGTCAATGCACCGGGCGAGTACTTCGTGAAGGTCGAGGCCGCAGGAGCCAAGCTGCTGGATGACGCGGGGCAGGGGCGAGGTGCCAACGGCACCACAAATCAGGACCGCACGAACTACTTCGCCACTGTTCCGTCAAGCAACCTGGAGTATCTGCTGTGGCTCGAAGCCGACCGTCTCGCAACGCTTCCCGAGGCCCTCACGCAGGCGACGTTCGACAACCAGTTGGCCGTGGTGGCCAATGAGCGACGCGAGAGCTACGAGACGCGCCCGTATGGGCGTGCCTTGACCATAATCCTCAAGCATCTGCACCAACTCGGGCATCCGTATCACACAGATGTCATCGGCCTTCAGGAGGACTTGGCGAAGTCGAGCCTGGACGACGTGAAGCGCTTTTTCCGCACGTATTACACGCCGAACAACCTCTCACTCGTGGTTGCGGGAGATTTCGAGCCCGCGGAGGCAAAGCGGCTCGTGGAGAAGTATTTCGGATCGATCCCACCTGGGCCGGCCCTCGTGCGGCCCGCGAAGGCGCTCGACCGGTTGACATCCGAGATCGTCGTGGAGGTCGATGATCGCGTGGCACTCGAGCGAACGTATCTCGCATGGCACTCGCCCGCGTTCTTCGACCCCGGTGACGCGGAGCTCGACCTCGCTACGTCGATCCTCACCGACGGGTTGTCCTCTCGCTTGAACCAGGCCTTGGTGCAGCGCGAGCGGTTGGCCACGGCCGTCACGGCGGTACAGTCGAGCCGCCGCCTTTCCGGGTACTTCCTGGTCACAGCGACCGCGCGAGTGGGTACCACGCTGGAACGGGTCGAGCAGGTGGTGAGCGAGGAGATCGCCCGTCTCGCCTCCGAAGGGCCGACAGCCGAGGAGTTGAGTCGCGCAAAGGCGAAGTGGGAGTTCGCCTACCTCTCCAGCCTCGAGATGCTGGGCGGCCGCGGCGGAAAAGCCGACGCCCTCAACCAGTACAACACGTTCCTTGGCGATCCCGGCAAGTTCGACGCAGACCTCGAGCGGTACCGCGGAGCGACCGTTGACGCTGTGCGCGCCGCCGTCGACACGCATCTCGACAACCGGCAGCGCGTGCTCGTGCGGTTCCGTTCGCAGAAGGCCCGTGCTTCGACGGCTGCAGCCCTGGATCGTTCGCGACCACCGGCACTGGGCGTCGATCGTCCGTTCGTCGCGCCGTCCGTCGGATCGGCGCGGCTGGAGAACGGCCTCGAGGTGCTTGTCGTCAACAAGCCCGAGCTGGCCAAGGTTGCGGTGACACTGTCGACACGCGCCGGCAGCGTCACCGACCCAGCCGGCAAGTCGGGGCTTGCTGCAATGACGAACCGCGTCATGCAACGCGGGACGACCACCCGTGATGCCATCGCCATCGATCGCGCGCTCGGTAGTCTGGGAACTCGCATCGTCGTCCCCGGGGTGCGCGTCGTCGAGGGCGCGGGCTTCAGTATGGAGGTACTCAAGCGCAATCTGACGCCCGCTCTGGCGCTGATGGCAGACGTCGTCATGCGTCCCGTCTTCGCGGCGGAGGAACTTCAACGCGAGCGGCAGCAGACGCTCGACCTCTTCGCCCAGCAGGCGGTCGATGGGAACAGCGTCGCCTTCAGGGCGTCGAGCCTCCTGCCGTACGGCCCCGGTCATCCATACGCACTTCCGTCACGCGGCATCGCGAGCACGGTGCAGGCGCTTCAGCGTGATGACCTCGTCGCATTTCATCGGCGCTACTGGAAGCCCGGGAGTTCCGCCGTGGTGTTCGTTGGCGACATCACGCTGAACGAAGCGGTGTCGCTGACGCGTCAGCAGTTCGGCGCGTGGTCCGGCGGCGCGGCGCCGGCGGTAATGGTGCCGCCTGCTCAACCGCTTGGGCTGGGGAAGATATTCCTCATCGATCAGCCCGGCGCCGCACAGACGGTCGTGACCCACGTCTTCCACGCACCAGAGCGCACGTCTCGCGACTATGACGCGCTCTCGCTGCTCAATTCATTGTATGGTGGCAGCTTCGGGACGCGACTCAACCTCAACCTGCGCGAGGACAAGGGCTACTCCTACGGTGTGTACGCTGAGTTGGAGAATTTTGCCCACGGTGGCGCATGGTACGTATTTGGCTCAGTGCAAACAGACAAGACCCGCGAATCCGTCATCGAATTCTTCAGGGAAATGAAGGGCATCGCGGGAGAGCGACCAGTAACCAACGAAGAGTTCAGCGCTGGCAAGCTCAGTCGAGTGCGGGGATACGCGCAGCAGTTCGAGGGGTACGGGAGAGTGGAGCGCCAGGTGAGTGGCCTCTGGGTCGCCGGGCTGCCGATGTCCGCGCTACAGACGGAGTCGCAGTCCATCGATCGCTTGACGTTGGCGAACGTGAACGCAGTCGCAGCCAAGTACGCCGCCCCTCAGAAAACGTCGCTGCTGCTGGTTGGCGACCTCTCAAAGATCGAGGCGGGCATCCGCTCGCTCGGGCTCGGAGAGGTCGTCATCCTCGATCGAGATGGGCGGCCGAAGAGCGTCCCGTAACGGTCGGCAGGAGGAGGTGTACATGCCATTGCAGCAGGTCACGCGCGGATACCTTCCGGCATGGACGCGGCGTCTCTGGCGATGGGCGGTTCTCGCTCGTGGATCGATGAAGGTGTGCATCGACCGTTTGCGCGTCGCGTCGCTTTGACGTCGATTCTAACCGCACACTGATGCGCGGCAACGCCTCTCCAGGTTTAGGTCCGACCGTCAGGCTACGAAAACTCTGCCGCGCGAGTGCGAGCATCGTCAAAGGCGTTCTGGGCATGGTCGAGATGCGCCGCCGCCGACTCATCGTGTCGCCGTGTCAGTTCGACTTCGTCACGCCGGGATTGCAGTTCGGATTGCGCGTGCACGAGCGCGCGTTCGGCGGCGTCGAGTCTTGTTGTTGCGACGCGAAGCGATTCCACCGCGTGTTCCGACTGTTCGCGCGCGTCGGCGAGCACCTTCTCGGAGCGAAGCAACTCGGCGCGCGCCGAGGTGGCGCGCTCGACGCGCGGGTCGGCTTTCGCGGGCTCCATCGGGGCGACTTTTGCTTCGCTTGGAGACGCTGTGGCTCTGGTTGAAGAGGGACTCGCCGTGAGCGCGATGAGCAGGTCCAGGCCTCCGCCTTGCGGCACATCGGTGAGCCGTCCCGCACGCAACGCCGCAAATGCGCTGGCATCGCCAATGATCGCATGGACGGCCGCGGCGAGTGCGTTCGGCTCCATGGGGTGTCCCGCGCGGACCGCGACGCGCGAACCGACAGCGGCCACGGCGCGCACGGCTTCCTTCACCGTTTCGAGCGCGGTTCGGAGATCGGCGCCGGCTTGCGCCTCGCCGATTGCAGCGGCGAGGCGTTCGATCGACGATGGGTCCTCGTGGATGACACCGTCGAGCGCCCACGCCATTCGGCTCGGTTTGCGCAGCGCCTTCACGAGCGCCGCGTCGGTCGGCCGTTTGTCGGTGCGCAGTTGC
>JANOIJ010000249.1:0-5355 GCA_031407575.1 Gemmatimonadaceae bacterium | reverse complement strand
GACGACCGCCGCGCGGCCCGGTGCAGGCTCGAACAGGTGGGTCTCGATGCCCGCCGCCTTGAGCGTGCTGTCGAGGAACCTCCCCACCTGCATCTCGGCGCCTGGCGGGTTCACCGTGTTGAGGCGGATCATCGTCTGGAGATGCGCGAGTGTCTCCGTGCTGGCGGCGGCCCAGTCGGGTTGCTGCGCGGCGAGCGGTGCGGTGGCGAGCGTCATGAGCTGGGCGAGCGCGGTACGGATTCGCATGAGCGGCGAATGAGAGTCGGATGTGTGATCGAAGGATAGCGAGGGTTGTCGTCCCGAGCGCAGCGAGGGACCTGCTTCTATAAGTGGCCCTTCAGGGAATCCTGTGGGCAGGAAATCACAGGACTTGTGACGTTGGTGTTCAACAATCGATCTCGACGCGACCCGCGAAACACCGCGCCCGTCGGGCCGGCTCTGTCGCGAGTGACGTGGGGCGCGTCTCTGTGAACGACGACAGCAAGCCGATCTGAGCCGACTGAACGCCGAACCTACGAACGGCGCATCTCGATCAGACCGGAAGCGTCAACGAGAGGTCGTTGTCGATGCGCATGGGACCGACGAAGGCGCACGGAGCGAATCGCCTGTTGTCCGCAAACAAGTCCGAGCCCGTGGTCGTTCATAAAGCATCGCGCCACTCGCATCACTTCAAGTCTCAACGCGACCCACAACAGAGTCCGAACAGCCCTATTAGCTTGAATCCATGCCCACCCTCCCCACCATCGGCTTCATCGGCACCGGCGTCATGGGCCGCAGCATGGCCGCGCACCTCGCGACAGCCGGTCACCCGCTCAACGTCTACAACCGCACGAAGGGCAAGGCGCAGCCGCTGCTCGACGCCGGCGCGCATTGGCACGACACCGCCGCCTCCGCCGCCGCGGCGTCCGACGTCGTCATCACGATGCTCGGCTTCCCCACCGACGTCGAATCCACGTACCTCGGCGCGGACGGTATGATGGCCCACGCTCGCGCCGGTGCGTTGCTCATCGACATGACGACGTCGAGTCCGGTCCTCGCCCGACGCGTCGCAACCGAGGCGGCGGCACGCGGTCTCCAGGCGCTCGACGCGCCAGTATCCGGCGGCGACATCGGTGCTCGCGAAGCGCGCCTCGTGATCATGGTCGGCGGCGAGCAAGCCGCGTTCGATCGCGCGCAGCCGATCTTTCAACTGCTCGGTAAGAACATCTCGCTGCTCGGCGGCGCGGGCTCCGGCCAGCACTGCAAGATGGCCAACCAGATCGCCGTGGCTCTGGGCACCGTGGCCTGGAGCGAGGGCCTCGCGTATGCGCGCAGGGCCGGTCTCGATCCCGTTGCCGTGCATGCGAGCATCAGCGGCGGCGCGGCGGGCAGTTGGGGCATGACCAACCTCGCCCCGCGGGCGTTGAGCGACAACTTCGCGCCCGGCTTCTACGTCAAGCACATCCTCAAGGACCTGCGCATCGCCGTCGAGAGCGCCGCCGAGATGCACCTCGAGCTGCCGGGCCTCCTCACCGCCCAACAGCTCTTCGAGCGCGTGGCCGCCCTGGGCCACGATGAATCGGGCACGCAGGCGCTCTACACACTCTACTTGTCCTGATCGGGCCTGATCGGCTGGTGTAGGTGCACCGGGTCAGACGACTTCTTGCGCACCCGCAGGTTCAGCCCCTCGACAAAGAGCGAGAACGCCATCGCTGAGTAGATGTACCCCTTTGAGATGTGCTGGCCGAAGCCCTCGGCGATGAGCGTCGTGCCGATGAGCAGCAGGAAGGCCAGCGCGAGCATCTTCACGGTGGGATGCCGCTCGACGAATCCGCTGATCGCGCCGGAGAATGCGAGCATCACGATGAGCGCGACGACCACCGCAGCGACCATCACTTCGATCTGGTCCACCATCCCCACCGCGGTGATGACCGAGTCGAGCGAAAACACGATGTCGAGTAGCAGGATCTGCACGATGACCGACGCGAAGCCTGGATGCACCGCCTTCGATGCCTCGCCTTCCTCGCCCTCGAGGTGTCCGTGCATCTCGTGCGTGCTCTTGGCGATGAGGAAGAGCCCGCCGATGATGAGGATCAAGTCGCGCCCTGACACGCCGTGGCCGAGGACGGTGAACCACGGCGCCGTGAGCTTCACGATCCACGAGAGCGACAGCAGGAGCAGGATGCGCGTGATGAGCGCAAGGCTCAGGCCCAGCGTTCGCGCGCGTTTCTGGTCGGCGGCAGGCAGCTTGCCGGCGAGGATGGAGATGAACACCACGTTGTCCACGCCGAGCACAATCTCCAGCAGGAGCAGCGTGCCGAACGCGATCCAGACCTGCGGATCAGAGAGGAATTCCATGTGCCGGGTCGTTGGGGAAAGTCGCGATTATGAGAGCATGCGTTCGATGCTTCGCACCAGCGGCGCAAAACTCAGCGTCTTGCCGGACACGCGGAGCGCCTGTTCGTGCGCCAACTCGCGCTGCGCTTCGCCGAACAGCGTCCCGATCATCCATGGTCCGCAGCGCGGGTTGCGCCACCAGTCGGCGTCGTAGCGCTCCACCAGCGTCTCGCCGATGAGCGCCTGGTGCTGCCATGCGCGCAGGTAGCGCGCGGAATAGAAGCGAGGGTCGACATCGACGAACGCGTCCGCCGCCGCGTACTGGAAACCCGTCGCGCCCGTCAGCAGCTCGACGTACAGGTCGGGGAGAGAATCCCAGGACACGGCGCCGCTGTACAGCTGCGTCTCGTAGATGAGCTTCGCGCAGTAGCGACGCAGGAAGTGCAGCTCCTCGAACCCCGCGCTGCGGAGGAATGCGGGGGTCGTCGTCTTCTCCAGCCCGGTGTAGCGACGAAGCCAACCAGCGTCCTGCATCAGGTGGTCGAACAACATCGCGTAGCCTTCCGTCACCGAGTTGTCGCCCATGAACCGGTATTCCATGGGATGATCGGGACGCATGTACGCGTAATGCAGCGCGTGTCCGAGCTCGTGCAGGAACGTGCTCCAGTCCGTCTGGCCGCCATGCGGCCGCAGGACGAGATACACCTCGTCCGGCACCTTCGTGGGCGCGCAGAACGCCCGCGATCGCTTCCCCTCTCGCTCGCCGGTATCGAAGCGGATGCGGCCGTCGGCCTCGGGGTCCATCCCCATGTCCAGCACCTGGCGCCTGATGTTCGGCTCCATGTCGCGCGCCGAGAAGAACTCGTCGAACTCGCGCGCGCGAAAGAGCGCGAGCGCATCGGCGCGGGTGGTCTCGCGAAGCTCCATGCCGAGCACACGCTTTGACATCGCGTTGGCGACGTCGTCCCACATGCTCTGGGTATCGCGCAGGAACACGGCGCATTCGTCGCGCAGGCCGTCGAGCGAAAAGCCGCTCAGCAGCTCCCACGTCGCGTTGTATCCGTTGGCGATGCCGATGGACTCCGTGATGTCGCGCTCGCGCTGGAAGCGCTCGCGCCTGATCGGAGCCAGCTCCCGCGCGACCAGCGCGTTCCGCGCCGCCTCGATCAGCGCGCGCTCGTGCCGGTCCGTGCTGTTCGCCAGCTCGATCGCGGTCCGCTGATACTGGATTTCCCGACCGTCGCTCACGCGCACGACCGCGTCGCCTTCCCACGCGATCTCGCGCTCGTCGAGCGCGGCGAGCTGCCGGCTGCTCCGTGATTCCACCTGCCAGTCGAGCAGCAAGCGCGCCGACCGCCGTTCCTCGCTGCCCTCGGCGCTGCCGACGAAAGCCTCGCGCGCAACCTCGAGCGCATCCTCGCTGAAGATCGCACGGTACTTCGCGTACAGCGGCTGGATCTGCGCCTCTCCCTTCAGTCCACTGTACGCCTCGTACAATTCGCGGGACAGTTCCTGCAGGAACGCCTCGCCATCACGGCGCAGGCGCTCGATGGACAGCGGCTCGCTCATCCCTGCAGGCGCTCGCGCAGGTATCCGCCGAGCGCATCCGCCGAGATGCGGTCCTGCTTGAGGGAATCGCGATCGCGGACAGTCACCGTGCCGTCCTGCACCGACGCAGGATCCACCGTCACGCAGAACGGTGTGCCCACTTCATCGTGGCGACGGTACCGCTTGCCGATCGAGCCCGCCTCGTCGTAGTCCACGGTGAATGTGCCGCGCAGGTCGCTCGCGATCCTGCGCGCCATCTCGGGCATTCCATCCTTCTTCGTGAGCGCGAACACCGCAGCCTTGATCGGTGCAAGCGCGGGGTGCAGCCCCAGCACGACGCGACCCTCGTCCTCGCCTTCCACGGTCTCCTCGCGATACGCATTCGCCAGCAGGGCGAGCAGTGTGCGATTCGGGCCGCACGCGGTCTCGATGACGTACGGGAGGTAGCGCTTGTTGTTCGCCTGGTCCACGTACTCCAGGCGCTTGCCGGAAAACTCCTGGTGCTTGCCGAGATCGAAGTCGCCGCGATTGTGGATGCCCTCGATCTCCTGCAGCCCGAGCGTCCCGCCGAAGTCGAATTCGATGTCGAATGCGGCGCGCGCGTAGTGCGCCAACTCGTTGCCGGCGTGCTGGTGATACTGGAGCCGCTCCTTCGAGAGGCCGAGCGACAGGTGCCATTCCATGCGCCACGCCTTCCACTTCTCGAACCACTCCATGTCCGTGCCCGGTTCGACGAAGAATTGCATCTCCATCTGCTCGAACTCGCGCGTGCGGAAGATGAAGTTGCCGGGCGTGATCTCGTTGCGGAACGCCTTCCCGATCTGCGCGATGCCGAACGGCACCTTCTGCCGCATGCCCTGCTGCACGTTCAGGAAGTTGACGTAGGAGCCCTGCGCCGTTTCCGGACGCATGTAGATCACCGCGGCGGTGTCCTCCACGGGCCCCATGTGCGTCTTGAACATGAGGTTGAACTGGCGCGGTTCCGTCAGCTGGCATTCGGAATGCTCGCCCGGCTTCTTACTGGGCTTCTTCAGGCACTGCGCGTCCTCGAGCTTGTCGGCGCGGAAGCGGCCCTTGCAGGTCTTGCAGTCCACGAGCGGATCGACGAACCCGCCGACGTGGCCGCTTGCCTCCCACACGCGCGGATGCATGAGGATGGCCGAGTCGAGCCCCTCGATGTCGTCGCGCGAGCGCACCATCGCGTGCCACCAGCGCTCCTGGAGGTTGCGCTTCAGCTCCACGCCCAGTGGACCGTAGTCCCAGACAGACCCGAGTCCTCCGTAGATCTCGGAGCTCTGGAAGATGAAGCCGCGTCGCTTGCACAGCGACACGAGCTTGTCCATCACATCGGGATAAGAGCTGGCGGGCATGCGTCGTTCGTCGGGTGTTGGATTGTCGTCCCGCCTGCCCTGAGCGCAGTCGAAGGGAGTGCAGCGAGGGACCTGCTTCGACGTCGACGAAAAGCAGGTCCCTCAGTGTGCTCCCTTCGAC
>JANOIJ010000233.1:0-3144 GCA_031407575.1 Gemmatimonadaceae bacterium | reverse complement strand
CTAAGACGACACGCAAGGCTTCACCGAGGCCGGCGGCGCGGACGACGATTGCGGTGCAGGGCGCACGCGTCCACAACCTCAAGAACGTCTCGATCGAGATTCCGCGCGACAAACTGATCGTCGTCACGGGACTCTCCGGCTCCGGCAAATCCAGCCTCGCCTTCGATACCATCTACGCCGAGGGACAGCGGCGGTACATGGAGTCGCTGTCGAGCTATGCAAAGCGGTTCATCTCGCAGGTCGCCAAGCCGGACGTCGACTTCGTGTTCGGCCTCTCGCCGGTGATCTCCATCGAGCAGAAGACCATCGCGAGCAACCCGCGCTCCACCGTCGGCACGATGACCGACATCGCGAGCTACCTCAACCTGTTGTTCGCCACCATCGGTGTCCCGCATTGCCCTCGCACCGCTGAGGAGACGCCGAGTCGTTCGTCGAACCAGATTCTCGAGGCGATCCTCGCGCTGCCGCAAGGCACCGAGATCGAGCTGCGTGCGCCGGTGTTCAAGGTCTATGGCGAGGATCTCGACTTCGTCTTTACCGAGATCAGGAAGAAGGGCATCCGGCGCGTCATCATCGACGGAAAGCTGATCGACACCTCAGCCGACACCACGCTCGACGAGGCGAAGGTGCGCCACATGGACGCGGTGGTGGACCGATTGGTCGTGAGCAACAAGCACGAGAAGGCCATCAGGGCCGCCATCGCGGCGACGCTGCTCATTGGCGACGGCCTGATGCAGGTGCAGGTCATCAAGGGCGCGAGCAAGGCCGAGTCGGATCGATTCTACAAGGCGCTGTGCAGTGCGACGCACCACTTTGTCTTTGGCGACATCGCGCCCGTGTACTTCGTCTTCAACGATCCCGAGAGCGCCTGTCGCACCTGCGGCGGACTCGGCGTGCAGAAGCTCACGCATCCGGAGCTGCTCGTCCCCGACGTGAAGCGCAGCATTCGCGGGGGCTGCTTCGTGCGCGAGGCCTACAACTACAAGCCCGACACGTGGGACGGGCGCGTGATGTACAGCCTGTCGCTGCTGTTGGGCTTCTCGCTCGACACGCCGTGGGAAGAACTGCCCGACGCTGCGCGCCACACCATCCTGTATGGGCACGACGTCAAGCTCCGCGTCGCCGTGCCGCCGGACGCGAAGGAGAAGCATCCCGATTGGGAGAAGCACGAGGTGGGCTTCGGCGGCATTGCGCGGCGCATCGAGCGGCACTACCGGCGCTATCGCCAGGGAGGCGAGACGAACTCCGGCATGGAGGCATGGCTCGACAAGGTGATGGTCGAGCACACGTGTCCCGATTGCAATGGCGCACGACTCCGCGCCACTCGGATGCTCTTCACCGTCGGCGGCAAGAGTATCTACGACGTGGGCCAGCTCCACTTCGACGAGCTCCATGCGTTCCTCGGCACCGTGAAGCCGGCGGGCCGAGGCGCTGACGCGGGACGACAGGTCGTGCGCGAGATTCGCGGACGCGTCGAGCTGCTGCTCGGCATCGGGCTCGACTACCTGAACTTCAACCGCCGTTCCGCCACGCTCTCCGGCGGTGAGTCGCAACGCATCCGGCTGTCCACGCAGATCGGCTCCGGACTCATGGGCATGCTCTACGTGCTCGACGAGCCGAGCATCGGCCTGCATCCCAAGGACAACGTGAAGATGATCGCGACGCTCGAGAGCCTGCGCGACATCGGCAACACGGTGATCGTCGTCGAGCATGACGAGGACACCATCCGCGCCGCGGATCACATCGTGGAGATGGGACCTGGGCCCGGCGTGCACGGCGGCAATGTCGTCGTGCAGGGGACGTTGGCGGACGTGTTGAAATGCAAGGCGTCGCCGACGGGACAGTTCCTGTCGGGCAAGCGCCTCATCACGACGCCGACGCGCCGGCGCGTCGGCAACGGAAAGTCACTCACGGTGCGTGGCGCCACCGAGAACAACCTCAAGTCCGTGGACGTGACATTCCCGCTCGGCGTTGTCGTGGCGATCACGGGCGCATCGGGCTCCGGCAAGAGCACGCTCGTGAACGACGTGTTGTACAAGGCGCTCTGGAAGCGGCTCGTGGACACGCGCACGCTACCGGGCGCGCACGAGCGCGTGGACGGCATGGAGCACGTGCACAAGGTGATCAGCATCGACCAGTCGCCCATCGGGCGGAACAGCCGTTCCAATCCCGCGACATACATCGGGTTCTACGACACCATTCGCGACCTGTTCACGCAGGCGCCGCTCGCCGTGGAGCGCGACTACAAGGCGGGGCGCTTCAGCTTCAACGTGAAGGGCGGCCGCTGCGAGGAGTGCCAGGGCGAAGGCGTGATCACGACGCAGCTCTACTTCATGCCTGACGTGGAGGTGACCTGCGGCGCGTGCAAGGGCGCGCGGTTCAACGCCGAGACGCTCGAGGTGACACTGCGTGGCAAGACGATCGACGACGTGCTGAACATGTCTGTGGAGGAAGGGGTCGCGTTCTTCACGAGTGAGCCGACGGTGGGTCGAAAGCTCGAGGTGCTGAACGATCTCGGGCTCGGATACCTCACGCTCGGCCAGTCAGCGACGACGCTCTCGGGCGGCGAAGCGCAGCGCATCAAGATCTCGGCGGAGCTCGGCAAGTTGCAGCGCGCGAAGCACACGTTGTACATCATGGACGAGCCGACGACGGGTTTACACCTCGCGGACGTCGAGCGATTGCTGGCATCGCTCAACAAGCTTGCGGACGCGGGCCACTCGGTGCTGCTGATCGAGCATCATCTCGACGTGATCAAGACGGCGGATCACGTCATCGATCTCGGGCCCGAGGGCGGCCATGCGGGTGGACGTGTGGTCGTGACGGGGACGCCGGAGGACGTGGCCGCATGCAAGGCGTCGCACACGGGGCGGTTTCTCAAGGCGCGGCTGCGCGGCTAGCGGACCTGCCGTTGGCTCCGGCGGAATCTGGCTACTGGTGACTGGCGACTGGCTATCTGAGGTCGACACGCTCAGTCACCAGTCCCCGGTCGCCAGTCGCCGGTTCCAGTTCAACATCAGGTGCAGATCCTTCGCTGCGCTCAGGATGACAACCCGTGCAGATCCTTCGCTGCGCTCAGGATGACAACCCGTGCAGATCCTTCGCTGCGCTCAGGATGACAACCCGTGCAGATCCTTCGCTGCC
>JANOIJ010000182.1:0-18428 GCA_031407575.1 Gemmatimonadaceae bacterium | reverse complement strand
CGAGGCCGAGTTCGGAGACAGTCCGTCTCAGCTTCTCGGCCGAGCGCTCGTCAGCAGGATCTTGACCATGGGCAACACTTCCGAGGATCTGTTTGGCGCGCTTGCGTGCTTCATCCGGTGTGAGGACGCCGTGTTGGCCGAGGACGATTCGTTTCGCGACAGCCCGACGTCCGCCCGCTCCAGGACGGTACTGAGCCACGTATGACTTGTGTCCCGATGGCGTGACTTTCACTCCGAATCCGGGGAGCGAATCGTCCCAGAGGAAGAGGTCTCTCTCTGTTGGGATCAGGGCGTCAACGGAGCGCTTTGTGATTCGCTCTGTAGGCATCTATATTTCCTCGTGCGTCTAGAAATAATCACCGAATAAGCACGCCGAAGGAATCTATGGATATTTCTAGAGAGTTCAACAGATTTCTTTCTTACGTAGCCGCAACGACTTACAAGCTCGCGCCATCTTCGGATATTCCAAAATATCAGACTGTTAATCAGGAAGTTGCAGGTTCGAGTCCTGCCGCCCCAGCTTCTTTCGTTGCAATAAGGTCACGCGAGATGGCGCCAAGTATTCTTGGCGCCATTTCGCAATTGTAGTGATCATATAGTAGAAAATCCTCGGCGAGAACTCTCCATGCCTCGAGTGCACGGGGCCTCGCTCGGCGTCCCTGAGCGACCTCACTTGCAACACCAAGGCAGAAGTGGCGACGCCTGTCATGAGCGATCCATCGATCTACCGCTACGCCGCCTTCACCACGACGCCCGCAGGAGGCAACCCCGCTGGTGTCTGGATCGGCGACGCCTTGCCTGATGCCGCCACCATGCAGCGCATCGCCGCCGACATGGGCTACTCGGAGACCGCGTTCATCGCGCCGACGCATGGAGCGGATCGCACCGTTCGCTACTACAGCCCCGAAGCGGAAGTCCCCTTCTGCGGCCACGCGACCATCGCGTCCGGGGTGGTCCTCGGCGAGCGTGATGGCGATGGGACGTACCGGCTCGCGACATCGGTCGGGCTCGTGACGGTCGAGGTGCGGATGCGAGACGGCGTGAGAACAGCGTCGCTGACATCGGTGGCCACGCAACACACGAGAGCGACCGACGCGCTCGTGCGAGAAGTACTCGCAACGCTGGGATGGGAGGAAGCGGACCTGGACGTTTCCATTCCACCCGCACGAGCATACGCGGGGGTGTGGCACCTGGTGCTCGCGGTCCGCACGCGCGAGCGACTCGCGAATCTCGACTACGATTTCGATGCGCTCAAGCAGGTCATGCTCGACGACGGCCTCACCACGCTGCAACTCGTGTGGCGCGAGAGCGATGACGTCTTCCACGCTCGCAATCCATTTCCAGTGGGAGGGGTCATCGAAGATCCCGCCACAGGTGCGGCCGCGGCGGCACTTGGTGGGTACCTGCGGGACGCAGGGCTCATCGTCGCGCCGAGGACCATCGTCATCCACCAGGGGCACGACATGGGACGGCCGAGCAGGCTCGTCGTCGACATTCCGGCGTCAGGCGGCATGGTGGTCACGGGAGCGGCCGTCGCCATGACCTGAATGAAGCGCGCGACGATCACCGGCGAGCGCGCAGCGCCTCGTCCACGGCTTCGAGAATCTTCGCCGCAGTGAAGGGCTTCTGCACGAACTGGATGTCTTCGGTGGAGAGCCCTCGCCGAAACAGATCGTCATTCGGGTAGCCCGAGAGAAAGATCACGGCGCCGTCGGGGTATGCGGTTCGGTACCAGGCTGCGAGTTCGACCCCGCTGACTTGCGGCATCACGACGTCTGTCAGGAGCAGTGCGATCTGGCCCTGGTGGCGCGCGGCCACGAGGATCGCGTCCGCACCATGCCGAGCTTCGAGCACGACATAGCCAGCGCCGCGCAGGATGCGGGCAACCACGCGCCGAACCGGCTCCTCGTCTTCCGCGAGGAGGATGACCTCTCCTGATCGAGGCGCCCGTGCGACGTCCCCGGTGCCAAGCGGCGACGGCTCGATGGCCGCGTCGATGTCACGCGCTGCGTTCTCCGCGATGGGAAGCGTCACGGTGACGGTAGTGCCCACGTTCACGGAGCTGTCGATCTCGATGCGCCCGCCCGATTGTGAGACGATCCCGAATGCGGTGGAGAGGCCGAGACCCGTGCCCTCGCCGGCAAGCTTGGTGGTATAGAACGGCTCGAACGCATTTGCCCTGACGTTGTCCAGCATGCCCACGCCTGAGTCGATGACGCGCAGCACGACTTCGTCGCTCGACGCGCCCTCGCACACCTCGACGGTGAGTCCGCCACCACGCGGCATGGCGTCCCGCGCATTCAGCACGAGGTTGGTGATGACCTGCTCGAGCTGCCCGCGATCCACGAATACCAGGTCCCTCGTCGTGCGCGCGTAGGTCACGAAGGCGATATGCTCCCCGATCAGTCGCAGCAGCATGGGCTCGAGGCCGGCCACCACATCGCGCACGTGAATCGCCGCGGGGCGGAGCACCTGGCGCCGGGAGTAGGCCAGGAGCTGGTGCGTGAGCGCGGCAGCGCGGGAACCCGCTTCATGAATGGCGCGCGCGTCTTCCTTCGCGTCCGGCGGCGCGTCGTGCTCCAGCAGGAACTGCGCGTGCGAGAGGATGACCGTCAACAGGTTGTTGAAATCGTGGGCGATACCACCGGCGAGCTGCCCCACGGCTTCCATCTTCTGCGTCTGCCGGAGCTGCTCCTCGAGCGCGCGCCGAGCCGTGATGTCCCGGAAGGCGATCACCGTGCCCTGCGCGATATCCCCGTCGCCCATGGGTGTGGCGACGGCATCCACCGACACCACCGAACCGTCCGGACGGAGCAGCGCGCCGTCATCGAGGTGCATGCTATGTGTGCTTTCCACCGCACGCGCCAGCGCGCAGCCATCCGCCGGGAGCGAGTCGTTTCCTGTGTGCGCGGGGCACAGCGCGTCGTGCAGGTTGCGACCAACGAGATCCTCGACCGTCGTGCCGAGAATGCGGGCAGCCGTGGCGTTCACGAACACGATGTTCCCCGCTGCGTTCTGCCCGATGATGCCTTCTCCGACGGACGCGAGGATGGTCTCGTGAAGCTGCTTCGCCTGAAGCAGGGCGGCGCTTGCGGCGACTTCGCAGGAGACATCGCGAAGGAAGCCGAGGAACGTTCGCTGCCCGTTCATCTCCGCGTCGCCGAAGGAGATGACGATTGGAAACTCGCTGCCATCGGATCGCTGGCCCACGGCGCGGCTTCCTCTCCAGTCCAGGCGGCGGACGCCCGTCGCGAGGTAGCGCTCGATGCCCGCGAGATGCTGGGCGCGCAGGCGGTCTGGCATGAGCCGCATGAGACGCGAGCCGATCAATTCCTGAGCGGAGTAGCCGAACATCCGCTCGAGCGCTGGATTGACGGTGAGGATCCGGCTCGACGCGTCGATGGCGACGATGCCGTCAGGGGAGGATGCCACGAACACGCGGTAGAGCGCGACCTCATCAGGGGTCGGGCGTTCAGCTTCGTGGGATCTCGTGCTGTCACTCCCGCTCACGATACGGACGGTACGGAGCTGCCGGGAGACGCGCAAGCAGAGCGTCCCGGCAGCGTCCGTGAGCAACGGTGGCGCTTACGCCACCACGAGTTACGCCGCCCCGCGCGCTTCCTTGGAGAGTGCCGGACGAACCAGTACGACGCCATGCCCCAGCGCGCCCGCGCTTCCGCCCATCTCGCCAAGATCGCCGGCGTGATACGCCTCCTCGCCATGCTCGCTCGTGTCCAGTCCCGTCACCTCTTCGGCGATCGTGGCCCGCACGCCGAGCATCGAGCGGATGGCGACGAGAATGGCCGCTGTCGCGACGCCCGAGAGCAACACCGTCACCAGCACGGCGAGCGCCTGCACCCACACCTGATGCCAGCCGCCGCCCGAGAACAATCCGTTCGCGCCGGCCGGATTGATCGCCTTGCTCGCGAACACGCCCGTGAGGATGGCGCCGACGATGCCAGCGACGCCGTGGCAGGCAAACACGTCGAGCGAATCATCGACCCGCGACTTCGCGCGCATCTGCATCGCGGCGTAGCTCGCGCACGCACCCAGCACGCCGATGGCGAGCGCGGCGCGCATGCTCACGAAGCCCGCGGCAGGTGTAATGGCCACGAGGCCGATCACCGCACCGGTTGCCGCACCCACGGCGGTCGCGCGTCCGGTGCGGAGTATGTCGATGAGGATCCACGCGGCGAGTCCAGCCGCGGCCGCGGCGTGGGTCGTTGCAAACGCCATCGCGGCCGTTTCTGATGCCGCGAGCGCGGAGCCGGCATTGAAGCCGAACCAGCCGAACCACAGCAGGCCAGCGCCGAACAACGTGAGCGGCACACTGTGCGGCACGAGCGGCGCGCGGCCCAGTACACCACGTCGCCCAAGGACCACCGATGCGACGAGCGCCGACGTCCCCGCGCTCACGTGCACGACGGTGCCGCCGGCAAAGTCGAGCGCACCAAGTCCGCGCAGCCAGCCGCCGTCGCCCCACACGGAGTGCGCGAGCGGATCGTACACCAGCGTCGTCCACGCGAGGCCGAACAGCAGGTACGCCGGAAAGCGCATGCGCTCCACCACTGCGCCGGAAATGAGCGCGACCGTGATGACGGCGAACATCGCCTGGAACAGCGCGAAGCTGATGTGCGGGATGGTTGCGGCATACGTCGGATTCGGTGCACCGCCAACGCCGAAAAAGCCCCACATGCTCAAGCCGCCGATCGCGGCATTGCCAGGCGCAAACGAAAGCGAGTAGCCGACCAGCACCCACTGCACGGTCACGATGCCGAGTGGCGCCAGCACCATCATCATGGTGTTGAGCGTGTTCTTGCCGCGTACGAGTCCGCCGTAGAACAGCGCGAGTCCCGGCACCATCAGCATCACGAGCGCGGTGGAGACGAGCACCCACGCGGTGTCGCCTGCGGAGAGAGCGGTTGGGTTCATGGCTTTGGACTCATGGCTTCCATGGTGGCCTTCGACGCAGAACGCAGCGCGCGAAGAACGGTGGTGGGGAGGGTGGCGAGTGCGGGATCGGCGTGCTGTGCCTGCACCTCGTCGGCGTTCTCCGGGGTGAGCGCGTCCACGTCCTGCTCGCCGGTGCGGATGCGCACCACGCGCTCCAGGTCCTGCACGAAGATCTTGCCGTCGCCTACCTCACCCGTGCGCGCCGCATGCAGGATAGCCTGGATGGTCGCCTCCACGAACGGTTCGGACACGGCCATTTCGATCTTGACCTTGTCCCGGAACTCCAGCACGAGGGCTGAGCCCCGGTAGTGCTCGACGATCTCCTGCTCGCCACCATGGCCACTGACGCGAACCAGCGTCATGCCGGTGACCCCGACCTGGAAGAGTGCTTCCTTGACGGCGTGAAGACGTTCGGGCCGGACGACGCAAGTGACGAGCTTCATCGGTCGTTGGGTTTGTGCGTGGCGGGACGGCGAAGTTGCCAATTCTGGGCGAAGAGATCCAAAAAGTGACGAAATGCGCGCGGTTCTTTGTCAAATATGCACGAAACGCTCGACACCGCCAGCATTTTGTCCACTGGCCCGACAAAAGCACCTCAAATTATTGCATGTGATGCACTCCCGGCGCTACACTGTAGGTCGAACCCTACACCCCGTCCGCCAATGACCAAGTCCGTCGAACAGTCCACGCCGACCGCGCCCCATCCGCTGGATTTCGTCTCACTCGGCAAGATCGTCCAGATTCGCGAACGGCTCCTCGCGGCGCAGGCGGCTGGCAAGACGGTTTTCCGGTTCGAGTCGGGGGACCCCAGCTTCGCCCCAGCGGCGCACGTGTCCGAAGCCGTGGTGTCGGCCATCTACGCCGGCAAGACCCACTACATCCCCAACAACGGCATCCCGGAACTCCGCTCCGCGCTCGCCGAAAAAGTGCGCACGAAGAACGGCCTCGCCGGCATCACGTCGGACGACGTGTTCGTCACGAGCGGCGCGATGCACGCGCTCAACGTGACCTTTGGTGCACTCCTCGTCCCGGGCGACGAAGTGATCATCCCCGATCCCATGTGGACGGAAGTCGCCGAGAACATTCGCCTGGCCGGTGGTGTGGCAGTCGGGGTGCGGCTGGCCGCGGAGGAAGGGTTCGCGTATCGCGCGAGTGACATCGAGGCGGCGATCACGCCGAAGACGACGGCGATCTTCCTCAACACGCCGCACAATCCCACCGGCGCCGTGATCGGCCGCGCCGAGCTGCGCGAGATCTACGAGCTCGCCGTGCGGCACGACCTGTGGATCGTGTCTGACGAAGCGTACGAGGATCTCGTGTTCGAGCCGTACGAGCACGTGTCCATCGGCGCGCTGGCGGACGAGAACGACGATCGCGTCATCAGCATCTTCTCATTCTCGAAGAGCCACGCGATGAGCGGCCTCCGCGTCGGGTACGTCATCACGCAGGCCGCCCTGCTCAAGGACCGCTTGCCCAAGCTGCTGCGCTGCACCGTGAATGGCGTGAACAGCCTGGCGCAGTGGGCGGCGCTCGCCGCGGTGAAGGGCAGCAACGTCAGCACGCTCACGATGCGCAACGAATACCGCGTGCGCCGCGACATCATGCTCGAGGCGCTCCAGGGAATTCCCGGCTTGCGACCATTCGTGCCCCGCGGCACCTTTTTCGTGTGGGCCGAGGTGGAGCCGTCGCTGTACGGGCGCCTCGAGTTGCCGGATGCAGACGCGCTGTCCGCGTCGCTCGCCAACGATGGCATTGGCAGTGCGCCCGGCGACGCTTTCGGCCCCAGCTATCCTGATGCCATTCGCTTCTCCTTCAGCTGCGATACAGTCATGGTCCGAGACGGAAGCATTCGATTGCGTGAGTCTCTGTTGTGAGACACGTGGACGCGTCGGAGCGTAAGGGCGACACGACGCTCCGCATCGCGCTCGGCGAGTACGACACGGGGTTTCTCCAACCCGAGGGCTCGCTCGATCGCGCGAATGTGTGCGTGGCGCGCGCGACATCCACCGGCGCTCGGCTCGTCGTGTTGCCGGAGATGTGCACGACGGGTTTTACGATGGCACCCGACAAGTGGGCGGAGGGCATCGACGGTCCGTCCTTCGCCCGGTTGAGCACCATGGCGGCCGTTCACGATGTGTGGCTCATCGCCGGCGTCGCCATGCGCGGCGCGTCGGGCTATGAAAACGTCGCGGCGGTGTTTACGCCGGACGGCAGTCTCGTCGCGACGTACGCGAAGCAGCGGCTGTTCACTCCCTCACGCGAGCACGAGCACTACACCGCCGGCACGGTGCCCGTGGTCATCGACGTCGACGGCGTGCGCGTGAGTCCGTTCGTGTGTTACGACCTGCGCTTTCCGGAACTCTTCCGCGCGGCGGCGCCGTGGTGCGACGTGATGGTCGTCATCGCCAACTGGCCGGCGGTGCGGCGCCCGCACTGGGACGCTCTCCTGCCTGCGCGGGCGATCGAGAATCTTTCGTACGTCGTGGGCGTCAACCGCACCGGCTTCGGCGACGGCATTCAGTACGACGGCGGATCGACCGCCTACGATCCGTGGGGCGAGCCCGCTGCGCTGCGTACGGCTGTCGCGTCGCCGAGCGTGGTGGATGTCTCGACGGAACGGGTGCGCAGCATTCGCGAGAAGTACCCGTTTCTGGCGGATTTTGAGAGGGCGGCGGCGACGGTCTAAGACCGAACGCGAACTACGAGCTTTGAGCCGTCAGTAACCGCGAGCCTGAGCCCTGAGCCTGAGCTCAAGCCAGAGCGAGAGCTGATCTCGGTGCGCTGGCGTCGGGAGTGGCGCGCGTGAAAGTGGCGCTCGATTCTTGAGAAGCGACAAAAGGCCGAATGGGACCGCGACGGCCGCCGATACTGCGGACTGTTGCGAGTCGAGTGCGGATGCGGAGCCACGCCACCCCGCGTTCAGCATGGCCAGTTGTCAGGGTGACAGCCTCTCCTTGGCGACGGGGACGCGCGAGCTGTCCGCCTCTTCTCTACCGTCAGAATCCGCGGTTCGCAGTTGATGTCAACGCCGCGAGGTGATCACATGTGCGCAGTCACGCCACGCGCGGCGCCGCGAAGTGCGGTGCAGCAATCAGTGCTGTGGCGCCGCGCAGGCGAGGATAGCCGCCGAGCTGTTCAGGGATCACCGGCGTCGCCGCGGCTGCGCGTGTCAGCGCGCGCTCGATAATGCCCTCGCGCACGGCCGCGTGGATCATGTCCCACGCAGCGGTGATCTCCCCGCCCACGAAGATCTGCGACGGATTCAGCGCATTGACCACTCCACCGAGGCCCACGCCCAGGTAGTGGCCGGTCGCCTCGATGGCGCTGACGGCGCGCTCGTCGCCGCCGCGCGCGCGCGCGATGAGGTCCTCGATGGTGAGCGTGGACGCGGCATGCACCGTCTTGCCCCACAACGGCGTCAGCTCTCGGCCCAGGTAGCGGGAGAGTGTCGCCTGGTTGGAGGTGTACGCCTCCCAGCATCCGTGGGCGCCGCAGAGGCACTGCGGGCCGTCAGGGTCCAGCTGGTTGTGGCCGAATTCGCCGGCGGAGTTCGAGTCGCCGCGGATGAGCTGGCCGTTCATCACGATGCCGGCACCCACGCCGTCCGATACCGTGACGTAGACGAAGTTGTCGCTGGAATTGCCACGCTGGCCCAGCCACATCTGCGCGAGTGCGCACGCCATGGGCGCATTCTCTATCTGGACCGTAAGCCCGAGTCCCTCGGCGAGCCTGTCCCGGATGTCCACGTCTCGCCAACCGAGTTGCGGGGCGACGAGCACTCGGCCGGAGGCTCGTTCCACCATGCCCGGGACGACGAGTCCCACTCCTTCGCAGCGGCCGCGGGCGCCATGCGCGTGCAGCAGCCGGTGGACGCGCTCGACCAGCTCGACGCAGAGCTCGTGGGGATCGAAGATCGTGTCGAACGACTCGAGGGCAATCTGCGTTCCCGCAAAATCGCTGAGCATGAGGAAGGTGCGGCTGAAGCGGATGTCAACCGCGGCGACGAACCGGTCCTGCGTGCGGACGTACAGCATCGTCGGCCGCCGGCCGCGCGGCGCGGGGCCCGTCGCCCCTTCGTATATGGTTCCTTCGTCGATGAGCCCCTGGATGATCGCCGTCACCACGCCGCGCCCGATGTCCATACGGCGGGCCAGGTCCGCGCGCGACACGGGCTGGTGGTCCCGCACGAGATTGAGGATGATGCGGCGGTTGATCTCCCGCGACGTCGTGCGCGTGGCGCGTTGAAAATCGCGGGTGTCGATCTTTCTCAATGAGCCCATCCAGGCAGGAAGGTCCGCGCTCGACGTGTTATTGCGAGGCGTCTCGTCGGAACGTACATTCCCGAAAGAAGATTAGTTTCGTTGTCGAACAAATTCGGGTTGGCTGCCGCCGAGCGCAAGAGCACGTCAGCAAGGCGCCGAGGAATGGAAGAACGTTTCCAGCCGCGCGGGGGAGGCGCCGGACCCCGCCTCAATGCACATTTGTTCTGAAATAGCGCAAAACTGCGCGGCACACCAGAGTGTACCGCGGTTCTCCCCTTTCCCCTCCGCGCGATGGCAAGTGCGCTGAAGCATCTCGAGGCGGCCACGAGCGCAAGCACCAGCGCGCCGCTCCGCCTCCATCCGGACCGCTTCTTCGATGCGGATCCATGCGTGCGCCGTGCAGCGCGTGAGCTGTATGAGGCGACGAAGGACTTACCCCTCGTCTGTCCGCACGGGCACGTCGATCCACTGCTGCTGGCCGACAACGCGCATTTTCCCGAGCCGACCGCGCTGCTGATCGTCCCGGATCACTACATCTTCCGGATGCTGTACAGCCAAGGCGTCCGCATGGAGGATCTTGGTGTCCCCACCCGAGATGGGTCGGTGGTGGAAGCAGACCCGCGCGCCATCTGGCAGCGCGTTGCCGACCATTGGTACCTCTTTCGCGGCACGCCGTCTGGCGCGTGGCTCGCGCATGAGCTCCACGAGGTGTTCGGCGTCCGTGACCGCCTCACCGGCGAGACTGCGGAGCGCATCTATGATGAGATCGCAGAGAAGCTGAGCAGCCCCGAGTTCCTGCCGCGAACGCTGTTCCGGCAGTTCAAGATCGAGATGCTGGCGACGACGGACTCCGCGACCGACCCGCTCGATGCGCACCGGCGCATTCGCGAGTCCGACTGGAGCTATGGTCGGCATCGCGTGATCCCCACCTTCCGGCCCGACGCGCTCTTTCGCATCGCGCAGCCAGGGTGGAGCGCCGAGTTGTCGTCGCTCGAGGCGGCCGGCGGCGGCCGAATCACCTCGGCAGAAGCGCTCATCGCGGCCATCGCCGGACGACGCCGCTACTTCGCGTCGCTCGGCGCGACGGCCACCGATCACGGTGTGGTGGAGCCGTACACGGTGGAGCTGACGCCGGAGCGCGTGGACGCATTGTTCCAGCGCGCGAGGAACGGCGAGGCAACGGTCGCCGACCAGCGCGAGTTCGAAGGGCACATGCTGATGGAGATGGCGCGCATGTCCACCGAGGACGGGCTCGTGATGCAGTTGCACGCTGGCTCATTCCGCGATCACAACCGTCAGGTGCACGCGCGCTTCGGCACGGACAAGGGCGCGGACATTCCCGTGGCCACCGAGTTCACGCGCAACCTGCATCCGCTGCTGAACCGGTACGGCAGCGACGCGCGTCTCCGCCTCGTGCTGTTCACGCTGGATGAGAGTACGTATTCGCGCGAGCTCGCCCCACTGGCAGGACACTATCCGGCGCTCCGGCTCGGGCCACCGTGGTGGTTCCACGATTCCATCGAGGGCATCCGCCGCTATCGCGAGCAGGTGTCGGAGACGGCAGGCGTGTACAACACGAGCGGCTTCAACGACGACACGCGCGCCTTCTGTTCCATTCCCGCGCGGCACGACCTCGCGCGTCGCATGGATGCGAACTGGATTGGCGGGCTCGTGGCGCGACACATGGTGGAGCTGGACGAAGCCCACGAGATGGCGCAGGCACTGGCGGTTGGGCTCGCACGCGAGACCTATCGCTTCCCGGTGCCGGCGGCCTGACGCGCGTGAGTACGACGGAACCCGTGACGCGCCCAGACGCGGTGCGCATCCACCCGCAGGACAATGTGGCGGTGGCCATTCGCGCGCTGTCTCCGGGGGATGACGTGCTGGTCGGCGGCCAGCGCGTGCACATCTACGAAGAGGTGCCCGCAGGCCACAAGTTCGCGCTCTCTCGCATCAGCTTTGGCGAGCCGGTGGTGAAATACGGATTCGAGATCGGCACGCTGACGGCTCCCGTGGCCGCGGGCCACTGGGTGCACAGTCACAACCTGCGCACGCAGCTCGAAGGGACGGTCGAGTATTCGTACCGGCCGGCGAACGGAGAGCGGAGAGCGGAGAGCGGCGAACGGCGAGCGGCGAACCGCGAGATGCCGACCTTTCAGGGCTACCTCCGCGACGATGGGCGCGTCGGCACGCGCAACGAGGTGTGGATCCTCAACACCGTGGGCTGCGTCAACTTCGTCGCAGAAGGCATCGCGAAGCAGGCGGCCGCGAGCGCGGCCGCAAGTCACATGGACGGCATCTACGCCTTCGGGCACCCGTTCGGCTGCAGCCAGCTCGGCGACGACCTCGCGCACACGCAAGCGGTGCTCGCTGGACTCATGCGCAACCCCAACGCGGGCGGAGTGCTCGTGCTCGGCCTCGGGTGCGAGAACAACCAGATGGACGCGCTGCTCGCGCGCGCGGGCGACGTGGATCGGAGCCGCATCCGCTTCTTCAACTCGCAGGACGTGATGGACGAGCGTGCGAGCGGCGTCGCGATGGTCGAGGAGCTCATCGCGCGCATGGCGAACGATCGTCGCACGACGCAGCCCGTGTCGTCGCTCGTCATCGGCCACAAGTGCGGCGGCTCGGATGGCTTCAGCGGCATCTCGGCGAACGCCGCGGTGGGTCGCGTGGCGGATCGGCTGACCGGCCTTGGTGGCGGTGTGCTGCTCACCGAGGTGCCCGAGATGTTCGGCGCCGAGCAGCAGCTGATGAACCGGGCGACGAGTGAGCCGGTGTACGAGCAGCTCGTCGCGATGATCAACGACTTCAAGGCGTACTTCATTCGCCACGGGCAGAGCATCTATGAGAACCCGAGCCCGGGAAACAAGGCGGGCGGGCTCACGACCCTCGAGGAGAAGTCACTCGGCGCCATCCAGAAGGGCGGGCAGGCCCCGGTGACGCGCGTGCTGCGCTACGGCGAGCCGGCGGCGTCGGGCGGGTTGTCGCTGCTGGAAGGGCCTGGCAATGACGGCGTGTCGTGCACGGCCATGATCGCGAGCGGCGCGACGGTGCTGCTCTTCACAACGGGGCGCGGGACACCGCTGGGTTTTCCGGTGCCGACGATCAAGATCTCATCCAACTCGGACATCGCCGCGAAGAAGCCGCACTGGATCGACTTCAACGCAGGCGCGCTGCTGGATGGCACGCGTACCATGGACGCACTCGCCGACGAATTGTTCTCCTACGTCATCGACGTGGCGTCAGGCAACCGGCGCACCAACAACGAGCAGCACGGCTATCGCGAGATCGCGATCTGGAAGGATGGAGTGACGCTGTGAGCCCTGTACGACCCCGCCTGAATCGCGCGCTGCTCGACACGATCCGCCGCGAGCGCGGCGACGTGCTCTCCGTGCCGGACGACGCGCTGCTGGACCTGCCCGAGCGCGCCGTGCAGTTCGGCACCGGGGCACTGTTGCGCGGCTTCATCGACGACTTCCTGCATCGCGCCAACCAGCAGGGCCTGTTTGGCGGGCGCATCGTGGCCGTGGCGTCCACCGGCAGCGTGCGCGATCGCGCGCTGAACGAGCAGGACGGGCTGTACACGCTGGTGGTGGAAGGCATCGAGAAGGGACAGCCCGTCGAGGAACGCCGCATCATCAGCTCCGTGAGCCGCGCGCTCTCGGCGGTGGACGAATGGCCTGCGGTGCTCGCCGTCGCGCGCGAACCGCTCATCCAGTATGTGTTCTCGAATACGACGGAAGTCGGCATCGCGCACGACAGCGAGAGCGGCGCGGACGACATGCCGCCGCGATCGTTCCCCGCGAAGCTCACGCGCTTCCTCTATGAGCGCGCGCAGGCGTTCGAGTTCGACGCCGCGCGCGGCGTCACCGTCATTCCGTGCGAGCTGATCGAAAACAACGGCGATCGCCTGCGCGAGATCGTGCTCGCGCTTGCGAAGCGATGGTCGCTGGGCAGCACGTTCGCGGAGTGGATCGAGCAGTCGGTGCCGTTCTGCAACACGCTCGTTGACCGCATCGTGCCGGGCGCGCCCCGCGACGCCAACGTCGAGCGGCTATCCGGCCTGCTCGGCTACGAGGACGCGATGCTCACGTGCTGCGAGCCGTATCGGTTGTTCGCCATCGAGGGTGACGCGGCGCTGCGCGAGCGCATGACGTGGACGGCAGCGGACGCCGGCATCCTCGTCGCGCCGGACATCGCGCCGTACCGCCAGCGAAAGGTGCACCTGCTCAACGGACCGCACTCACTGCTGTCGGTGGCCGCGCTGCCGATGGGCTGTGAGACGGTGCTCGACGCGATGTCCCAGCCCGCGCTCGCGCGGTTCGTTCGCCACGCGATGCTCGACGAGATCGCGCCGATGCTGGAGGTCGAGGGTGCGCCGGCATTTGGCGAGGCGGTGCTCGACCGCTTTCGCAACCCGCAGATTCGCCATGCGCTCATCGACATCACGCTGCAGGCGACGATGAAGATGCGGGTGCGCGTCGTGCCGATGGTCGAGCGCAACATCGCGCGCACGGGACGCGTGCCGCAGTCGCTCGCGTTCGGATTCGCGGCGTACCTGCTGTTCATGCAGGGCCGCATTCAGGCGTCGCGTCGCGAACAGGGCCTTTCGGTTCCAGTGGACGATCAGGGTGCGCGACTCCAATCGTCCTGGGCGAGCGTGCCAGAGGATCCGCGGGCGCCAACGGGCGAGCTGGTGTGGTCGGTGTTTCGCGACACAGCGCTCTGGGGCACGGATCTCACGGCGCTGCCCGGATTCACCGAGGCGGTTGCCGATCACCTGTGGCGCATGCGCGGGAACGGCATGGCCGAGGCGCTCGACCACCATCTCGCGTCGAACGTTCCGTGAAGACGATCGTGTCGCGCATGCGCGCGTTGCGCGTGGTGCCGGTGATCATCATCGATGATCCCAAGCACGCACTCCCGCTCGCGGAAGCGCTTGCGGAGGGCGGGCTCCCGTGCGCGGAGATCACGTTCCGCACCGCGGGCGCAGCCGACGCGCTGACGCTCATCGCCAGGCATCGTCCCGACTTCCTCGTCGGCGCGGGCACGGTGTTGACGCCGGCACAGGCCGACCGCGCGCTTGCCTGCGGCGCGCAGTTCGCCGTCGCCCCCGGCATGAATCCACGCGTCGTGGAGCACTGTCTCGCGATCGGGTTGCCGATGTTCCCCGGCATCTGCACGCCGAGTGACATCGAGGCGGCGTTGGAGCTGGGAGTGCGGACGGTGAAGGTCTTTCCCGCGGAGCTTTCGGGCGGGATCAGGTACCTGAAGGCGATCGCGGCGCCATACGCCGACGTGGACTTCATCCCCACCGGCGGCATCACGCGCAGCTCGCTCGGTGACTATCTCAGTTTTCGCCGAGTGGTGGCGTGTGGCGGATCGTGGATGGCGCCCGCGGAGTGGATCGCCGGCGGCAACTTCGATCTCGTGCGTGACGAGACGCAGCGCGTGGTGCACCTGATCGCGGACATTCAGGACCGGCTGGTTCTGGCATGAGCGGCGGGGGTCAGAGTAGGAGTCAGAGTCGGATTCACCTTTGGAGCACAGGAACTGATGGCCGCTAAGGATCGCATCTCCGTTCTGCTGGCGATGATGGACCAGGGCGTCATCCCGGTGTTCTATCATCCCGACGTCGACGTCTGCACGCGTGTGATTCAGGCGTGCGCGAACGGCGGCGCCAAGTGCATCGAGTTCACGAACAGGGGCGACTTTGCGTCGCACGCGTTCCTCGATGTCGCGAGGCACTTCGCGACTGCCGACCCGTCGGTGATCATGGGCGTCGGTTCCATCGTCGATGCACCGACTGCGGGGATCTACATCGCGAACGGTGCGAAGTTCGTCGTCGGTCCGCTGCTCAATGCCGATGTCGCCAGGGTGTGCAACCGTCGCGGTATTCCGTACAGTCCCGGTTGCGGATCGGCGACGGAGATCGGGGACGCGCAGGAGCTGGGCTGCGAGATCGTGAAGGTGTTTCCTGGCTCGTCGGTGGGCGGCCCTGATTTCGTGAAGAGCATCCTCGGGCCGATGCCGTGGACGCGCATCATGCCTACGGGCGGTGTGGAGGCGACGGAAGCGTCGTTAAGCGCGTGGTTCAAGGCGGGGATCGTCGCGTGCGGGATCGGGAGCAACCTCGTGACCAAGGAGTTGCTCGATGCGAAGAACTACGATGGCATCGAGGCGAAGGTGCGGGATACGATTGCAATCATTCGGAAGGTTCGAAGCAAGTGACTATTTAGAACCCAGACCGCGAACGCTGGTGATCCTCGCTTCGCTCGGGTCACACGCAGACACGGCGCACGCAGAGGTCGCTGTAACGGCGGACAGCAACAGCGTTGTTCCAAAAAAGAAAACAAATGACTGCAAACGCTTTTACAGCGACGTCTGCGTGCGCTGCTTCAGCGTATGCCCCGAGCGAGAGCGAGGCGCATCAGCGTTCGCGGTCTGGGCTCGATGAGTGACTACACATCAACTGCAAATGACTGAACTCAAGATCAGATCCGCCGCGGAGACCAAGTGGGACTGCATGTCCTTTGGCGAAGTGATGCTCCGCTTCGACCCGGGCTTTGGACGCGTGCGCAACGCGCGCCAGTTTCAGGTGTGGGAAGGTGGCGGCGAATACAACGTCGCGCGTGCGATGCGGAAGTGCTGGGGGAAGCGCGCCGCCGTGGTCACCGCGATTCCGAAGAACGATCTCGGTTGGCTCCTCGAAGATTTCATCCTCCAGGGCGGCGTCGACATGTCGCACGTCATCTGGCGCGACTTCGACGGGCTTGGACGCAACACGCGCGTGGGCCTCAACTTCACCGAGAAGGGGTTCGGCATCCGGCCGGCACTCGGCTGCTCGGACCGTGGGCACTCCGCCGCGAGCCAGATCAAGCCCGGTGAGGTGAACTGGGAGCGCATCTTCGGCGAGGAAGGCGTCCGGTGGTTTCACACCGGTGGTATCTTCGCGGCGCTCGCGTCCAACACGTCCGAGGCGGTGATCGAAGCGGTGGAGGCGGCGAAGAAGTACGGCACCGTGGTGGCGTACGACCTGAACTATCGCGCGTCGCTGTGGAAGAGCCAGGGCGGCAAGGAAGGCGCGCAGCGGATCAATCGCAACATCGCGCAGTACGTGGACGTGATGATCGGCAACGAGGAGGACTTCACCGCGTGCCTCGGCTTCGAGGTGGAGGGTGCGGACGAGCACCTCACGACCATCGAGACCGAGAGCTTCAAGAAGATGATCCAGGCGGCGGTACAGGAGTTTCCGAACTTCAAGGTGGCCGCGACCACACTGCGCAAGGCGACCACCGCATCGATCAACGACTGGAGCGCGATCCTCTACTACCAGGGCGAGTTGTACCAGTCGGTGAGGCGCGAGGGTCTCGAGATCTACGATCGCGTGGGCGGTGGCGATGGCTTCGCGTCCGGACTCGCCTACGGGTTTCTCGATGGGAAGGGTCCGCAGGCGGCGGTGGAATATGGTGCGGCGCACGGTGCGTTGGCCATGACGACGCCCGGCGACACGTCGATGGTCCGCGTGGAAGAAGTGGAAGCGGCGATGAAGGGCAAGGGAGCGCGGGTCATCCGGTAACTGCGGGCCACACAGACCAAGGGGTAGCGCATGGCGGTTCAGGATGTCGGGACGGTGAAGAGCGCAGCACCGCCAGGCTTCGGATATCGGTGGACGATCTGCGCGCTGATTTTTTTCGCGACGACGATCAATTACGTCGACCGGCAGGTGCTCGGCATCCTTGCGCCGACGCTCACGAAGGAGCTCGGCTGGTCGGAGACGGACTACGGCGCCATGACGTCGTGGTTCAGCTTCGCCTACGCGATCGGGTTCCTCGGCGCAGGGCGGCTGATGGACCGCATCGGCGTGAAGATGGGGTACGCTGCGGCGATCGTCGCGTGGAGCGTCGCGGCGATGGCGCATGCACTCGCGAGCACGGCGCAGGGCTTTTCGTACGCACGCGCCGCGCTCGGGCTGGGCGAATCGGGCAACTTTCCGGCGGCCATCAAGACGACGGCGGAATGGTTCCCGCGTCATGAGCGCGCGTTTGCAACCGGCATCTTCAACGCGGGCACGAACGTCGGTGCGCTGCTCGCGGCGTGGGCGGTACCCGTCATCACGCTCGCCTACGGGTGGCGGTGGGCCTTCATCGCGACGGGTGCAATCGGATTCCTGTGGCTCATCGCATGGCTGGCGATCTACGAGTCTCCCGACAAGCACAAGAAGCTGAGCGGCGCCGAGCTCGCATACATCAAGAGCGATCAGGATTCCGCGGTGGCGCAGGTGACTTGGCTCGAGGTGCTCAAGCATCGGCAAGTGTGGGCCTTCGTCGTCGGCAAGTTCCTCACGGATCCCGTGTGGTGGTTCTACCTGTTCTGGCTGCCCAAGTTTCTCGACGCGAGCTTTGGCGTGAAGCTGGGCAGCCTGACGATGCCGCTCATCGTGATCTACATGATCGCGGACGTCGGCTCCGTGGGTGGTGGCTGGCTGTCCGGCTTCTTCATGAAGCTCGGCTGGTCGGTGAACCGCGCGCGCAAGGTGACGATGCTCCTGGCCGCGCTGCTCATCGTGCCTACCATGTTCGCCCCGCGCGTGGGCAGCATGTGGTCGGCGGTGCTGCTCGTGAGCCTCGCGGCCGCTGCGCACCAGTGGTGGTCGGCGAATCTGTTCACCACGGCGAGCGATCTGTTTCCGCGTCGGGCGGTGGCGTCGGTGGTGGGGTTCGGCGGGTTCGCCGGTGCGATGGGCGGCGTGATCTTCCAGCGGCTCGTGGGCTACATGCTCGAGCAGGATCCAACAGCGTATCGCTTCATCTTCGTGTTCTGCGGGCTGATCTACCTCGTCGCGCTGGCGCTGATCCACATGATCGTTCCACGCATGACGCCCGCACAGCTCGAGAACAGAGAGTCCGCGTGACCGTCGGGCGCGGGCTGTTGTTCTGTCTGCTCGCGCCATGTGCTGTACCGGGGCCGGTGATTGCACAGCCGGCCCCGCTCGTTGCTGAGGAAACGCGACCGTCGCTGCTCGGCGCGGCGCGTCTGGCGACGCTCGATCCGGCTCGGCGGTCGGCCTGGAGCGCATACATCACCGAATCACGCCGGCTGCGCGACGCCGACACCGCGGCGATGCACCTCGAGCTTCGTTCGCTGACGCTCGCCCGCATGACGAAGGCGCCCGAACGTGCGCCGGAGTTCGATTACGGGTCGCGGGAC
>JANOIJ010000153.1:0-4556 GCA_031407575.1 Gemmatimonadaceae bacterium | reverse complement strand
GCGTCCACCGCGCCGGTGAGCGTGAGCGCATCGCCAAGCACCTTGATCTTCACCGCACCATCCGTGAAGATCTCCACGTTCGCGTCGCGCGACCGCACCCAGGTGTTGCGCTCCACCGTGAGGTCGACGTCGACCTGCAGCGTCCGGAACATTGCGGACTGCGCGGGGAACAACTCGCGCTGCAGCTTCATCGAGGTGTCGATCACGCTGAAGAGCGACGGATCCCCCGCGCCAATCAACGTCTTGCCGCGCGACTCCGGGATGAAGATCACCCCGTGCGGCACGTTGACGACGCCCGTGATCACCGGTGCCACCACCGACCCCGACATCTTCAGGGTGGCGTCGGCGTGCACCTCGCCACTCGTGTTGTTGAGGAGCTGCGCATCCACCGCCGTGAAATCCAGCGCGAACGTCGGCACGCGCCAGTTGCCGATGGCCACGGTGCCCGCCAGCCGCACGGGCCCATTCGCCAGCCCGGCAATCGAATCCACGAACACGGTGTCGCCAGTCATCCGCACGACGCCATTCACGTGCTCGAGGTACGCACCCGTCGCCGCGATCCTGAAGTGCACGTCGCTCAACGTCACGTTGCCGCGCAGCACCGGCTTCTTCAGCGTCCCCCCAGCCGACACGTTGCCCAGCGCCTTACCGCCGACATCCGTCACCACGGACGTGAACTGCGGAATGAGGCCGAGCGGCAGGCTGTCGGAGAAGAACGCGACGTTGAGCGGCAGGTCGAGGAGCCGCGATGCCGTCACACCGGAGAGCGCCAGGTTGATCGGGATCGTCCCGTCGACGCGCGCCAACACCTTGCCCAACGAATCCACCGCAGCGGCATTCGTCGTCAGTTGGCTGTTCGCATAGGCGAACGTGCCGTGAAGCTCGGGAATCGCCTTCAGGTTGTACGTGCCCTTCATGAAGTCGATCTTGCCGGCGATGCGCGGATCCTCCGCGGTGCCCGTGACGTGCGCATCGAAGTTCAGCCGGCCCGTGACCGCCAGGTCGCTCTGGAGCAACTCGGCGATGTGCTCCACAGCGAAGTCCGTCACCTCGATGTCGAAGTTGGCGGTGCCCTTGGTCGGCAACAGTCCGTTCGCATAGATGCGGCGTCCCGGACCGCTCACCAACTCGAGGTTCAGCACCTCCACGCCACTCTCGCCGAACCGCAGCGTGGCCGCGTGCGTCGACCGCCACGCCGTGGAGTCGAAGACCAGCGACACGTTCGCCAGGCGCACATCGTTGCGCGCGCGGTCCAGTGTGAAGTCTCCATCCAACGAGTACTCGCGCGCTGAACCCTGCCGCACGCTCACCTTCAGCGTTCCGTTGGGGGCAGCATACCCCAGATCTGCGGACAGGCTGTCGAAGGCGAAGCCGAACGCGCTCACCGTGTCCGCTCGTAGTTTCGCCGTCAGCTTCGAGGTCTTGGTGCGCGCATCGATCAAGCTGTACGTGGCGTCCATATGCTTCGCGGCGTTGCCCTTCACGATGAGGTCCGAGCCCTTCGCCGTGCCCTCGAGCGAGAAGCGCGTGAGCGAGCCCGTCATCGTGCCCGATGCGCTCAGCGTCCCCGCGAGCAGGTCCTTCGGAATCGCGCGCGGTGTGTCCGACGGAATCCGGATCTGCACCGGACGCTCATTGCGCACCGCGCGAGCCACTTCCGTCTCGCGTGCGACACGCGCCGAATCCGCCCGCGCTCGCACGATCGCCTCGAACGCGGCCCTCGGCCGTGGACGCATGACGCCGGTGTCGCGCACCACGGCGCCCGGAATGAACCGCGCGAACTTCGCGAGCGTGTCCACCTCGAGTGCGTATGTCAGCGCGCCGGTGTGCATCGAGTCGAGGCCCAGTTGTCCGGCGACGTCGAGCCGCGCACCCGATCCGCGCACCTTCGCAGACTCGATGTTCGCCAGGCCGTCCCCCAACCGGGCGCGCAGGGACACCGAGTCCACCCCGAGCGTGTCCACCGATGACGGGCCGAAGTTGAGTGCGAGGTCGGAGTACATCGTCGCCGGCTTGAAGCCGCGACCCTTTGCGGTCCCGCTTCCGCTCAGCGACGTCACGGGCCCGAACAACACCACCCAACTGAGGTCGAGGCGCGTCGCGTCGGCGACGACGTCGTACCCAAGTTCCTTCGACAGGAAATCCACCGTGCCGCGCAGCGCAAACTCACCGCCACCTGGCAGGTTCAATCGCGCGTCCACTTGCGATGCGTCGATGGGACCATGCGCGCTGATCGAGCCCGTCGCCAATCCCTTGAGCGGCATCGTCGGCGCGAATTTCGTCAGCTCCGCGAGCGCGAGCGGACTCGCCTCCACGTCCAGATCAAGCGTCTGCCTGCCGGTCGTGTGCACCGACGCGCGGCCCACGACGCGTGAGACGTTGCGTTCATCGGTATGCACGATGTCCAGGCCCGACGCATTGAGCTGTTGGTCACCGGATCCGTTCAGCGTCGTTACGCCGCTCAACGTGCCGCCGACCGGCAGCAGCGGGAACAACAGCTTCACGATATCCATCTGCAGCGGCGCAAGACGGACGTGGAGGTCGCTCGCGCTGACGACGACCTTCGTTGTTCCCCTGAAGCCCACGACGCCGTCCGCGATCACCCGGCTCGTGCCGCGATTGTACGCCGCGAATGTCACGTCCGCGTCGAGCAACATGCGCTTCGCCGTCCCGCTGAACTTCGCTCGTCCCGCCAGCACGCCATCTCTCGGCGGCGTGATACTGGGCGCCAGCTCCTTGATCTGCTTCGTCGTCACACCGGTGAAGCGCACGTCGGCGTCGTGGAAGAACACCGTGTCGGTCATCGTCACGCCGATGTCGCCGAGCAGGTGTGCCGAGCCAGACCGCACGTCCGCGTCGCGTACGACGTAGTCCTGTGTCGCGCCCTCCCACTGCACCGTGAGGCCGAGATTCCCTCCGCCCGTCTTGGGAAAATGCGGATAGAGCCAGCTAAAATCGGCGAACGTTGCGGGCGAGGCCGCGAGCGTCAGCCGCATGTCGCCGTTGTTCATGTTGTACACGCCGTCGCCCTTGAGCGTGGAGCCCGGCAGTCGCGCCGCCGCGCCCTTCCACCACAGGGAATCGTCGCTGAAGTCGAACTTTCCGCTGAGCGCGCGCACCTGTGCGGCCGGCGGACGGAAGGGATACGCGTCCATGGTCAGCGTCGCGATCTCCACGAACCGATTGGGGAACGCAGGATCTTCCCACCGCACGAGTGGCACCTTCGCGTTCACATGCTTGAGCTCCACGATCTTCTGGAAGCCACCGGGTGCGCGCACGATGTTGAGCCGTGATCCCGCACGCAGCGCGTCCGTGATGAGGCTGTCGCGGACGTGCGCGGTCAGGCCCGCGCGCGGCGCCCATGGCGACCGCACCGTGACGTCCCCATCGATCATCGTCACGTCCGTCAACGTCACCCAGGCACCCCAACTCGGCACCGTGTCTTTCGGCGTGCCGGGCGGAGATCCTGGCCAGAGCACCTTATAGTTCCAGATGCCATCAGGCGGCCGTGTCACCACGACCACCGGCTTGTAGATGAAGACATCGCTGAACTGGAGCCGCTGCGAGAAGAAGCGGCGCGGTACGTAGCGCAGGGCAATCGAATCGGCCGTGAGGAACGGATTGCCAGCACTGTCCGTGATCGACACGCGCTCGAGCGTGGCGCCGCTGAGCAGGTTGCCGTGCATCGCCCCGATGCGCACGATGCCGTGCGTCTGACCGCCGATGATTCCCTCCACGAACCGGCGCGCGCGCTCCCGGCCGAAATCCGTGTTCGTCATGGTCCACGTGGCAGCGACCGCAAGGATCGCCACCACGCTGAGCACGACGAGCAGGCGGAACAGCCGGCGCAACATCAGTGCGCCTGTCCGATCGAGAGGTGGAGCACGAACCGATTCAGCACGCTTCCAATGCCGCTCGACGTTCCGGTCGCGCTTAACCTCTTCGGGAAGTCGAGCGGAACCACTTCGCGCTTGCCATTGCGGACGAGCTCCGTCACCACCGCGAGATCCTCCGCGCGCGACGGATTGAAGCCGACGTCGATACGGATGGGGCCGACCCCCGAGTAGTAGCGCACGCCAAAGCCTGGCGTGATTGCGCCGGTACCGCGCACGAGATCGGCGAGCGTGCGCACGCCGGCGCCAAGAGGATCGAGCACGCGCTCACCTACCGCTGCGCCATCGATGAACACCGCGCCGCCGAGGTTCTTGATGAAGGGGATGGCGAAGCGATACTCCACACTCGCCTCGATGACGGACGTGCCGCCTGTGGCGCGCGGCGTGAACTTGTCGTCGCCCACGGGCTTGCCCGCGGAATCCGTGATGAAGTTCGGATCGCAGTAGCGGATCGCCTCCGTGGCGGGATCGCACGGCGCGGCCGCGTTGGGATGGGTGCGCCCCTTCAGCAGGAACTCGCGCGGCAACGTGAGAATGCGCGGACCGAGCTGGTTCTCACCGTATCCGCGCACCGACTGTGAGCCGCCCGCATAGAACCGCTTGCGCGGATGCAACACCGCCTGGCCGATCGTTCCCGCGCCTGCGAGCGGTCGCGCGAACCCG
>JANOIJ010000240.1:0-6797 GCA_031407575.1 Gemmatimonadaceae bacterium | reverse complement strand
AGCTGAGTGCAGATCCTTCGACTTCGCTCAGGATGACAAGCTGAGTGCAGATCCTTCGACTTCGCTCAGGATGACACGATGGGACTTCGCTCAGGATGACACATGGGACGTCGCTCCGGATGACAAACGCCGAATGAACCTCGCCCGATCGCTGCTGGTTCTCGCTGCCATGATCTCGGCTGGCGCGAGTGCGCGCGCGCAGGTGGCCACGCCCACCCGCGGCGCCATCAGCGGTACGGTGTCCGACAGTGCGACCGGCGCGCCGCGGCAATCCGTCTCCGTGATCCTCGATGGCACGGGTCGCGGCGCGCTCACCGACTCACTCGGCCACTTCGCCATTGGCGACCTGGCGCCCGGCACCTACACGCTCCGCACGCGGTTGCTCAGCACGCGAGCACTCGAGATGTCAGTCGTCGTCCGCGGTGGTGAGACGACCGCGCTTGCATTGCGCGTCGCGAGCACGCCGGTGACGCTCAGCGCACTGCGCGCACGCGCGCGCTCACCCGAGCGGGAACGATTCGAGCTCGGCGCGAGTGTGGGCTCCATCACGCTCACGCCGAGCTCCGTGACCTATACGCCGTCGCTCGGTGAGCCTGACGTCCTGCGCACGGTGCAGTTGCTGCCCGGTGTGAATGCGCGCAACGACTTCTCGTCCGGCTACAACGTGCGCGGCGGAGAGTCGGACCAGAACCTCATCCTGATGGACGGCTATCCCATCTTCAATCCGTTCCATCTCGGCGGCTTGTTCAGCACGTTCCTCGACGAGACGGTCGGCTCCATCGACCTGCTCACGGGCGGATTCGGCGCGTCCTACGGCGGACGGCTGTCCAGCATCCTCGACGTCACTTCCGCAGACGCCGAGCGCACGGGAATTCACGGGACGCTGAGCGTGTCGGTGATCTCGTCGAGCCTCTCACTGGAGAACGCGAGCGCCGACGGACGCTCGGGGTGGACACTCTCCGGCCGGCGCACGTATGCAGACAAGCTCGTCGCGGCGCTGAGCGATCGCTCGCTGCCGTACCACTTCTCGGACGGGCAGTTCCACGGCGTGCGCGCGCTGAACGACGGCAACCTCAAGCTCGAGGTCACGGGGTACTCCGGCCGCGACCTGTTGAACGGCGACTTCCTGGCGCTCAGTGATTCCGCGTCCGCCGGTGGCGGCGGCGGCACGTTTGTCTTCGGGTGGCAGAACCAGCTCATCGGCGCAACGCTGAGCAACCTCTGGCGCGATCGCGCGCGTCTCCCGTTGCTCGGGGACGCGGACAGCGTGGGGGTGGAGCAGCGCGTGTCGCTCACGCGCTTCGCGACGGGGCTCGACCTCGCGGGCGGCGCGCTCTCGCTCACGAACAGCGTGCATGAACTGCGCGTCGCGGGGAACGTGCACTGGAACCGCGGTGCACACGAGCGCCGGCTGGGCTACGAAGCGTCGGGCTACGCGATCCACTACAACGTTGGATCCACGGTGTCGGAGGCGTCGCTGTTCGAGCTGGAGCAGCACCCCACGGCGAGTGCGATCTACTATCAGGAGCGCTGGAAGCCGAGCAAGCGATTGATCGCCGAGGCGGGCGCGCGCGTGGAGCACCTGACGGGGCGCAACTGGACGGGATTCTCGCCGCGCGCTGCGGTGAAGTACTTCGTGACGCCGGATCTGGCGCTCAGCGTCGCGGCGGGGAACTACGCGCAGTGGGTGCACTCGCTCAATCGCGAGGACATTCCGGTGCGTATCTTCGACTTCTGGGTCGCGAGCGACGAGTACACCGAGGTCTCGCGCGCGAAGCATTTCGTGCTGGGCCTCGAGCACTGGACGTCGTCGCTGCGGTTCGCGCGCGTGGAAGGGTGGGTGAAGCAGTACGATCACCTGCTCGAGCAGAACACGGCTGACGACCCGGGCATTCGCGGCGACGAATTTCACGATGGCAAGGGGCTCTCGTACGGGTTCGACCTGTTGTTGCGACAACTGGACGTCGGCCCAGTGAGCGGGTGGCTCGCGTACACATACGGCGTCGCATCGCGCGAGCGCGACACGGGCTACGGCTGGCCGGGCCACGACCGGCGGCACAACCTCAACATCGTCGGCACGCTGCGCCGCGGCGAGCGCTACATCTTCTCGGCGCGCATGGGCCTGGCGAGCGGCACGCCGTACACGGACATCGTGGGCCAGATCGTGCGGCGCAACTACAATCCGCGGACGCATCTCTGGAACGGCGACCGCAGCGGCGACGGCGACGTGGAACCGCTCGGCGGCGTGCGCAACGGCTCGCGGTATCCGCTCACGCAGCGGCTGGACCTGAGCGCCGCGCGGGTGTCGCATTGGCGCGGCATGCAGGTCACGCCATACCTGAGCATCGTGAACGCGTACAATGCGAAGAACGTCTTCCTCTACACGTTCGACTACACCGCCAACCCTCCGACGCGGACGTCGGAGTCGCAGTTTCCCATCCTGCCGAGCATCGGCGTGACGGTGAAGTTCTGATGCGGCGCGCGGTGTGGTGCGTGCTCGCACCGCTGGTGGCGGCCGGCTGCACGTTCGACACGCAGACCATCGGCGTCGCGCCGACGCAGGTGGTGGTGCATGCGGTGCTGGACCGCAATGCGACGGTGCAGGAGGTGCTCGTGGAGCGCACGCTCACGGGTGGCGTCGCCATCCGAGACGGTGTGCGGTACGACCCACTCGACCCGATCAACTCGGGTGAGGGAGTGCCGGTGAGTGGCGCTGAGGTGACGATCATTGGACCCGGCGTGAACGTCCGCGGGTTCGAGGTTGTGTACACCGGCAAGGCGGCGGGCTATGGCGCGGGTCGGTACGTGGTGAACCTGGGCGTGACCAACACGCTGATGCAACTGCGCGCAGGCGAGCGCTACGCGCTCACCGTGCGCGCGCCGGACGGCACGGTGGTGACTGGATCGACGCAGTTGCCGAACGCGCCATTCGTGTCGCAGTCGGCCACGGTCGCAACGTTCGATCGCGACCGCGACTCGGTGCGGTTGAACTGGAGTGCGATACCGGGTGCCCGCACATATGGGTTGCGCGTGGAGTCGCCGTTCGGGCCGTTCCTGCTCTTCAGTGACACGACGCACCTGACACTTCCGGGCGACGTGAGGAACTTCTTCGCGGAGGATCTCCAGCGCCTGTTCATTCCCGGCTTCCAGCAGGCGATCACGGTGTTCGCGACGGACACGAACTTCTTCGACTACTACCGTTCGCGGAACGATCCGTTCACGGGCTCCGGGATCATCAACAAGCTGCAGGGTGGCATCGGATTGTTCGGATCCGTGGCGCTCGTGGAGTCGCGCATGGTGGACGTGACGCAGCAGCCGCGCGAGCCGGCGATCGAAGGTGAGTACGAGCTTGCGCAGGCGCCGACCGTGCCGCAGCGCTTCGTGGATGTGTTCCGCCTGTACGTGGAGACAGCGGGTCCGCCGACGTCGCTGAGCGGATCGTATTCGCGTGACCGGCGCACGACGGTGCGCGATGGTCTTGCTGGCGCTCGGGACGGGCCGCGGATCGAGCTCGAGTTCCTGCTGGAGCAGGATGCCCGGCGCCGGTTGGTGACCTTCGTCGGCGTGCAGGAGGGGGATTCGCTCGTGGGGGCGTACCGCGGGATGAACGGGCGCATAGTGTTCAGGCGTCGACGGTAGACGCGGGCGACTGACTGCACGTTTCACTGCGGTGTTGAACCGATGACTGCGGCCTGAGTGGGTCGGCTCTCCGCTCTCGGTCGTCGGTTCGCAGTCAACAGTCCTCAGTTTCAGTCGCCGGGCGGATGTGCACATGCATGGCGCTCGGGTTGCGCAGCGTGCCGCGTGGGGGCGCCCGGAACGGAATCGCGTTACTCGCGTCCCTCTAACCTGAACGCGACCTCCACCGAGGCGCACTTCCCTGCTCCGACAGGAGCGGCGACGCCATTGGGCAGTGACGTTCCAAGGACTTGTGCCGCATTCGTACGAGTGCCTTGCGCGTGGCTGTCGGTAACGCGCTTAAGGTTTTCTTAGGCTGTGTTTGCGCTTTGTGGCTGGCTTTGTCAGCTTCGCCCCCGCGGTTCACCGCCGCACTTCCTTCCAGCACTTCGAGTCCCCGGGCCGTCGTTTTCCCACCTCGCGGACTCGACTCACCCATCCCCGACATGAGACTCACAGCCTCGCTCGTATCACTGTTGCTGATGTCGTCGGCGGCGGCGGCGCAAACCGTGACCCTGCCGACCATACGCGCAAGCAAGAATCCAGAAGCAACGATGCTGGCACGCCTGATTCAGGATGTGCGCTCCAGCGCAGATACGATCATTGTGAAGCTGGAGACTGCGGCGACTGTGCCCCGCGATGTGTTTCGTTGCGATCTCGCCAAATTGGCTCTTACCCCGTACACGTTCAAGGAATTGCGGTACGCGTTGCTCAGCAACCCAATGAATGGCCAAAGACGGGGGCAAGCGTGGGCACCGGTCGCGGATACGTTGATTCGGAAACGCGGTCTCACGGTGTCGGACGTGGCGGCCATTGAACTTAGAAAAGTATTGATCGACCAACCGGACGCGTGTCCTTCGACAGCATCGCTTCGTGAGCGCGACGTTGTCGCAATCGCGCGCCAGTATACGGATCTCGACGTCAGCGTAGCGCTACGCGGGCGGCTCGATACCCTGGGGCGGGTCGCGCTGGCAAACGTCATCCAGGCGAAACTGCGGGATCGCCAATGGTTCCCCGTTCACACGCACGATCAGGCCGCAGCGTTCTGGAAGCAGCCGGCATCGTCCACGTTGAATATCGGTGCGATTTCCGGATCGACCGAAACGGGCGCGACGTTCACCGAAATCTCATCCCGCTTCCTGCACGCCGTGCGCCTGTCGTTCAACACGGTCATCGCAGCGGCAAAGGACTCAACGCCTGCGGCGGCAGGGACGCCGGCGGCGACTCCAGCACCAGCGCCGCCGGCCAAGAGCGAAAGCGCGATCGCCCGCTTCCTGAACGGGGGAGGGCTGTTCAATATCGCGGCTGCGCTGCCCGCCTACCACATCGCCCAACCCAATGGGGTCGTGGACTTCATAGTACTGTTGGCGCCGCGCGTTGGAGGCACGCTTCCAGTTCTCGGCGCCACGGCGCGAGATACCACGCTGCTCTATGACGCGGGAGTGGAGCTCTTTCTCAAGTCCGCCGACTACGTAGACAAAGTTGGCTTCTATGCGCAGAGTCGAATCGCGCGAGCGGGGGGCAGTGAGCGGTTCATGACATTGATCGGTGATCCCGGCAAGAAGGGTACGTGGTACCAGACGGTGAGCATTGGACTGAGCTTCGAAGACAAGTACTTGATCACCATCAGCCGAACCGTGGCCGGTCCACATTCGCTGCAGACTGGTTGGCAAATTGGAACGACACTCATGCGCAGCCCCACGGTACCGAGCGGGAGTACGCCATGACGGGTAAGGGTTTGCCAGCAGATGCCGTAGACACCCGGTTCAGCCCATAGCGGCCGGCACCGGCAGCGCCGCCCTGAACTCATCGCCCGAGAGACGCACCGTCTCATCGGCATCCCCGGAGCGGCGCTGTACTCCGCGCACGACTGCATCGATCGTCAGCAAGGGTGCGTCGGCCTCCTCGGTCACCGACACCTCCCACTTGCCGCGGTCGAGACCCTTGAGCGTGTGGCGATAGCGCGCGCTGTACACCGTGTACCGCGACGCTACTGGAGCCGGATGCAGGTTCCGCTCGATCGGCGCCACCACGCGGTACGGCGACGGCTCCTCGGACGCCATCTCCTCGGACAACGGTTCGTCGGCCACCAGTTCGGCGTACGCCGATTCGACGGCTGCAGCCTCGACGGACACCGACTCGTCAGGCATCGACTCCCCAGGCTCGGACTCACCTGGAATCGTCTCGTCCGCCATGAACGCCGTCTCGTCAACGAGCTGGTCGTGCACCACCACCGCATCGTGCGTCTCCACCACCGCCGCCTGGGCGACATCGCTCGCGGGCACGTAACCGCCGTCCACGTCCAGCGACGGCGGCAGCTCGCGCTCGACGGCAATCACCGCCACACCGCTCTCCACGCCGCCCTGCCGGATGCCGGCGAATAAATGCACCTCGATCACGCGCTCGGCGGAGATCTGTCGGGCAATGGCGCCAAGGAAACGCGTGCGAGTCTCGTCCGTCATGCACCCACCGTTGTCTTCGCTGTCTGGTTCGACGCGGCGACGCGTTGGTCCAACTCGCGTTCCACGTAGAGACGAAGGATGTGCATGAAATCCTGCGCGTTCGTCACGACGCCGAACGCCTGGTGCGTGCCGCGGTCCTTCAGCTTGCTCACCACGAACTCGAGCGAATCGACGCAGATGGTCGAGAGCTCGCGGAGGGACCCGTCGGCATTCGTGACGAAGGCCGGCAGCATGTTCCCCGTGGCGATGGCGTGCAGCGCCGTTGCGATGAGGATGGCCATCGTCGCCTTCACGGCGTGCTCGCGCATGGCGTCCTGCCCCGCGAGTGCGTCCGTGATGACGTCCGGCAGCGGCCCATCATCGCGAATGGACCCGGTGAGCACGAAGGGAATGTCCTTCGTGACGCACGCGTGCATGATGCCGCTCGTGATCGTCCCGTTCTCCACCGCGGCCTTGATGGAGCCCGCTGCGCGCACCTTGTTGATGGCGCGCATGTGCAGCCCGTGTCCGCCCTGCGTGTTCTCGCCCTGCCCCGTCATGCCGAGCGTCGTGCCGAAGATCGACGCCTCGATGTCGTGCACGGCGACGGCGTTGCCCGCGAGCAGCGCGCCGACGAAGCCATTGTTGATGAACCAGACCATGTCGTTGCGCGCGCGT
>JANOIJ010000091.1:0-6664 GCA_031407575.1 Gemmatimonadaceae bacterium | reverse complement strand
ACACTTTCAGCACAACCTCGGAACGATTCCGCCATCACCTGTACGATGCCGCGCCGTAGTATCGCTACAGCTCCCACCGACCGAGGACTCATGCGATCCACCAGCTACGCCGCGCTCGCGCTCGTTGCCCTGGCTGCAACTGCCACCGCACAGTCGGCGCGCCCCACCCGCGCCGACCTCACCGTCACCTCCGCGTGGTTGGCCGACCACCTGCGCGACGCAGATCTCGTGCTGCTGCACGTCGGCGAAAAGGCCGAGTACGAGAAGGGCCACATTCCGGGCGCGCGGTTCGTCAGCATGAGTGACGTTGCGCTCTCGAGCGCGGACCACGAGAAAGGGCTCATGCTCGAGCTCCCGCCCGCCGACTCGCTCCGCACGCGCCTCGCCGCACTCGGCATCTCCGACGACTCGCGCATCGTCGTCTACTACGGCAACGACTGGGTGTCGCCCGCCACACGAATCCTGTTCACGCTCGACGCCGCGGGCCTCGGCTCGCGGAGCGCGCTGCTCGACGGCGGAATGGTTGCATGGAAGGCATCGAACCATCCGCTGAGCACCGAGACGCCAAAGGCGGCAGTGGGCACGTTGAGCGCGCTCAAGACGAAGTCGCTCGTCGTGGACGCGGCATTCGTGCAGTCGCACGTGAAGACGTCGGGCTACAAGGTGATCGACGGACGCGCCGCGGTCTTCTACGACGGCGTCCAGTCCGGCAACGGCCAGCGGAAGGGACACGTGGCCGGCGCGAGCAGCGTGCCGTACAACAGCGTGTTCGACGACGCCAATCGTCTCAAGCCCGCCGGTGAGTTGGCGGCGCTCTTCAGCAAGGCGGGCGTCGCACCCGGCGACACGATCGTCGCGTACTGTCACATCGGGCAACAGGCGACGGCCGTGCTCTTCGCCGCGCGCACGCTCGGCCATCCGGTGCTGCTGTACGACGCGTCGTACCAGGAGTGGGGACGTCGCGCGGATCTCCCCATTGAAGGACCCGCCGACGCTAGCAAGAAGCCATGAACAACGAAGCGCGGGTAGGCGCGTGGCCGAAGCCATACGCCGATCCCTATCTCGCCGGCATTGCGCTCGGCCTCGTGCTGCTCGCGGCATTCGTGATCGTCGGACGCGGCATCGGCGCGAGCGGTGCTTTCGCGAGCGTCGCGGCCACGACGGTCGATGCGGTGTCCAGCCGAGCCGCGCAGGAGAACGGCTTCTTCGCGAATCACCTGGGCGAGGGACTGTGGCGCGACTGGCTCGTGGTGGAAGTCGCGGGCGTGTTCGTCGGCGGGTTCGTGTCAGCGGCGCTTGCGCGGCGGGTGCGCTTCACCATCGAGCGCGGTTCGCGCGACAGCGGGCGTGCGCGCCTGGTCGCGGCCACGGGCGGAGGCGCCGTGATGGGCGTGGGCGCGGTGCTCGCGCGTGGGTGCACCAGCGGTCAGGCGCTCACGGGAGGCGCGCTCCTGAGCGTGGGGAGCTGGGTCTTCATCGCGGGCGCGTTCGCCGCGGCGTACGCGGCATCGTGGATGCGGCGAGGGCTGTGGACATGATCGCTCCGCTGTCGGACGTCGGGGAGCTGGTCGCCGCGTTCGGCATCGGCATCGCGTTCGGCGCGTGTCTCGAGCGCGCGGGACTCGGTTCGGCGAAGAAGCTGATGGGGCAGTTCACGCTGCGCGACCTCGCCGTGTTCAAGGTGATGTTCAGCGCGATCGTCACCGCCATGCTCGGCATGTTCTGGCTGTCGAGGCTCGGCATTGTGGATCTGGGCCGAGTGTACGTGCCGGAGACGTTCCTGATGCCGCAGTTGGTGGGCGGTGTGATCTTCGGAGTGGGGTTCGGCATTGCGGGACTGTGCCCGGGGACGTCGTGCGTCGCCGCGGCGAGCGGGCGTGGGGATGGGCTTGCGGTGATGATCGGAATGTTCGGCGGTGTGTTCGCGGCCGGCGCGGCGTATCCGATGTTCGAGCGATTCTTCGTGAGCACGGCGCGTGGCGCGCTGACGTTCCCCGCGCTGCTCGGCGTGTCGGACGGTCTGGTGATTTTGGTGGTGGTCGCGATGGCGCTGACGGGGTTCGCATTCGCGCGTCGGATCGAAGCGGCCGCAGGCGCGAAAGCATGAGTGCCAACAACAGGTGCAGATCCTTCGCGAAGTTTACCCTGAGCGAAGCCGAAGGGCTCAGGATGACAACTGTGGTCGTCCCGAGCGCTCCATGAACCTCCACCGGGCACTCGGCGTCGGCGCAGCGGTGCTCGCCGTGCTCGCTGCCGTTGTCGGCGCTCCGCGCGGTAACGTCGACGTCGCCGCACTTGCGCAAGCGATCGAGCGCGAGGACGATCACGTCACCGCACTGGAGCTCGCGCAGTGGATCAAGGACCGTAAGCCGGGCCTGCGCGTGATCGACGTCCGCGGCGATTCTGCCTTTCACGAATACCATGTCCCGACCGCCGAGCGTGTGACGCTCACGGAGTTGGCGTCGATGAAGCCGGCGGGTTGGGGTGGCGAGACCCTGGTGCTCTACTCCGACGGCGGTGCCCACGCGGCGCAGGGATGGGTGCTGCTTCGTTCGCGCGGCCACGCGAACGTGTATTTCCTGCGCGGCGGATTGCTCGACTGGATGGACGACGTGATGAACCCCGCAAGCGCGTCGGAGTTGAGCCGCTATTTCGGCGGCATGCCGCGGATCGGGGAGGGCGAGGTGTCGACGACGTCGGCGGTCGCGCGCGCGAAGCGCCGCGGATGCTGACTGCCGCAGCGGTGGACTTCGCAGCGCTGCGGGCGCGCGAGTTCGCTCGACTCGATGCGGGTGGACACGCGTATCTCGATCACACCGGTGCGGCGCTCTATCCCGAGTGCCTGGTCGCCGCGCACACCTCGATGCTGCGCGAGTCGATCCTCGGGAATCCGCACGCCGAGAATCCCGCGTCGCGCGCGAGCTCGGCGTGGATTGCGAGCGCGCGCAGACGGGTGCTCGAATTTCTCGACGCCGACGAGGGTGAGTATGCCGTCATCTTCACGGCGAATGCGACAGCGGCGCTTGGTTTGGTGGCGTCTGGCTTTCACTTCGCGCAGGACGCGCCGTTCGTGTTGTCGGCGGACAATCACAACTCGGTGAATGGCATCCGGGAGTTTGCGGTGCGCGCCGGTGCACCGGTGCACTATCTCGCGCTCGATGCGGAGTTGCGGCTCGACGCGCCGCGCGATGCTCTCGCGACGCTTTCGGGCGGCGGGCTGTTTGCGTTTCCGGCGCAGTCGAACTTCTCGGGAGTGAAGCATCCGCTGTCGCTGGTGCGTCACGCGCGAGCGCTTGGCTACACGGTGTTGCTCGACGCGGCGGCGTTTGTGCCCACCAGCCGGTTGAGCCTGCGCGAGGTCCCGGCGGACTTCGTGGCGTTGTCGTTCTACAAGTTGTTTGGCTATCCCACGGGCATTGGCGCGTTGGTGGCGCGCCGCGAGTCGCTCGCGGCGCTACAGCGTCCGTGGTTCTCGGGTGGGACCGTGCGTTTCGCGTCGGTACAGAACCGGATGCATGAGTTGCTCGGCAGCGAAGAGGCGTTCGAGGACGGGACGGCAAACTACCTCGGCATTGCGGCCGTAGCGGCGGGTCTCGGTTTCTTGCTCGACCTGGACGTGGAGGAGATCGGGCGGCACGCCAACGAGCTGACGCTGCGGTTGATAGAGGCGTTCGCGTCGCTGACGCATCGCCGTGGTGCGCCGCTCGTGCGTGTGTACGGTCCCGCGGATGGCCGCGACCGGGGCGCGACCGTGGCGTTCAACGTGCTGTCCGCGAGTGGCGAGGCGGTGCCGTTCGCGCAGGTCGAGTCTCGCGCGCGGGCCGCGATGGTGTCCGTGCGCGGCGGGTGCTTCTGCAATCCGGGCGCGTCGGAAGCGGCGTTTGGATTTCCAGCGGCCGCGGCCGGCCGCTGCCTGGAGTCCGCGTCTTCCGAGGGATGGACGCTGGAGCGATTCGGCGCGTGCATGCGTGGATATCCGGTCGGCGCGGTGCGAGCGTCGTTCGGGTTGTCGAGCAACGTCGCGGATCTCGAGCGGTTGGTGGCGGTCGTGGAGTCGTTCGCGTCGTGATCGCGGCGAACGGCGATCGGGGTCAGAGTCGGGGGTCAGAGTCGGGGTCAGAGTCGCCGAGCATCGCTTATTAACGTCCGAGCGGCGTGGAACGTCAGACCAGCGCACATTCAGCGAGTCCGACAATGATTCTCCAGTACGCACGCATCCAGGGCATTGCTGCCATGAGCCTGGCGCTCAGCGCGGCTTCGTGGACGTCCGCATCAGCGCAGGGTCACGGTCACAGCCACGCTGTCGCGACGTCGAACGCCGACCTCCACATGGAGATGACCACGTCACGCCAACCGACAGGCGCCGACTCGGCACGCGCCGCTGCAGTCGCGGCCGCGTTGCGGTCAGCGCTCGCGCAGTATCGCGACACGACGGCGGCCGTCGCGGACGGATACACGATGTTCATGCCGCAACTGAAGGAGCAGAAAGTCTATCACTTCACGAGCAACTGGCGTGCGGTGCAGGAAGCATTTCGCTTCGAGCCCACGAAGCCGGCGTCGCTTCTCTACAGAAAGGACACCGACGGAAGATTCGTCCTCGTCGGCGCGATGTATACGGCGCCCAAGCGGTTCGGGCCCGACAAGCTCGACGCGCGCGTTCCGCTCTCTATCGGGCGGTGGCACAGGCACGTGAACTGGTGCACTCCTCAGAAGGGCGACACCCAGCGCTGGCTCGAACGGAAGGACGGGCAGGCCGTCTTCGGCCCCGAAAGTCCCATCGCGAGCAAGGCCGGGTGCGATGCCGTCGGTGGCCGGTTCCACGAGAGCCTGTTCGGATGGATGCTGCACGCCAACGTGATCGCCGGCCACGATCCGGCATCCATCTGGGGCGACGAGCACGCTGGTCACGACATGCAGGCCGGAATGAAAGGGAACGGCAACCCCGACCGCTGAAACCAGCGTTTCGGACCCGGTCGTAGTGGACCATGCCTGGGAGCGCTAGATTGGCGCTCCCACCCGTCCGACACCCACTCCTCCCGGACCACAACAACATGAAATCCATCGCCGTCCTGCTGTCCGCCGCCGTCATTTCAGGCGCGGTCCCCCGTACACCTGTTCCGCTTGCCCCGCCCGTCATAACGATTCACGCCAAGGACTTCGCCTTCGTCGGTCCGAAGACGATCAAGTCCGGTCCCACGACCTTCCGTCTCGTGAACGACGGCAAGGAGCTTCACCACCTGAGCATCGTGAAGCTCGACAAGGGCAAGACGATGAAGGACGTGGGCGAGGCCTTGAAGAAGCAGGGTCCCCCGCCCGCCTGGATGAAGGACGTGGGCGGCCCGAACGCCGCAGGCCCCGGTGGTAGCGTGGACGCCACGGTATCGCTGGAGCCAGGCGAGTACGCCTTCCTCTGCTACATCAACTCCCCCGGCAACCCCATGCCGCACATGGCGAAGGGCATGGTCGGCTCGATCACGGTGCTCCCGGAGTCGAACGGGGCCACGATGCCTGCCACCGACGTGACCATCACGCTCACCGACTACAAGTTCACGTTCTCCAAGCCGCTCACGGCCGGGAAGCACGTCGTGAACGTGGTGAACACTGCGGTGCAGCCGCACGAATTGGTGCTCGTGAAGCTCCTGCCGGGCAAGACGATGGCCGACTTCGAGGCCTTTGCGACGACGAACTTGCTCGCGGGCACTTCGCCCGCCGAGGTAATGGCCGGCATGGGCGGCCTTGCCAAGGGAAAGTCGGCCAGCTTTCCCGTGGACCTCAAGCCTGGCAAGTACGGCATGATCTGCTTCGTGCCGGACGCGAAGGACGGCAAGGGCCACTACCACCATGGCATGGTGATGTCGTTCGACGTGAAGTAGCCCGGGAGAGTTAGATTGAAGGCGGCGCTCGAGCGATCGGGCGCCGCTTTGACATCCCGAGCGCAGTTTGTCGTCCCGAGCGGCAGTTTGTCGTCCCGAGCGTAGTCGAGGGACCTGCTTTTTCTTCCCACCATCCTGAATAGAACAGTGGCCCCACAGTTCATTTACGTCATGAAGGCGCTGCGGAAAGTCGTTCCGCCGGCGAAGATCATCCTCGACGACATCTGGCTCTCCTTCTACCCCGGCGCCAAGATCGGCGTCCTCGGCGCCAACGGCGCGGGCAAGTCGAGCCTGCTGCGCATCATGGCCGGCGTGGACGACAGCTTTCAGGGCGAAGCGTGGGCCGCGAAGGGAACGAAGATCGGCTACCTGCCGCAGGAGCCGCAGCTCGACCCCACCAAGAACGTGCGCGAGAATGTCGAGGAAGCCGTTGCCGACCAGCGGCAACTGCTCAATCGCTTCAATGAGATCAACGCGGCGTTCGCCGACCCCGACGCCGATTTCGACAAGCTGCTCGCGGAGCAGGCGCGCGTGCAGGAGCGCATCGACACGCTCGACCTGTGGAATCTCGACAACAAGATCGAGATCGCGATGGAAGCCCTGCGACTTCCGCCCGACGATGCGGACGTCACGCTGCTGAGCGGCGGCGAGAAGCGTCGCGTCGCACTCTGCCGCATTCTGCTCGAGCAGCCCGACATGCTGCTGCTCGACGAGCCCACCAACCATCTGGATGCCGAGTCGGTGGAATGGCTCGAGCACTTCCTTGGTGAGTTTCCGGGAACGGTCGTCGC
>JANOIJ010000058.1:0-8524 GCA_031407575.1 Gemmatimonadaceae bacterium | reverse complement strand
GCCCTCCGTGTGCAGGCGTGCGGCAACGGCGTTGTCCGCGCCGGACGGCTCGAGCAGGCCGGACGGGTGATTGTGCACCAGCATCTCGCCGCGTCGTGCAAATCCCGGCAGCGCGAGCACGCTGCCCACATCCCCGCGTGCGACGACGCGGGCCGTGATAACGCGCTCCTCTTCGTCCACGGAGCAGACGAAGCACACCTCGCGATTGCCGCTGAGCCGGATTGCTGCGCGCATAGCCGCCGCAGCGCCCAGGGCGATGCGATTCGTCGAGGCCGGCTTGGGCGAAGGGCGCGTGGTCATGGCACCCTGAAGATACACCGAAGCGGGCGGCGAGGGCGGTCGTCCCGACCGAAGGGAGGGACCTGCTCTTACGTCTTGAGCGGCTTTTTCTTCGCTGCCGGGAACAGCACGTTGTTGAGGATGAGCCGGTATCCCGGACTGCCCTTGTGCAGCGACAGGTCCGTGGGCGGATTCCCGATGGCGTGCTGCGGATCCTCAGGGTCGTGCCCGCCGAGATACGTCCACGTGCCCTTCCCGTAGTCGCCGTGGATGTACTTCACCCACGGCGCGCCCTCCTCCGTGGCGAGGATGATGTCCGCCGGCTTGAGCGTCCCCTTGGTGAAGCTCGTCGTCACGCCGTAGTAGTCGTTGACCACGCTACGATGGTTCTGCACGAGCATGCTCGGCACGGGGTCGAACTTCGAGGAAAAGTTGAACAGCGTAAAGGTGCCGAGCGGCTGCCGCCGGCCCGGGACGTTCACCTGGTGGCCATCGATGTCGCTCATCGAGTTCACGAACGGTGAGTGCTCCAGGTGCGCGTCCTTGAAGGCCATTGAGCGCTTCCACTGCATGCGCGAATCGGCGTCGGGGTCCATCGGGGAGCCGTCTGAAAACTCGCCCGCGATGTCGACCGTGTGTCCAGCAATCGCCAGCTCGAGCGTCTCGGTCGCGCCGCACATCGCGAAGAGAAACCCTCCGCGCTCGACGAACACGCGGATGCGCTCCGCGACGTCCTTCTTCAAGCCGGGCACACTCGCGAAGCCCAGCTTCTTCGCCACGGCGGCGTTCTTGGCGACCATGTCGCGAAACCACGGCGCGTCGCGATAGCCGAGCTGGAACTTGTTGAACTGGCCCGTGAAATCCTCGTGGTGCAGGTGCAGCCAGTCGTACTTCGTGAGGTCGCCCTGCTCCACCTGCTCGTCGTAGATGGGCGTGAAGTCGATGCCGGCGTACTTGAGCGCGAGCGTCACGGCGTCGTCCCACGGCTGCGCCTCCAGCGGCGTGTACACGGCGATGCGCGGCGCCTTCTCCAGCGGCACGCTCTCCATGTTGCCGCTGGCCATCTCGCGCCGGATGACCGCGAGCTGTCCGTCGGTCACCGCCTCCGCGGAGATGCCGTCGAGCGCGGCGCGCCGGCGCATCTCCGGGACGTCGGGGAGCAGGAACGCACCGCCGCGATAGTTGAGGAGCCACTCCGCCTGCACGCCAGTCTTCATGGCGTTGTAGGTGAGCCCGTACGCCTTCAAGTGGTTGGTCTGCGCGTCGTCCATGGGCACGAGCAGGCGTTGCGCGTGCGCGTGTGACGCCGGCATGACGAGCAGCGCGAACACGCACGCGACGCGACGGAGGATCATCAAGTTCATCGGCCTGGAGGAACCGTGCCGCGCGCCAATTCAAGCTCGCGCCGCGCCTGGGGAAGGAGCGCGCTTTGTGGCGCGCTGAGAATGAGATGTTCGAGATGTGCCACGGCACCGGCTACGTCGCCGCGACGGCGCAGCAACCGAGCCCATTCGAGCTCGCCTTCCACCGCTTCTGGCGACGCCGGATGCTCGGCCACGATGCGCTGCCACAGTGGAATGGCTTCGTCCGGATGCGCTGCACGCAGCCGAGACGCGACGAGCAGCAACGCGGGCGCCACCTCGGCGTGCCGAGCAGCCGCCTCGACGAACTTCGCGGACGCCGCGCTGGTGTCGCCGCGCGCCAAGGCAAGGAACGCCGCGCCGATCTGCGGCGCTTCATCGCCCTTTGCCCGCGCAACAATGCCCATCGCGAGCGCGAGGTCGGGGTTCGGCTCGCGAGACGTCTTGAGCAGCATGCGCGCGGTCGCCAGCCGTCCATCGTAGAGCGCGAGCCATCCTGCGGCCTCGCTCGAGTCGCCCTCCGGACCGATGACGCGGAGAGCCTCGTGCGCCTTCGTGAGGTCGCCCGCGCGCACCCACGACGTGGCCACCACCTGGGCGAGACGGATGCGCTGGCCAGGCACGAGGTAGCGGTCGAAGCGCGCGATGAGCGCGGCCGCCTCGGCTGTTCGGCCCAGTGCGACGAGAGCGCCCACGTGAAGTGGCAGGTACTCGCGAGCAACGCGCGGCGCGTTGCCCTCGAGCTCGGACGATGGAACGAACGTGAACACATCGGCAGGCGAGCCGGCGCGCAGTGATGCGGCGGCGGCGCGCAGCGCGATGGCCGGCGTGCGACGGGCATTCGCGGCGGCCACCAGGGCGTCGCGTGCAAGCGCCCACCGCTCCTCGGCAAATGCGCGCTCGCCGAACTCCTCCCACATCGTGGCGGCCGCGGTGTCGGGACGGAGCGTCCGCAGCGCATCCCACGCCTGCGTCGCGCGTCCCCACGTGAGCTCGAGCTCCGCGAGCGCACGTCGCGGACCCGGATCTGCGGGCAGCGCCATGAGCGCGGCGCGAATGCCATCGCGCGACGCCGCGGGAGCCGGCGCCAGCGAGAACGATGACGCAATGGCGAGATACGGCGCCGCCGCGAGCGCCCGCCGCCACGATTGCGCGCTGGGAATCCATTCGCCCAGCGCGGCGCGCAACTGCGCATTCTCGTACTCCAGGTCCTTCAGGCTGCCGAGCGCGAGACGCCCCCGCGCAACGATGCTGTCCGCAGTCGCGGGGCGGTTCAGCTGGATCAGCAGTCGCGCATACTCGCGATACGGCGTGGCATCGCGCGGCACCGCGCGCACCCATCGCTCGAACGCGTCGCGCAGCTTGTCGTCTCGTCGCAGGATCTGCAGCGTGCGCATCTGCACCGTGCGGTAGACCGACTCGCGCGGATGTGCGGCGATGAGCGTGTCGAGCGGCGCGAGCAGCGAGTCGCTCGCACCCAGTTCATGGTACACGCGCTCCAGACCGAGAATGACCGTCGCGTTGGGCGACGTGCGCAGCGCAGTGCGGAACAACACCCCCGCCTCGCGAAACTTGCCCGCGGACTCGAGGTCGAGCGCGCGCACAACCTCCGGGCGCTCTTCCGTTTGCTGTGCACCGCACGGCGTGCCGGGGCTCAGCCACAGCCCCAGCCCGAACGTCAGTGCAACAGCGAAGCGGCGTTGCGCGCGACTCGCACCGCGAGCGTCAGGGCGCGGGGACACTGTTCAGCCGCGTGAAATAATCCAGGATCGCGCGCCGCTCGTCGGCTGATAGTCCGCGCAGCTCCTGCCACGTGGGCGGGCTGAACTTGACGGCCGCCCGCGCGTCCACCTTGGCGCCTGGCCCAAACGCGTCCGAGCCATTCGCGGACTTCGCTTCGCGCTTCCCGGTATCGTCGCGCTCTTCCTTCTCCAGCGACTTGCCGGCGTCCAGCAAACGGCGGAACAGCTGCTGCTGTCGCGCGAGCGTGGATCCGTCGAGACGTCCATTGTCGAGCGCTTCGGCGAGCTGACGCGCTTCCTGCGCCAATTGCGCCGCGCGCTCACCGCCGGTCGCGTCGCCCGCGTCCTCGAGCTGGTCGGCCAACTGCTTCTGCTGCCGCGCGAGCTGCCGCGCCAGCGACTGGCCCGCGGCGCTGTTCGGACCATTCGGCATGCTCATGAGGCTCTGCGCCTGCCCGTTGATCTGTCCCTGCTTCTGCGCCATCTCCTGCATCTGCTGCATCATTTCGCTGAAGCCGGACGCGCTGTTCGCGTTGTTCGCGCGCTCGCGATCCCGAGCCAGCGACGCCGCCGCCTGCGTCAGGGCATCGGCCGCCTCGCCCAGCGCGCTCGCCTGCTTCTGGTTGCTGCTGTTCGGCTGCGCGACGGCCTCGGTGGCCTGCGACACCTTCTGCTTCGCGTCCGCCACGGCCTTCTGCGACCGGGGCGAGAGCAGCGCGCTCTTCTTGCCGGCGTTCTGGAGACGCTCACTCGCCTTGTCCACGCCCTGTTCCACCGCGCTCTGCGCGCTGCGACGCTCCTCGGCGGACGCGCCGGCGCGCGCCTTCTGCTCCAGCGCACGCTCCTCGCGCGCGAGCTGCATCATTTCCTGGACGGACTGATCCAGCTCACTCGTCAGCTCCTGCTTCCACTCCTTTACCTGATCGGCACGCGCGTCCTGCATGGACTTCGCGGCCTTGTCCATCTCGGCCGCCGCGTCGCGCGCCTGCTGCGCGCCGCCCTTCTCACCGCTCTTGCCTTCGCCGCTCTTTGATTCCGAGCCGGCTTTCTGCTCGCCACCGGCCTTCTGTTCGCCGCCGGCCTTCGGCTCGCCACCCGGCTTCGACTCCGCGCCGGGCTTTGACTCCGCGCCTGGCTTCGATTCGGCGCCCGGCTTCTGGTCCGCACCGGGCTTCTGATCGGCGCCCGCCTTCTGCTGCTCGGAACCGCCCTGCTTTTGCTCCGCCGCCTTCTGGTCCGCCGCCTTTTGCGCGTCGGTGCGCTTGTCCGCGGCACGCATCTCGTTCGCGGCCTTGCGCATCGCGTCCTCCGATTTGTCCGCGTGCTGCGCGGCGTCTTCAGTCTTGGCTGCGCCGGCCTCTGCGCGATCCTTCTTCAGCCGCTCCTTCAGCTTCTCCATGTCCTCGCGCAACCGCTCCGTGCGTTCGGCAAGTTGGCTCGCGTCCTTCGCGTCCTTGCCCGGATCGCTGCGCCGCCCCGCGGAGTCAGCGAGCGCGCGCTCCTTCTGCGCGAGTTCCTTCGCCTCGTCGCCCAGCGTTTGCATCGCGCCTTCGGCGGCCGCGCGCTTGAGGATCTCCGCGCTCTTCTCCAACTGCTCACGCATCTTCTTCTGCATCTCGGCGAGGTCGCGCAGCGCGTCGCGCGACTGGTCGCCTTTCATCTGTTGCGACGCGGATTCCAGCTTCTGCATCTGCGCCTGCATCTCTGGCGTCATCGCCTGCCGCAGCAGCGACTGCGCTTCGCTCAACTGCCGCGCGAGCGACGTGTCGAGCGCACCAGCTGCCTTCAACTGCTGCTCGAGTTGCTGCGTCGCCTGACGAAGCTTGTTCACGCGGTCCGCCATCGCGCGTTGCTCCTGCGCCAGGCTCCGCGCCTTCTCGGCGTTCTCGAAGTTCATGGCACTCTTCTGCTGTGCACTCTGCTGACCTTGCGCGTCCTTGGCCGCACCCTGCCGGGCCTGCGCGCGCGCAGCCTCGTCGGTCTTCTGCGCCAGCGCCTTCTGGGCGGCGGCGGCGGCCTGTGCTTCGCGCACGGCCGAGTCGCCGAGTGAACGCGCGGCACTCCGCTGCTCTTCGCTGGTGGCGCGGCGGAGCACGAGCTCGCGGCTTACACCACGCTGCGCCCACGGCGACGCATCCACCGCCTCTGCACGCACGGTCACGGCGTCGCCCGGTGCAAGATGCAGTGCTCCGATGTCCACCGTCGCCAGGCCGGCCCAGCTCGTCCCCGCCGAGCCCGAGAGCGTCTGCATCATCGGCGCGGCGTCACGCGAGTTGCTACGCACGACGCGCAGCGACACCGACGCGACGCCGTAGTCGTCGGAGACTCGGATGCCCAGCTCCACGGGATCGCCCGAGACGAGTAGCGTGTCCGCACTCGGCTGTGCGATCTGCACCGTGGGCGCGGAATCACCCACCACGTCGATGTCGAGCGGCTCCGGCAAGTCGGGCACGAGACCACCTGGCCCGCGAGCGGCCCAGTGCAGCTGCACCGAGCGCTCTGGCGCGAAGCGGCCACTGAACGACTGCCCCACCGTGCCGAGCACGATGCGTTCGCCGCTCGGGGTCACGAGCGCCACGTCCGCCAGCGGCACCGACGCACGTCCAGCGACGGACAGCGTGCTGCCACGCGGGAGACGCAGCGGCTCTCCGACGGGCAGCGACTCGTCCGCGCGGCCAAGGTACGCCGGATAGTGGACGTTGAGCGTGAGCGCGCCCACGAACGGCCGGTCGGCGGCATGCACCACGACGCTGTCGCTCGAGGCCCGTCCATCGCTCGCCATCAACCGGAGGTCTCCCTTCAGCGCGTCCACCGACCATGCGCCCACACCGGTCGCGGCATCGATCGCGATCGTGTCGGTGCGCCACGCGTCTCCCGTCTGCCGGACGTCGAGATAGACGACGCGACGACCCGGCGCGCGCACGGTGACATGTAGCGCCGAGCCACGAAGCAGTTCCTGCGGGGCGCCGTCGATGCGCGGGCGCTCGAGGAGCTCGCCGCGCCAGGCATCGAGCGGATGGAGCACCGCGCGCAATCCGTCGCCGAACAATGGGCTGGCGGTCAACAGCACGAGCACGCCGGCCGCGGCCGCCGCCGTTCCGGTCATGGCGCGACGCGAGCTGGCGCGGCGCATCAACGGCGCGAGCGGCGCGTCCGTTGGCAGCGCCCCGCGCAGGCGCGTTGCCGCGTGCTCGGCCAAGGCTCCCTGCCCTTCCAGCTCCAGAACGCCGACGAGTACTCCTCGGCGCATCCCTTGTTCGCTCTCGATGGCCAGCGCGACGTCGCGACGCGAGGCATCGCGTCGCAGGCGGGCTCGTGTGCGCCACGCCAGCGCGGCGACGATGACGGCCGCCAGCAGCCACACCAGCATCGGGATTCCGCGCGGCAGCGCGAGCCAGCGTGCTCGCGCCAGGAGCGCCGCGCCGCCGGCGAACAGCACCGCCATCAGCGCCGCGGCCAAGAGGACGCCGGCGGCGACCTCGGCGCGCTGGAGGTGCTTTCTCTCGCGTTCAACCAGGGCACGAATGGTCATGGCAGCGGACGGCTGGTGACGGCGTAAACGAAGAGGTTCACTCCCATGCGGAGTGCCGCTTCATGGAGCGCGATTGGATCACTGTAGGTCTCGGGGTCTTCCCAGCCATTCCCAAGATCGGTCTCGTGGGTGTAGTACACCGCGAGACGATCTCCCAGGAAGATACCGAATCCCCGAGCGGGCTTGCCATCGTGCTCGTGAATCTTGGGCACGCCCTTCGGGAAGTCGTACACCGCATGATAGATCGGGTGCGACAGCGGCACATCGGTGAGCGTGCGATCCGGAAACACGCGCTTCATCTCGCGACGGAAGCTGTCGTCCAGTCCGTAGTTGTCGTCCGCGTGGAGAAAGCCGCCGCGAAGCAGATACTCGCGCAGCCGCACGACTTCCGTCTCCGTGAACTTCACGTTGCCATGGCCCGTCATGTGGATGAACGGGTAGTCCCACAGCTTGTCGTCCATCAGCGTGATGCGCGCTTCCGTGCGCTCCACGGGCAAGGACGTCCGTTCGCGGATAGCCGCGAGGAGATTCGGAATACTCGAGGGGTTCGCGTACCAGTCGCCGCCGCCATCGTACTGCAACCGCGCCACGGTGAGCCGAGGACTCTGGCGCGCGCCCGCGAGTGGAAGCAGGGACAGCAACAGCGCCGCACGCGCGGCACGCAACGCGGATGATCTCATTCGTGCGCCAATCTGTACGCGAGGTTGCGCGGTGCGCCGAACTCCGCCGTGAGCGCGGCGGCCACATCGCGGGGCGACACGCCGTCCGCGCGCAGCGTGGCCGCATGCGCGCGCAATTCGTCCGCGGTTGCCTCACGCGGCGCCGCAGCTCCTGCAATCACGATCACGACTTCTCCCCGTGGCGGCGCATCGTGGTAATACGCCGCGAGCGCTGCGAGCGTTCCGCGCCGAAGCTCTTCATACTGCTTGGTCAACTCCCGGGCGACGACCGTTGCCCTCTCCCCGGCGCCCATATCGGCGAGCTCGGCCAGCGTGTCCGGCACGCGCGACGGCGCTTCGTACAGCACCGCAGCGTGTCGGAGCGCCACGATCTCATCGAGTACCGAGCGTCGTTCCGCGCCCTTCCGTGGCGGGAAGCCGTAGAAGGTAAAGCGACCGAGATCCAGTCCCGACGCGACGAGTGCGGACAGCAGCGCCGACGCGCCTGGTACCGGAGAAATGGCCAGCCCCGCATCCACTGCTGCTCGAACCAGCCGGGCACCCGGGTCCGAAAGCAGTGGCGTGCCCGCATCCGAGATCAGCGCCAGACTCTGCCCCTCGGCGAGCCGCGCGATGAGTCGCGGGATGGACTTCGCCTCATTGTGCTCGTGGTACGACACCAGCGGGGTGGAAATCTCATAGCGGTCGAGCAGGTGGCGAGAATGGCGCGTGTCCTCGGCGAGTACGGCGGCGACCAACTTCAGCACCTCCACACCCCGGAAAGAAAAATCCCCCATGTTTCCAATGGGGGTGCTGACCACGTAGGCCATCTCCTGGAAAGACGACGCAAAGTACATCCGCAACCTCGCCAAGAAGATGAACGAGAGCACACTGCAGCGAGGTGCCAAAGATCAGAAGCGGCTGCTGGAACTTTTCGAAGCTCTCCGGGAT
>JANOIJ010000051.1:0-26531 GCA_031407575.1 Gemmatimonadaceae bacterium | reverse complement strand
GAGCGTCGCCGAGCGCCCAGCGGGTATGTCGCCACGCTCGCGCCGGCGCGCGAGCTGGCAGAAGCGCGCTGATGAACCGTCGCGACTTCCTGTCGTGGTCCGCGGCTGCTGGGGCGGGTGTGATCGTGGCGCACGCGGCATACGCGCAGGACGCGGTGCCGCAGACGCCCGCGCAAGGCAATACGTCGAACCTGTTCGACATGAACCAGGGCGCTGCGCAGACGGTGCGGCGCCCTGCCAAGCCCGGCGCGAAGCTTTCGATGACGCCGGACGAGCGCGACGCGCTGGAACGCGAGATCCGCTGCCAGTGCGGCTGCACGCTCGACGTCTATATCTGCCGCACCACGGACTTCTCGTGTCAGGTGTCGCCCGCAATGCACCGCGACATCATCTCGCTGGTCGAGGGCGGCCACTCGGCGCAGGAGATCCTCGATGCGTTCGTGGAGACGTACGGCGAAAAGGCGCTCATGGCGCCGAAGCGCGAGGGCTTCAACTGGGCGGGTTACTTGGTGCCCTTTGTGGCGATCGGCGCTGGCGCCGTGGCGCTGACGGTGGTGTTGCGGGGCATGCAGCGCCGGCCGTCGCCTTTGTTGGCCGCGGCTGCCCCCGTTCCGCAGGGCGTGGATGGCACCGCGGACGAGATGGCAAAGTTGCAGGCGTCAATCCGGAGGGACGAGTGACCTGTCGTCCCGAGCGCAGAGAGGGACCTGTTTCTCGTCGTCCCGATGGTTGTCATCCTGAGCCCTTCGACTTCGCTCAGGGTAAACTCCGCGAAGGATCTGCACCTGCCGTTTCGCCTGAAGCTCGCGCGAGATGCTAGCGCTCGTCATCGGCACCCTGCTCGCCGTCGGCGCACTCGTCGTCGTGCTGTACCCCCTCTTTGCCGGCGTCACCGCGACGCCACTCCGCGTGCTACCGACCGCACGCCAGACCGCCGGTTCGGCGGAGCAGGAGGCCGTCATCGCGCTGCGCGAAATCGAGTTCGATCACGTGACGGGCAAGCTGTCCGAAGGTGACTATACGGAGCTGCATGCGCGCTACACGGGGCGCGCGCTCGAGGCCATGCGGCAGGGCTCCACTGGTGCCGCCATGCCCGACGACGCCGTAGAAGCCGCCGTGCTCGCCTTTCGTGCCCGTCTCAAGGAGTGCTCGGACTGCGGTCCGCGCGCCGAGCCCGACGCGGTCTACTGCTCGAACTGCGGATCATACCTGCCCGGCGCGTGCGCTGGGTGCGGCCATGCGGTCACCGAACCTGCGGCGGCCTTCTGCGCCGCCTGCGGACGGCAGTTGGCGGCGTAACGAACCGACGGGCGCCGGTTACGGCAGGGGCGATGCCAGGTACGCTGGATCGATCTTCGTCGACAGTCCGATGTCGGACACGACGACCGTCGCCGCGACCGTCTTGTCGAACAACAATCGAATCGTCTTGAGCCGGCCGGCATCGAACAGCGGCGCCGCCTTCGCAAAATCAGCGAGCGGCATCACGAACGTCTGCGGCACGAGCTCGTAGGTCGTCGCGAATCGCTGCTCGTCGCGGCCCTCGCGTCGATAGACCTTGGTGTCCAGCGGACGGCGGATGGTACCGAAGCGGCTGAGCGGCAGCCGCGCGTCATGTCCCGCCGAGTCCACGAGCACCACGGTGATCTCGATCGGAATCGTATCGGGCTCCGTCTTCGGCTTCGGTGTGTCTTTCGCCTTCTTGATCGAGTCCGCCTTGATGGAGTCGGCGCGCGCCTTGCCCGCCTTGGACGTGTCTGCCTTCGTCGTGTCCTTCGGCAGCGCGCGCGGTCCCGGCTTGTCGTTCGTCGCCGCGAGCGAGAGATAGAGCGCGCTGTTCACGTCCGGCTTGCGCGCCGCGCGCAAGGAATCGGACAGGGTGATTGTGTAGGACGCGATCTTTCCCATCTTCGTGGTGTCGCTTCCGGCAAGGCGATTGTTCCAGCCGAGCCACACGGCGTTATGGCGCTGGTCGTCGCCGCGATTGCGATACGGCAGCACCGCCTCCTTCCATGTACTCAGGCTGTCGCCAAGGAGCTCGACGCCATGCGCCGTGCCCGTGGTGACGTCGATGTCCTCGTCATACTCGGCCAGCGGGGCGTAGCCGTTCTCCTGGAAGCGCGTGATGTACATCGTCTTGGGCAGCCAGTGCCCAGCCGTGCGGTGGTCGCGGAACATCGGCAGGTACGCCTCGTTGCCATGCAGCGTCGCCTCGAGAAATGCGGAAATGACGAGCTTGCCGAAGCGCATCTGCTCGTCGAGCGGGATGAGTGCGCGAAGGTCGAGCGACCGCCCACTGCGTGGACCGTTGTCCTTGTTCTGCCACACGCTGTTCCACTGGCCGTGATTCGCGCGGTACATGTAGATCGCGGACTTGAACCACGGCTTCCCGTCGGTGAATTGCAGTCGCTCGAACTGGCGCAGTCCGTGAAAGGACGAGACGTCGCCGTCGTGCGAGCCGTGGATCACGAGATAGTTCACGTTCTCCAGCGGCGTGAACTGGCCCGCCGCCTTGTACTGCCCGTCCACCGGCGCGATGGAAACGATCGACTTGATCGTGAAGCCGAAGCCGAGTTTCTGCTTCGCGTCGTCGGGGTAGAACTTGAGCTTGTTGAACGTCGCGGCCAGCGGCGCCGCTTCACCGCCGCGTGAGTGCCCCATCAGCGCGATGTTGCTCATGTCCACGCGCTTGTACAGCGGGCTGCTCGTGGAGTCGTTGAAGCGCTTCCATGCCTCGAGATGCTTGAGCAGCAGCCACGCGCGCCCGTCGTTCTCCCCGGACAATCCATTGATGAAATTCTCGTCGATGGAGGCGAGGATGAAGCCGCGCGAGGCGAGGAGCTCGCCGAGGTAGCCGTAGCCGGGGTCAGAGTAGTCTTCGGGGTTGTGATTGCCGTGCACGACGAGGACGAGCGGAAACGGCCCGGGGCCTTCCGGATACCACACACGTCCGTTGAGCGGGACGCTCTTCATGTCGAAACCCCAGAACTTCTTCCGGTTGTTCGCGTTGTCGGGCGGCACTGAGGCGAACGGCGAGATGTCCACGGGCTTGGTCTTGAGCGTCACGGAGTCGCGGAACACCGAGCGCTGCTTGTCGGTGCCGCTGCCGTAGTAGAGGCGCGCCACCTTCATCGGGCCGACGTCCGCGGGGTTCGATGCGGTGATCGTCTGGCGCGACAGCACGACGGGAGAGTCATCCTTGGCGAGCTTGAGCGGCTGCGTGCACGCGGCCACCGCGCAGAGACCACCGACTGTCATCCTGAGTGCAACGAAGGATCTGCACTTCTGGTCGTTCCCGTAGTTCCTCATCAGCGCCACCGGATCGAAACGTGATGCGCGTACCGGCTGCCCTCGAAGAACTCGAGCGCGTAGTCGAGCACGAGATGATCGGCGTTGAGCGTGCCGCCCACGGACATCGGGCGCTGCGCCGTGGTCTCCATCCGCCGAGCGCCGGCGCGCACGGTCGCCGACCATCCTTCGATCCAGCCGTAACCCACCTCCATACCCCCGCCGCCGTAGAGTGAGCGATCTCGCTCGGCAACCTGCACGGCGAAGCCCAGGTCGAGCTGCTTCGCCTGCATCTGCCGCGCCCATCCCAGCGTCTCCTGCATCGGACGCGTCTCGGGGTGCGGATCGCCGATGTGCTGCACGGTGAGCGCCGCGGTTCCCGAGAGGAACGCACGCGATACTCCGATGTCGCCCAGCAGGACGCCGTTCAGGATGGACGGGAGCCCAAACACTCCCACACCGAAGGCTTGGTTCGCCACGCGATCCTCGGCGTACTTCACCCCGATGCCGGTACGGAATCCCTTGACGAGAAAGCTGCCGCCTGCACCAAGGACCAGGCTCAATGCCTCGCGCGAGCCCTCGCTCGAGTGCTCGCGCGTGAGCTCGACGGGGGAGAACGGATACGCCGCCGCATTGCGCACGTTGAACTTCACCGCCTCCACGCCCCATCCGAGGTTGAGCCAGTTCACGGTGGTCGCACCGGTGAGCGTGGCGCGTGTCCCGTTGCTGCCGTAGCGCGCGAACCCGGCGGTGGCTCCGACCACGGGCGCGATCTGCGCCGGGTTGTAGAACACGGCCACCTCGTCGCGCCCCGCGACCCATGCATTGCCCATGGCCGTCGCGCGCGCGCTGGCCGGCAGGAACAACACGAGCGGCGCAACGGATGTCGGCTGAGCGTTCCCGCGCGGGGCCAACGCACACGTCGCCATCAGGACCAGGGTGGGGAGTCGCATCGCTTGCGGAGAAGGTGAATTCCGAGCGCACGAAGCACGCTCGCGCATCGTGTTAATGCCATCTGACAGCTGAGCGCAAGGATTGGTTTGGGCGCGGCGAAATTGAGCGCGGTCAACCTGAATTCAAACCATCAAGGGACATAGAATGTCTATCCCCTCGACCACCCACACCTCCCGCACTATGGCACCGTCAGACAAGCGCGACCTCCTGCCCGGCACGCTGGACATGCTCGTCCTCAAGACGCTGTCCGCGCAGGCGATGCACGGCTACGGCATCGCGCAACATCTCCAGCGCCTGTCCGACGACGTCATCCAGGTCGAGGAAGGTTCCTTGTACCCGGCGCTCCAGCGCATGCGACAGAAGGGCTGGATCAAGGCGGACTGGCGACAGACGCCGAACAACCAGCGGGCTCGTTACTACACGCTCACCGCCGCAGGCCGCAAGCAGCTCGGCGAACAAACCGCCGGTTTCGCCGCACTGATGACGGCTATTCACCGGGTCATGGGACTCGCCTGAGGATACGACCATGCAGGAGTGGCTGGCGCGCGTGCGCGACTGGTTTCGTCGCGACGTGCTCGACGCGGAGCTCACCGAGGAGCTTCAGTTTCATCGTGAGCTTCTCGAGCGCGACGCCCGCACCGCTGGCGTCAGTGCGACGGACGCGCCATCCGCGGCCCGACGCCGCTTCGGCAATGTGACTCGCCTGAAGGAAGAGGCGCGCGAGCGCTGGTCCATCCCGTGGCTCGAGCATTTCCAGCAGGACGTGCGGTACGCGCTTCGCGGCCTGCGTCGCTCCCCCGGATTCACAGCGACCGTGGTGCTCACGTTGGGGCTCGGTGTGGGTGCCAACGCTGCGATGTTCGGTGTGGTCGATCAGCTGATGTTCCGGCCCTTTCCATATCTGCGCGACGCGTCCACCGTAAACCGCGTCTATCTCCAGACGACCTCGCGCGAGCGAACCCACACGCGCTCGGTGATTCCATACACGCGCTATCTCGACCTGAAGCAATTCACGCGCTCGTTCTCGCAATACGCCGCGTTCTCCGAGTGGCGATTGGCCGTCGGTGCCGGCGACGCCGCGCGCGAGCGGCAGGTGCTTGGTGTCAGTGCATCGTTCTTCGGCTTCTTCGACGCTCGGCCCGTGCTCGGCAGATACTTCGATGCGTCGGAAGACTCCATACCGCGAGGGGCCGACGTCGCCGTCCTGAGTTACGCGTTCTGGCAAGCGGAGTTCGGCGCGAAGAACGTGATCGGACAGTCGCTCCAGGTTGGCCCCATCGTCACGACGATCATCGGTGTGGCACCCGACGGGTTCGTCGGCCTGGGCGAGGGCGAGGCGCCCGCGGTCTTCATGCCCATCACGACGTACGCGTACGGCATTGGACAGGGAAATGCCGAGACGTTCTACACCAAGTACAACTGGGATTGGATGAGCGTCATGGTGCGCCGCAAGCCAGGCGTCAGCGCTATCGCGGCGACAGCGGAGCTGACCAACGCGTACATCGAGAGTCGGAACGTACAGCGCGGGCAGAACCCAGCTGTCGTCGCTGCCAACATCGCGCGCCCTCGCGGTATTGCCGGTGCGCTCAAGACCGCCGCCGGGCCGGACGCCGGTCTCGAGTCGAAGACGCTGCTCTGGGTGAGCGGTGTGACGGTGATCGTCCTGCTCATCGCCTGTGCGAACGTTGCCAACCTCATGCTCGCGCGCGTGCTCACGCGTCGCAGGGAGATCGCCGTGCGTCTCGCGCTCGGCGTGGGTCGCGGTCGCCTGGCGGCGCAATTCGTCACGGAGGCGCTGATCCTTGCGATGATCGGATGTGCCGCAGGTCTCGTCATCGCGCAATGGGTGTTTGCGGCGCTCCGCCAGCTGCTCCTTCGCGACGTATCCGCACGCGGCCCGTTGACCGACTGGCGCACCCTCGGCGCCGCGTGTGCTGTTGCCGTCCTTACGGGCCTGTTCACATCCATCGGGCCGGCACTCCTCGCCGTTCGTGGCGATCTCTCGGCTGCCCTGCGCGCTGGTGGTCGCGAGGGTTCGTATCAGCGCTCCCGCACACGATCCGCGCTTCTGGTCCTTCAGGGGGCGCTGTCCGTCGTGTTGCTCGTCGGCGCGGGGCTCTTCGTCCGCAGCCTCGATAACGCTCGATCCATGTGGCTCGGATGGGATCCAGAGCCCGTGTTGATCGTGACGCCGAACTACCGCGGTCTGCAACTGGACAGCAGTGCGAGAGTTGCCTTCAGGCGAAGGCTCCTCGAGACCGCGCAGTCCATCCCGGGCGTGGAGGCTGGCGCGCGCATCAACAGCCTGCCGTTCGGCACGAACATGAATGATCTGCATGTGGCCGGGATCGATTCCACGGCGCGTCTCGGACGGTTCAACTACCAGGCCACTTCGCCGGAGTACTTCAAGGTGATGGGGACGCGCATCCTTCGTGGGCAGCCGTTCACCGACAGGGATCGCGAGCATACGCAACTGGTGGCGGTCGTGAGCCAGGCCATGGGACGCGTGCTGTGGCCGGAACAAGATCCGATCGGGCAATGCCTGCACGTTGGCGGTGCGTCCGCGCCATGTACGACGGTCATCGGCATTGCCGAGGATGCGGTGCAACAGAGCATCAGCGACAACGAGCGATTCATGTACTACATGCCATCCGAACAACCCCACTTCGACGCGGGGAGCGGCCGCATGATCGGACTTCGGCTCGGGAATCGGCTCGTGCTGCGCATGACGGGTAAGCACGCGTCGGCGTCCGCCGAGCGCGTTCGGCTGGAGCTCCAGCGAATCATGCCGGGGCAGGGGTACGTCACTGTCTCGCCGCTCAACGATCTCGTGAACACCCAGCGTCGCTCCTGGCAATTGGGCGCGATGATGTTCGTGGCATTTGGCGGATTGGCGCTGTTGGTGGCCGCCGTGGGGCTCTATGGCGTCATCGGCTACAACGTCGCTCAGCGCATGCACGAACTGGGAGTACGCATCGCGCTCGGCGCGCAGCCGTGGGACGTCGTGAAGCTCGTGGTTGGGCAGGCGGTTGCCTTTGCGATCGCCGGCGTGATGATCGGGTTGGGTGTCGCCGTGCTCGCAGCGCGGTGGATTCAGCCGCTTCTGTTTCGGCAATCGGCCACAGACCCCGCGATTTATGGTGGTGTGGGCGCGCTCATCATTGTCGTGGCGCTCCTCGCGAGCGCGGTGCCGGCACGTCGCGCCACGCGTGCGGATCCGAACGCTGCTCTCAGGAGCGACTGAGCGCATTGTCGTCCCGAGCGAAGTCGAGGGACCTCTTGGCTTGTCGTCCCGAGCGAAGTCGAGGGACCTGCTTGGCTTGTCGTCCCGAGCGAAGTCGAGGGACCTGCTTGGCTTGTCGTCCCGAGCGAAGTCGAGGGACCTGCTTTCCCCGTTCACTAAATAGTTCGCCCTTGTTGCGCGAGCGATCTACCGCTCCACGGCCTCCAACCGCCGCTTCGCGATCGCGATCGGCACCAGCGTCGCCGCCACGCAGAGCAACGCCGCGAGCCCGAAGCCGACGACCATCTCCGTCATGGACGTCGGCGTCCCATAGAACTTGCCCGACAAATAGCCGTACACCGGCCGCGCCTCGAGCACGATCACAGCCGCAATCAGGCCGATCGCCGAGATCATGTACACGAGCCCACCGAACGACGTCGGGATCTGCGCCGCGTTCTCCGTCTCGTACTGCGGAAAGAGCGTGCCGAACCCCAACGCCATCCCGCAGAGCGCCAGCGTCATCAGCGCCATCGTCATCACGGACACGGCGAACATGAAGTCGCTCACCTGCAGCAGCGCATTCGTCACGCCAACGATGCCGAGCGCCAGGATGAGTAGCGGCAGCGTGCCGACCCAGAACTTGGCCCATAGCAAGTCCTTCACGGGCATCGGGCTCGACTTCAACAGCCACAGCGTCTTCCCCTCGAGCGACACCGACGGAAAGATGAAACGCGCCGCGATCGACGCGAGCACGAAGCCGGCGAGCACGAGGTTCAGGAACGGCACCACGTTCACGAGGAAGAACGTGATGCCCTCACCGCGCAACGGCAGGTACTTGATGTTGAAGACGTACACCACCACCAGCACCGCGAGCAGGATCAACTGCGACCACTGCGTCGTGTCGCGGAAGAAGAGGCGGATCTCCTTGAGCATCAATTCGCGGCGCAAAATGCCGAGCGGCTTGAAGATCTTGTAGCCGAGCCGGCTCACCGGCGTGTTGCGCGCCCAGCGCTGCGAGCTTTCCTGCGCCTTGCTGAAGCCGTCCATGTACAGCGTGCGATGCAGGAGTGCGCCAATCACGAACGCCGCGGCGGCCGTGCTCCACAGCAGGTAGATGGGCAGGTAGTCCGGTCGGTTGTTCAGCCACCCGAGCACCGCGCGCTGCACCCACTCACTCGGCAAAAATGGCGACGTCGGCGTCCGAAGGATTGTCACGAACTCCACGAGCGAGCGAAAACCTTCGGGACGCGCCAGCCGCTCCGGACGCACGATGCGGAACAGCAGCACGATGCCGCCCGCGGCCAGCACCGCGATGACGCTCAGGATGTCCCGTGTGCGCCGCGCCGGAAAGATGTTCACGAGCAGCAGCGTGATCGCGCTGCCGATCACCGCCGGCACCATCAGGAACGGAATGAAGACGACCAGCACCAGCAGCGCGAAGAGAACGCCACCGCTGTACGCAAAGCCGAACGCGGCGAACATGGGTACTGCCATCAACACCACCATCCAGCTCGACGCCACTGCCGTCTCCAGCAGCTTCGCGCCGTACAGCGTGAGCCAATCCACCGGCGCGGCCACCAGCAGGTCGAGATCCTTGGCCAGGAAGAAGCTCGACAGCGCCGTGATGATGTTCGAGAGCAGCAGGATCGAAAAGAACCCGATCTGGATCCGCCCGAGCAGGTTGCCTGCGAGAAACGGCCCGAGGTCCGGCACGCCGCGAAAGTAGACGAGCAGCTTGTAGAGGACCGTGTAGATGAATGCCCAGAACAGAAGTCCCATGGCGCCGAGCAACGCAAAGCGCGCGCTGCGGCCCCGCTCGTTGGCCATGGTGCGCGCGCGCGCCGTGAGCCACTTCGGCAGCAGCAGCCACTCGAGTGACGGATCGGGGCGCGCGCCCGCGTCAGGCATCCAGCACCTCGACCAGCTCGCGCGCCGCGTTCTCGCCCGTGAGACGCAGGAAGATCTGCTCCAATCCCTGCGATGCACCCTCGCTGGCCGCAGTGGCGCGCAACTCCGGCATCGTGCCACACGCGCGGATCGTTCCCTTCGCGATGATCGCCACGCGATCGCACAGCGTCTCCGCCACTTCCAGCGTGTGCGTGCTCATCATGATCGTGTGCCCGCGCCGAGTGTACTCGCGGAACAGGTCCTTCAGGATGCGCGCCGCCTTGGGATCGAGCCCTACCATCGGCTCGTCCACCACGATCACCTCCGGACGGTGCACGAACGCGCTGGAGATGATGAGCTTTTGCCGCATGCCGTGGCTGTAGCTCTCCACCAGTTCGTCCCGCCATTCCTCCAGGTCGAACAGCGCCAGCAGCTCGCGCGCACGATGCTCCACTTCCGGGCCCTCCTGGTCGTACAGCCCCGCCACGAAGCGCAGGAACTCGCCGCCCGTGAGCTTCTCATAGATGAAGGGACGGTCGGGAATGAACCCCAGCCGCATCTTCGCGCCGATCGGATCCGCCTGGAGATCCACGCCGGCAATCGAGATCGCGCCGCCGGTCGGCTTGAGGATGCCGGCGATCATGCGCAGCGTCGTCGTCTTGCCTGCGCCGTTCGGTCCGAGAAACCCGAACAGTTCTCCGCGCGGCACCTCGAGGTCGATGGCGTCCACGGCGGTAAAGCTCCCGTACTTCTTCGTGAGCTGGCGCAGGCTGATCATATCGAGCAGGAGGTGAAAGGGCGCACGGCGGCGTCAGCGCGAACTCAGGACGTCGATTCGCAGCGCGCCCATGAGACGCAGGAGCTCGGCCTGCTTGCCGAGGCCGCCGATGGTGAAGCGCAGGTGCGAGGCGTCGGCGGGGAACTGGCCGAACGTAGGATCGATGGCCACGAACCGCTCGAGCCAGATCTCCGGCCATGCGTGGTAGTAGAACTTGCCATCGAGGAACGCGAGACCGGCAGCGACACGCGCGGGGATCCCCGCAGCGCGCGCGAGGGCGACGAACAACTGCGTGTGCTCGTTGCAGTCACCCGTGCGCGAACGCAGCGTCGCCAGCGCGCTCGGCACGCCAAGCGTGATCCGCTTCTCCAGCGAGTCATAGACCCACTTGTTGATGCGCTCGGCCACCACCCGCGGGTCGGTGTCCGCTCCGCGCAAGCGCGTCGCCAGGGCAACGATCTCCGGACTCTCTGTTTCCAGGAGTGGTTCGGGGTCGAGGAAGACACCCATGATCGTCGCCTTGGCGCCGTTCGGCAGCGCATACGTGCCCTTCAGCGCCTCGGGCGCCTCGCGCGTGATGGTCAGCGTGTCGCCGCGCAGCCGCTGCCGATACCCCTTCACGTCGAAGCCGTCGAGCTCCACGCCGCTGAGGCGAAGGCGCAGCTCCGTGAGGTTCTTGCGCAGCACCTTGTTCGCGCTGATGGCCGTCGTCTCATAGATGTCCTGATCCGCCGACACCTTGTTGCCGCGCTTTGTCGCGTCCGCCTTCCAGTTCTCAAAGGCCACCTCGTACGGACGTCGCTCGAGCGTGAGGCCAAGCAACTGCGTCGCGTTGACGACTCGCCCCTGCTCGTCCACCCAACCGGAGAAACCCCCAGCGTCGGTGCCTTCGGTCGCGAGACGCCATGCGCGTATCGTGTCGGGCCGCGCACCGCGCCATCGCGCTGTCGCCGCGTCGAAGATGCTCGAGTCCTGCAAGACGAACACGCTCTCCGCCTGCACGGCGACGCGAACATCCTTTGCCGACAGCGACGCAGGATCGAAAATCGGTAGCGTGTAGAACTTGCCCGGCTTGGGCCGGTCGCCGAGCGCCACTGCGAGCGGCACGAGCGTGGGAAGCAGGATGGGTCCATTCAACTTGATGCGCTGCGTATCTGGCGCCTGTCCTTCCACGCCGCGCACCACGAGCAGCAGCAACGAATCGCCCTCGACGCGCCCCGACGCCTTGATCGGTGCGAGACCGGCGTCGACGTCAAGGGTAAAGCTGCTCACGCGCAACGCGCGAGAGAGGTTCACCGTGGTCCGCGCGCTCGCGCGATGCAGGCGGCCGCCCATCGGCAAGTCGGCCACCAGGTAATCCAGCACCGTGATGCCGGCGTCCGCGGTGTCGACCGTCGTCGACGCGAAGCCGATCTGCTCGCCGCTCCGGAGCACCGCGAAGTACGTCGCGCCCGGAGTGACGCGCAGCCCAGCCTCCGCCAGCTGATCGACGTCCGGCCGGAACAGCTCACGCCGCGTGAGCAGGGCCAGGCCGCCGAGCCACAGCACCAGGATTCCGGCGGCAATGAGGCTGCGGCGGCCCAGCCGGCGGCTCATACCTACCGCCGTTGCGTTTCGCGCGCGCGGCGGTACGCGGCGGCGGCTTCAGCTGGGCGGCCCATCCGGTCGAGCACGATCCCGATGCCCTTCAGCGCCCGCATGTTACCGGGTTGCAGTGTGGACGCCGCTTCATATGACGCCAACGCCGCCGACAGATCGTCGATGTGATTGTACGCTTCGCCCAGATGGTAGTGGGCGTCGGCGCGCGTGGGCTCCGATGCGATCGCCGCGCGCAGTGGCTCGATGGCCTCGCGCCACCGCGCCCGCTTGGAGAACAGCATGCCGAGCTGCACCTGCACTTCGGCGCTCGTGGCGTCCACGCGCGCCGCGCGTCGCAGGTCCAGTTCCGCCTGGTCGTAGCGTCCACGAGACCCCAGCAGCGTCGCACGCGCGCAGAGGATGCCAACGTCGTCCGGAGCCGAATCCAGCGCGCGGCCCAACTCACCGAGTGCGCCTTCCAGGTCGCCGCGTTGCTCGAGGAGACCGGCAAGCGCCGCGCGACCGCGCGCACTGGTCGGCTCCCTGGCGATCACGGCGCGGAGCATCGCCACCGCGGCGCTGATCTCTCCGCGCGCGGCCACCTCGGCGGCTTGCTCGACGCCGTCGGCAGCGCGAACAACCGGCTGCTCCGCCGTCGCGGGCACGGCACGTTCGGCGTCCGCAAGGTCCAGGATCTCCTGCGGCGCTGCGCGCTCGGTGACTTTCTCTGGCGTATTCTCTGAATTCGGGTGCGTCATGCTGCGTCTCATCTCCGGCACGTGCGGATCACGCCAGCGCGAGAGTCGTCTCGGCGTTGATCCACTCCAGGTATTTCGCGTTCCCAGCAGTGACCGACAGCGCCAACAGCTCTGGCACCTTGTACGGATGCAACTCGTCGAAAGCGATCTTGAGCGTCTCGAGGCGCGCGGAGCGCGTCTTGAGCAGCACGACCACCTCCTGCTCGTCCGAGATCTTGCCTTGCCACCGGTACAGCGAGCGCCCGCCGGGCAGCACCGTACCGCACGCGATGAGCCGGCGTTCCAGCAGCGCACGCACGAGCTTCACGGCTTCGTCCGAGGACGCGAGCGTCGTCATCACCACGATGGCATCGGTGTGCGGCATGGACTGGGGCTGTGCGCGTCGTCGCGCGGTGATCAGATGGTGCGACGGCCCATGAGAAGCGCCGGCGGACGAGCGGGGTTGGGTAATCTAATCGCGCGCTCGCTGGGGGTCTCATCGACTGCTGCGAGCGCGTACTCCGTGACTTGTCTCGAACCGGTCCTGGAGCGAGGTTTCCCTGGCTATGGCAGAAGACGCATTGATCGTCCGCGGCGCACGCGAGCATAATCTGCGCAATGTGGACGTAACCATTCCCCGCGACCGGCTCACGGTCATTACGGGGTTGTCGGGCTCGGGGAAGTCCTCGTTGGCCTTCGACACCATCTACGCAGAGGGCCAGCGGCGCTACGTCGAGTCGCTGTCCGCGTACGCGCGCCAGTTCCTCGGCCTCATGGAGAAGCCGGACGTCGACGCGATTGAAGGCTTGTCGCCGGCCATCTCCATCGAGCAGAAGACCGCGGGACACAATCCGCGTTCGACCGTGGGGACAGTGACGGAGATCTATGACTATCTCCGTCTGCTCTACGCGCGCGCGGGTACACCGCATTGTCCCAATTGCGGTCGCCCGGTGCAGCGGCAGAGTCCGGCGCAGATCTCCGAGGCCGTGCTCGCTTGGCCAGCGGGTACGAAGATCGAGGTGCGCGCGCCACTCGTGCAGGGACGCAAGGGCGAGTTCCGCGAGCTCTTCGAGTCCGTGCGCAAGCAGGGCTTCATCCGCGCGTACGTCGACGGCGCGCTCATCGAGGTTGCGGATCCGCCCAAGCTCAATCGCCGGCAGAACCACAATGTGTCCGTGGTGGTGGATCGGCTGGTCGTCCGCGCCGACGATCGCGGACGTCTCACGGATTCCATCGAGACGGCCCTCAAGCTTGCCGAAGGGCTCGTCGAGGTCGTGAATGCCGACACGAACGCCATCGAGACATTCTCGGAGAAGTACGGCTGCCCCGTCTGCGGCATCTCGATGCCGGAGCTCGAGCCGCGTCACTTCTCGTTCAACTCGCCGTTCGGCGCGTGCGGCAAGTGTGGCGGGCTCGGCACGCGTCGCCGCGTGAGCGAGGAGTTGGTGCTCGGCGACCCGCGCATCTCCATACTCGAAGGCGTGGTGTTGCCGTGGGGCGAGCCCACCGGCTACCTGCGCAAGGTCGTGCTGCCCACGCTCGCGCGGCAGTTCAAGTTCGACCTCAACACCGCATGGGGTGAGCTCTCACAGTCCGTGCGCGACTGCCTGCTCCACGGCGACGGCAGCACCGCCGGCAAGAAGAAGAAGGGCGACACGAGTTGGGAGGGTATCGTCGCCAACGTGGAGCGCCGGTATGAGGAGAGCGAGTCCGACATGGTGCGCGTCGAGCTCGAGGCGTACATGCTCGCGGTGCCGTGCAGCGCGTGTGAGGGGCACCGGCTCAAGCCGGAGTCGCTCGCCGTCACCATCGACGGGCGCAGCATCGGGCAGGTGACGGACTTCGCGATCACCGAGGCCCTCGCGTTCTTCGACGGCATTCCCATCAAGGGCGAGACGCGCGTCATTGGACTCGATCCGGAGATTGCCGGCCCGATCCTCAAGGAGTGCCGCGAGCGGCTCCGCTTTCTCGTGGACGTCGGTCTCGACTACCTCACCCTCGGACGCTCTGCGGAGTCGCTCTCCGGTGGCGAGGCGCAGCGCATTCGCCTCGCGACGCAGATCGGCTCGCGTCTCGTCGGTGTGTTGTACATCCTCGACGAGCCGTCCATCGGCCTTCACCAGCGCGACAATGCGCGGTTGCTCGCGACGCTCGAGCAGCTGCGCGATCTTGGCAACACGGTGATCGTCGTCGAGCACGACGAGGAGACCATGCGCGCCGCTGATCACGTGATCGACATGGGGCCTGGTGCCGGCAAGCACGGCGGCGAGGTGATCGCGTTCGGGACCGTCGACGAGATCATCCGGAATCCGCGCTCGATCACCGGGCGCTATCTCAGCGGTGAGTCGGAGATTGCGACGCCGGCGGTACGCAGGCCGCCCGACAGCAAGAAGACCATTCGCATCCAGAACGCGCGCGAGCACAACCTGCGCAACGTGGACGCCGAGATTCCCCTCGGGCTGTTCGTCGCGGTCACGGGCGTGTCCGGGTCAGGCAAGAGCACGCTGATCGAGGACATCCTGCATCAGTCGCTCGCCCGGCATTTCTATCGTGCGCGCGTCATTCCCGGCCTGCATGATCGCATCACGGGGCTCGAGCACATCGACAAGGTCATCGACATCGACCAGAGTCCCATCGGCCGCACGCCGCGCTCCAACCCCGCGACGTACACCGGCCTCTTCACGCCCATTCGCGAGCTCTTTGCCGAGTTGCCGGAAGCGAAGATTCGTGGTTACGGACCTGGTCGCTTTTCCTTCAATGTGAAGGGCGGTCGCTGCGAAGCGTGCCAGGGCGACGGCCTCGTGAAGATCGAGATGCACTTCCTGCCCGACGTGTACGTGCCCTGCGAAGTGTGCAAGGGCAAGCGGTACAACCGTGAGACGCTCGAGGTGCGCTTCCGCGGCCTCAGCATCGCGGACGTGCTGGAGCAGACGGTGGAAGACGCCGCGACGTTTTTCGAGAACCAGCCGCGCGTGCGCCAGAAGCTCGAGACGATGAACGATGTCGGGCTCGGCTACATCCACCTGGGGCAGAGCGCCACAACACTGTCCGGTGGCGAAGCGCAGCGCATCAAGCTCGCCACGGAGCTCTCGAAGCGAGACACGGGTCGCACGCTCTATATCCTCGATGAGCCCACCACTGGCCTCCACTTCGAGGACGTCCGCGTGCTGCTTACCGTGCTGCACCGTCTCGTCGATCGCGGAAACACGGTGCTCGTGATCGAACACAATCTCGATGTCATCAAGACCGCGGATTGGATCATCGATCTAGGCCCCGAAGGCGGCACGCGCGGCGGCACCATCGTCGCCGCGGGCACGCCGGAGGACGTCGTGAAGGTCGAGGCGTCGCACACGGGTCGCTACTTGCGGTCGATGTTGAAGAAGCCCACGCGACAACGGAAGGCTGGCTAAGCGTTTGTCATCCTGAGCCCAGCGAAGGATCTGCACCTGACTGGTCATCCTGAGCCCTTCGACTTCGCTCAGGGTAAACTTCGCGAAGGATCTGCACCTGAGGTTCACAATGGTTTCCCTTCTCGACATCATCGGCCCGGTCATGGTCGGCCCGTCGTCCTCGCACACCGCGGGCGCGTGCCGGCTCGGGCTGCTGGCCCGCTGTCTCGTCGGCGGCACGCCGCAGAAGGCGCGCCTTGAACTGCACGGCTCGTTTGCGCGCACGGGTGAGGGACACGGCACGGACAAGGCGCTCGCCGGTGGACTCATGGGCTTTCGCCCCGATGACGAACGGTTGCGCGAAGCGCTCGACATCGCCGAGCGCGAGGGACTGGAGTTCAAGTTCGAGAAGACGACCCTCGACGACGACTCGCACCCGAACACCGTGCGCATCTCGCTGGAGCTCGGCGATCGCAGTGCGCAGATGACCGGGTCGTCCCTTGGGGCGGGCCGCGTGCTCGTCACGGAGATCGATGGCTATCCCGTCGAAGTCACCGGCAACTACCACACGATCGTCCTCGTTGCCGAGGACGTGAAGGGCTCCGTTGCCCGCATCGCGACCATCCTCAGTGAGCACAGCCTCAACATCGCGACGCTTCGCCTCACGCGGAAAGCACGCGGTGGCGACGCCTTCATGGTCATCGAGATCGACGATTCTCCGGGCGAGGAAGTCGGTGCCGAGCTGCGCGCGCTGCCGTGGGTGAGCTGGGCCTTCCGTCTCGACAAGGTCAGCGCGTAAGGCTCTTCGCCGCTCTCCGTTCGCCGCTCTCCGCTTGGCTGCAACGTCGCCAACCCGGCAACACTTATCATACGAGCATGTACAAATCCCTCGCCGATGCCATCCGCGACGCCGAGTCGCAGAAGATCACGCTCGCGCAACTGGCCCTGCAGACGGAGGCAACGGACCAGGGTCGCACAGTCGAGGACATTCGCGCTGCGTTGAAGCGGGCGCTCGACGTGATGCGCGGCGCCGTGGCCCGCGGGATGACCGGCGACCTGTATTCTGCGTCCGGACTCGTGGGCGGGGACGCCGCAAAGCTTCGCAATGGACCCGATGGTCCGCTCGCCGGTACGCCCTTTCGCGACATCCTGGCGCGTGCGCTCGCCGTGCAGGAAGTGAACGCTGCCATGGGCGTCATCGTCGCCGCGCCAACCGCGGGCGGTGCTGGCGTGCTGCCCGCGGTCCTCACCGGCCTCGCTGCGGCGCGCAATATCGACGATGAGGCGCTCGTCAGCGCGCTCGCCGTCGCGGGCCTCATCGGCGCCGTCATCGCGGAGCGCGCATCACTCTCCGGCGCGGAAGGGGGTTGTCAGGCCGAGACAGGCGCGGCAGCCGCAATGGCCGCTGGCGCCGCCACCGAGATGCTGGGCGGATCGCCGTCGCAGGTCGGCCACGCGACCGCGCTGGCCATGCAAGGCACGCTCGGCCTCGTGTGCGATCCGCTCGGTGGACTCGTGGAGCTGCCCTGCGTGTTTCGCAACGCCACCGGCTCCGCCATCGCACTCACCGGCATCGAGCTCGCCATGGCTGGCGTGGAGTTCAAGATCCCGGTCGACGAGGTGATCGACGTCATGGGCGAGATCGGTCGCACCATGGACGTGCGGTATCGAGAGACGGCAGGTGGCGGACTGGCCGCGACACCCACGGGACGACGTCTCGCGAAAGAGCGGTTGGTGCAGATCAAGCGATCGTGACGTTGCAGTGTGTCGTCCCGAAAGGAGCGTAGCGACCGAGGGACCTGCTTTCATGTGCATCGGTCCGGCTTCCCACGCGCTGGGAGGCCCCGTAGTTTCTGACAGACGGCCGCCGCACATGAAACGTCCTGCGCACCCCTCGCGTACGGAGCCGCACCCAACGCACCTGGATGTGCTCACATGCTAACGAAAGACGACATCGAAAGTTTTCTCGTGCGGCTCAGCGCCACCGGCGCCTCGTATTCCGAGGTGGAACCCGGTTTCTGGATCGTGCGTCCGAGTTCCGACAGTGATCTTTCGCTGGCCGTGAACTTTACACCGCCGGTGGTGCTCCTTCGCGTGGACGTCATGACGCTCCCGCCGGGCACCGCACAACAGGCAACACTCACCCGCAGGCTCCTCGAGCTCAACGCCTCCGACCTGCTGCATGGGTCCTATGGCATCCAGGACGAGCACGTCGTCCTCACGGAAGCACTCGAGTTGTCCGCCCTCGACTTCGAGGAATTCCTTGCGAGCTACGAGAGCATGACGCTCGCGCTCGCGTCGCACCTGCGCGAGCTCGGCTCGTTCCGCGAGGCACGCTGATCATGGGCATTTTCGATCGCTTCTCACAGCTCTTCAAGAGCAACATCAACGACCTCATCTCCCGGGCAGAAGATCCCGAGAAGATGCTGACGCAGATTCTCGTCGACATGCGAAGCCAGCTCGTCAAGGCCAAGCAGCAGGTGGCGTCGTCCATCGCCGACGAGAAGCGCCTCCGCGACCAGACGGATTCCGAGTTCAAGCAGTCGCAGGACTGGGAGCAGAAGGCCATGCTCGCCATCCAGTCCGGTCGCGACGACCTCGCTAAGCAGGCGCTCGTGCGCCACGGCGAGCACCTCGCGCATGCGCAGCAGCTCGAGGCCACGTGGGAATCGCACAAGGCCGAGACGGACAAGCTCAAGGGCCAGCTGCGCGAGCTCAATGACAAGATCGAGGAGGCGAAGCGCAAGAAGAACCTGCTCGTCGCCCGCCAGCGTCGCGCGCAAGCGCAGCAGCGCATCGCCGAGACGATGTCGTCCCTGTCGGAGAAGAGTGCCTTCGAGGCGTTCGCACGCATGGAAGAGCGCATCGACACCAACGAGCGCCAGATCAAGGCCTCGGCGGAGATCGAAGAGGAGTTCACGGGTGACACGCTCCAGCGCGACTTCAAGGCACTGGAGCGCGGTGCCGGTGGCGTCTCCGTGGACGCGCAGCTCCTCGCCATGAAGCAGAAGATGGGAATGCTCAGCGCCGGATCCTCCTCCGGAAGCAAGGCACTCGGCGCGGGTCAGCGCGATGAGGAGATCGCCGCGGAAATCGTGCGGCCAGGCGACGAGAAGCCCAGCTGACCGTGGTGGGCCGCGAGGACGGTTCCGCAATGTTCAAGTTCGGGCCGATCCTCGCTGCGACGGTGTTCACGGTTCTGCTGCTGTGGCTTTCCGGTCAGGTCGCAGAAGTCTTCCTGCTCCTGTTCATCGGCGTCCTCATTTCGTTGTATCTCGGGGCGCTCGCCGGTGTGCTGCACCGGCGCCTGCGCCTTCCGGACCGCATCTCGTTCCTCGTCGCCATCCTCATCTCCTTCGGCGGCGTCGTCATCCTGTTCTACGCGCTCGTGCCACCGCTCATCGCGCAGACGCAGGAGCTGGTGAAGGTCCTTCCGAACTACATCAGCGGTTGGGAAGCGGCTATCGACCGCATGGTTGAAAGGGTTCCCGCGCTCAAGTCGGTCTACAAGCCGGGCGAGCACCGGATTCTCTTCGCGGTCTACGAGCAGGTGTCCTCCCAGGCGGGCAGTGTCGTGCCGCGCGTGCTCGGGTTAGCGAACGTGCTCGTCAGTCTCTTCTCGGTCATCGTGATGGGGCTGTATCTCTCACTCCATCCGGCGCTCTACCGGGAGTGGTTGATCGCGCTCTTCCCGCCCATTCATCGCGACCTCGTGCGGGATGTGCTGAGCGACTGCGCGAGCTCACTGCGCGCCTACATCGTGGGGTTGCTGCTCACGATGAGCTTTCTCGGGACGCTCACGGCGGCCGGCCTCTATTTCCTGAACGTCCCCTATGCGCTGACGTTCGGTGTCTTTACCGGGCTTGCGACGATCGTTCCGTTCTTCGGCACGCTGCTCGCCACCACGCTGCCGGCGCTCTTTGTGCTCACGGGCCCCGATGGCGGTACCCAGGCGCTGTACGTCATCGGGCTGGGGACCGTTGTGCACTTGATCGAGGGGAATCTCGTCTCGCCGTACATCATGCAGCGGCAGGTCGACCTGCCGCCGGTGCTGACGATCGTGTTCGTCCTCATCATTGGAAAGCTGCTCGGTCCATTGGGCTTGCTCGTGGCGGTGCCTGGCCTGGCGGTGATCATGGTGATCGTCAAGCGCATCCTGCTGTCGCGTCTCTATGAAGGGCAGGGCTTCCGCCGCACCACGCGCGAACGCCCGCTCATCCTCCGCCTTCCCACGTCCGAAGGTGGGGTGATCATCCCTTCCGCCCCCACCGACGTCGTCTCGATCCTCGAGCGTCGCACGCTCGCGATTCCGGCCTAGATTGCCGTCACGATCGCCGTCGGCTTTTGTCGTCCCGCTCGCCCCGAGCGAAGTCGAGGGACCTGCTTTTTTCGGCTCTTCAGGGAATCCTGTGGGCAGGGAAACCTGTGGGCAGGGAATCACCGGTGACTTTGTGGGGTTCACCAATGGATCTCGACGCGACCCGCGAAACACCCCGCCCGTCGAGCCGGCGCTGTCGCGAGGGGCGGTGGGGCGAGTCTCTGGGAACGACGACAACAGGCCGATCTGAGCCGACTGAACGCCGAACCGACGAACGGCGCCCTCTCGATCAGACGGGCAGCGTCAACGAGAGGTCGTTGGAAATGCGCATGGGACGGACGAAGGCGCACGGAGTGAATCGGCTATTGTCCGCCAACACGTCCGCGCCCTTGGTCGTTCAAGAACATCGCGCCACTCGCATCACTTCACATCTCGACGCGACCCACAACAGAGTCCGAAGAGCCCTTTTTTCTTTCCCACACTGATAGAATGCCCAGCGACGTCCGCTATCTGATCCTCGCCGATGGTCTTTTCGCCCCCGAAGAGTCCAAGACCGCCAACGCCTGCATTCGCTACACGCCGGAGCACGTCGTCGGCGTCATTGACGCGAGCAAGGCCGGCCGTACGTCGCAGCAGGTACTGGGGTTCGGCGGCGACATTCCCGTCGTCGCCACACTCGACGAAGGCCTGAAGCTCGGCCCGAATGCGCTGCTCATCGGCATCGCGCCGCCCGGCGGCCAGTTGCCCGATAGCTGGATCGCGTTGGTGGCAACCGCCATCGAGAACAAACTCGAAATCTGGAGCGGCCTGCACAGCTTCATCAGTGACATTCCGCAGCTCGCATCGCTCGCGAAGGAGCATGGGGTCGCGATCCACGACCTGCGACGCCCGCCGGCAAAGCTGCCCGTGTCCAACGGCCGTGTGCGCGAGGTCTCGGCCACCGTGGTGCTCACGGTGGGCACGGACTGCAACATCGGCAAGATGACGACCCAGCTTCAGCTGCTCGGTTCCCTGCGCGACAAGGGCATCCGCACGAGCTTCGCCGCCACGGGGCAGACGGGCATACTCATCGAGGGCCGGGGCATCGGCGTCGACGCCGTTGTCGCTGATTTCATTGGAGGCGCCGCCGAGCAGCTCGTGCTGGAATGCGCGAGGGACAGCGACCTCGTGCTCGTGGAAGGTCAGGGCTCCATCATTCACCCGAGCTACTCGGGCGTGACGTACGGGCTCATTCATGGCTCGCTCCCGCACGCGCAGATCATGTGCGCGCAGCCCTCGCGCACGGCGATCAATCGCTGCGAGTGGGTGAAGATCCCGCCGCTCGTCGACTTCATCCGCATGAGCGAGGCGGCGACGTCCGCATTGCGGCCGGCGCCCGTCATCGGCGTCGCGTTGAACACGTACGATCTCAGCGAGGACGACGCTCGGCGCGCCGTGGAGACGGTCACGCGGGAGACAGGGTTGCCTACCACGGATCCCGTTCGCTTCGGGCCGGAGCCAGTGGCAGAAGCGATCGCGACGTTCCACCGCGACCGCCCGCGCTGACTCGCGTTCGTTTCACACCATCCGCGTTGGCGTGGTGACGCGGATGGCATGGCTCGGCGCCATTGTACGGCATGGCCCTCGCCCTTCGACTCGACAATCTCTGGAAGAGCTACGCGGCTGGCGTCGCGGGATGCTCCGTTCGCGTGTGGGCGCTCCGCGGCTGTGCGCTCGAGGTGGAGGTGGGTGAGCGCGTCGGCATCGTCGGGGCGCCGGGCGCGGGCAAGACCACGCTCGTCCAGTGCATCTCCGGCCAGCGGCGCCCGGATGCAGGCCGCATCTCCGTCCTGCACCCCATCGCCTTTTTTGACGGAGTGGACTCGTCACGCGTGTTCGACACGCTCGCGACGTCCATCGTCACGTCGCGCGATGTGGCCGCCATTCGCGGCTACGTGGATCGCGTGTTGGTGCTGCGCGATGGACATCTCGCTCCGTTGAATCGCACTGTCGTGCGCCGAGTCGCAGAACCGGTCCGTTGACCCTGCTCCGCGGCGTCACCTAGTTTGCGCCATGCTGCCTGCCGCTTTCGCATTGCAAGTGACCGACGTCCCCCATCGCCCGCGAACCATCGCGGAATGGCGCCGCGATGGCGTGTCGTACGCCGTCGACAAGGGGATCGACGTGGGCGGCGTGCTCGTGGCCATCCTCGTCGCGTGGCTGTTCGTCCGGCTCGTGTCGCGCCGGATTGAGCGGTGGGGGGACGACGGCAACGATCACATGCACTCCGCGCGCGAGCAGCGCGCGCGCACCGCGGCCAAGCTGGTGCGAAACTTCGGCCGCGCCGTGCTCACCATCGTCGGCGTGCTGATGGTGCTGAACCAGCTCGACTTCAACATCTCGCCCCTGCTCGCCAGCGCCGGCGTCGTCGGGTTGGCCGTGTCCTTCGGGTCGCAGAGCCTCGTCCGCGACTATGTCACCGGCTTCTTCCTGCAGCTCGAGCACCAGTTCGCGTTGGGAGACGTCATTCGCATTGGCGTCGTGGAAGGCACGGTCGAGAACATCACGCTGCGGCTCGTCTACCTGCGTGATGCCAGCGGCGCACTGCACATCATTCCCAATGGGCAGATCGTGCAGGTCACCAACCTCACGCGCTCATGGGGCAGGGTGGCCATCGATGTCGACGTCGCCTGGCGTGACGCGGACCGCGCTACCGACGCCATTCGCCGGGCCGCGGAAACGCTCGGGGCGGATTCGGCGTGGACGGACGCCTTGTTGGACCCGCCGCACGTGACCGGTATCGAGAAGATCGCCGGCGGCGCGGTGACGCTGAGGACCATCGTGCGTGTGGACCCCTATCGGCGCGACGACGTCGCACGTGACTTGCGCGCTCGGATCAAGCGCTCGCTCGATGAGGATGGTATCGCCACGTTCATCCCCCCTGTGCTGACGGTTGGATAGCTTTCGCTGACGCCGTTCGCCGCTCGCCGTTCGCCGCTCGCGCTCATACATGACGACACCAGAGTTCAAACTGTTCAACACGCTCACCGGGCAAGTGGAGCCATTTGCGCCCGTGGATGGTGCCACCGTGCGCATGTATACCTGCGGGCCCACGGTGTACAACCCGGCGCATCTCGGAAACTTCCGCACGTTCCTGTTCGAGGACCTGCTGCGGCGAGTCCTCGCCCTGCGCGGATGGGCGGTGCACCAGGTGATGAACCTGACGGACGTGGACGACAAGATCATCAAGCGTGCGCACCAGCAGGGAAAGACCATCACGCAGGTCACGGAGCCCATCATCGCGATCTTCCATCGCGACCGCGAATACCTCCGCATCCAGGCGGCCGAGGCGTATCCGAAGGCGACGGACTACATCGCGCAGATGATTGCGCTCGTCGCGCGGCTGCTCGAGCGCGGCGTGGCGTATCAGGCGGACGACCACTCGGTGTATTTCTCCATCGCGAAGTTTCCTGCGTATGGGCGGCTGTCTCGACTGGATACGCGCGAGATCAAGGCCGGTGCGCGAGTCATTCAGGACGAGTACAGCAAGGAGAACGCGCAGGATTTCGCGTTGTGGAAAGCGGCGAGTCCGGTCGATGAATCTGCGGGCGCGGCGTGGGATTCCCCGTGGGGCCGCGGCCGGCCCGGTTGGCACCTCGAGTGCTCGGCCATGGCTATGGACCTGCTCGGCGAGACGCTCGACCTGCACTGCGGCGGCGTCGACCTGATCTTCCCGCACCACGAGGATGAGATCGCGCAGAGCGAAGCCGCGACTGGTGTGCCGTTCTCACGCGTGTGGTGCCATGGCGCATTCCTTCTTACGGAAGGGGCGAAAATGGCCAAGCGCGTTGGCAACGTGATGACGGTGTCGGTGTTGCGCGAGGAGAAGTTCTCGGCAGCAGCGCTGCGGCACTTCGTGTTCACCACACACTATCGCAAGGAGCTGAGCCTTTCGGACAAGGCGCTTGACGCGTCTCGCGAGGCGGTCCGTCGCATCGGCGACTTTGCGGACCGTCTGCATTCGGACGTTGCATTGGCCCTCGGCGGGACGCCGGAGCTGGCGCGCGCGGCGGACGAGGCGGTGGTACAGGCCGAGGCGGCGCTGTTCGACGATTTGAATGGCCCGGAAGCGTTGGCGGCCCTGTTCGATTTCATCCGAAGGGGCAATGCCGAGCTGGACCGGAAGGGTGGAGACCGGGGGGCGGTAGAGCGAGCTCGGGAGGCGTTTGCCAGGATCAACGGCGTGCTCGACGTCGTTCCGGACCGGGACGTTGCGGAGGCCGAGCTGGCGTCCTGGGTGGAGGAGCGGCTGTCAGCGCGGCGGACGGCCAGGGAGCAGCGGGATTTCGCGTTGGCGGACGCCATCCGCGAGGAGCTCAACGCCCGAGGGGTGGTGATTGAGGATGGAGGCGGGGAAACACGGTGGAAGCTGGGATAGCGGCGTCGCCGTTCGCTGTTCGCCGCTCGCCGTTCGCCGCTCGCGTACTCGCTAAGTGCGCCGCGGTGCGCGCCTTGACTCGCTCTCGCCGGTCAACTATCCTACGAGTCTCGCGCAAAAAAATCCGGCCGTCTGCTGACGTAGCTCAATTGGCAGAGCACCTGATTTGTAATCAGGCGGTTGCGAGTTCGATTCTCGCCGTCAGCTCTTCTTGCTGGTGCTAGTTGGGAAGCGCACTCACGGTGCCGGCGCGCGGGACTGTTGACGGTGGGGTTCCTGAGTGGCCAAAAGGATCAGACTGTAAATCTGACGGCGCAAGCCTTCGAAGGTTCGAATCCTTCCCCCACCATGCGCCGCGGAGTTGGATGTCGGCGCGAACTGCAATCGGGGCGGTGCTTCGCGGGAGTAGCTCAGCTGGTAGAGCGCAAGCCTTCCAAGCTTGATGTCGCGGGTTCGAGCCCCGTCTCCCGCTCGTGGATGTGGCGTAGGAGTTGAAGGTGGAGTGGAAGGATCGAGCCGCCGCTCGTGTGCGGCGGCTTCCCTGTCTCCGGGAGAAGGCGTCCCGGTGGTGAGCGGTCGGACGCGTAGCTCAGTTGGTAGAGCACACCCTTGGTAAGGGTGAGGTCATCGGTTCAATCCCGATCGCGTCCTCTGTGTGTTACTGCAGGAAGCAGTGTGCGGCCGCCGCATCAAGTGGCGAAGGCACTGAGTTCCGTGGCCGCTGGGGGGCGTTCATCGCCTCCGGTGGCTCCCGGCTGTTCAACCCTTTTGCGTTTCGGTACCGGTCATGGGAAAGGCAAAGTTCGAGCGCACGAAGCCGCACGTGAACGTTGGCACGATCGGCCACGTCGATCATGGCAAGACGACGCTCACGGCGGCGATCACGGCCATTCAGGCGGTGAAGGGGTTGGCGTCCGCGGTGGCGTTCGACCAGATCGACAAGGCGCCGGAGGAGAAGGCGCGCGGCATCACGATCGCGACGGCGCACGTGGAGTATGAGTCGACGCTGCGGCATTACGCGCACGTGGACTGCCCGGGCCATGCGGATTATGTGAAGAACATGATCACGGGCGCGGCGCAGATGGATGGCGCGATCCTGGTGGTGTCGGCGGCCGATGGCCCGATGCCGCAGACGCGGGAGCACATCCTGCTGGCGCGCCAGGTGAACGTGCCGTACGTGCTGGTGTTCATGAACAAGGTGGACATGGTGGACGATGCGGAGCTGCTCGACCTGGTGGAGCTGGAAGTGCGCGAGCTGTTGAGCGCGTACAAGTTCCCGGGCGACGACACGCCGATCATCCGGGGCTCGGCGCTGAAGGCGCTGGAGTCGAAGGATCCGAATTCGGAGTGGGGGCTGAAGATTGGCGAGCTGATGGATGCGCTGGATTCGTACATCCCGCAGCCGAAGCGCGACATCGAGAAGCCGTTCCTGATGCCGGTCGAGGACGTGTTCTCGATCACGGGGCGCGGGACGGTGGCGACGGGCCGTATCGAGCGGGGCGAGATCAAGGTGCAGGAAGAGGTGGCGCTGATCGGCTTCAATTCGGACAAGAAGACGGTGGTCACGGGCGTGGAGATGTTCCGGAAGCTGCTGGACAGTGGCCAGGCGGGTGACAACGTCGGCTTGCTGTTGCGTGGCGTGAACAAGGAAGACATCGAGCGCGGGATGGTGTTGGCGAAGCCGGGGAGCATCACGCCGCACACGAAGTTCACGGCGGAGGTGTACGTGCTGACGAAGGAAGAGGGCGGTCGGCATACGCCGTTCTTCAAGGGGTACCGTCCGCAGTTCTACTTCCGGACGACGGACGTGACGGGCAACTGCGAGCTGCCGGACGGAATGGAGATGGTGATGCCGGGGGACAACGTGCAGATGACGATCGAGCTGATCACGCCGATCGCGATGGACGAAGGGCTCCGGTTCGCCATCCGCGAGGGTGGCCGCACGGTGGGTGCGGGCGTCGTCGC
>JANOIJ010000229.1:0-5497 GCA_031407575.1 Gemmatimonadaceae bacterium | reverse complement strand
GAAGTCAAGCGCACACGCTTCGACGTCAGCGCCGCAGAAGCGAACGAGGTGAACCAGAAGTTCAGCCTCGCGCTCCAGGTGAAGACGCAATACTACGCCATCCTCGCCGCGCGCGAGGCCGAATCTGCCGCGCTGGCGCAGCTGCAACAGGCGGAGGAGCAGCTCAAGACGTCCATCCTGCGCACGCGCGCCGGCGTCGTCACGCTGTCCGACTCGCTGCGCTCGGTCATCACCGTTGGCAACGCGCAACTCGCGCTCATCACCGCGCGCAACAACGTGCGCGTGGCCAGTGCGGCACTGACGCGGCTCATCGGCTCCGAGACGCTCGTGACAGCGCAGCCGAGCGACACGGTAGATGCAGGCCTTTCGCCTGTGGACAGCTCGATGCTGGCTGGCATGCTCGATCAGGGCCCGCAGGTGCGGGCGTCCGAGGCGCAGCTCGAGTCGGCGCGCTCCGCGGTCAAGTCGGCACGGACGCCGTACCTGCCCACGCTCGACCTCACGTACTCGCGCGGCGGCACGGCGAACAACCAGTTCTACGGCCTCAACGGCGACGCGCTCGCATTCTCGAACAGCTTCGGGCTTCGCCTGTCGTACAACCTGTTCAACAACTTCGCGCGCGAAGATGCGCTGACGCGCGCCGGTGTCTCGGCGGACCTGTCCGAGGCGACGCTGCGCGATGTGCGGCTCGCCGCGCGGCAGACGCTGGTGCAGCAGCTCGCGGCGCTGCGGTCGGCGCAGCAGCGCATCGTTATCCAGCAGGCGTCGCTCGATGCGGCGCGGGAAGATCTCCGGGTGCAGCAACAGCGTTACGCGCTGGGTGCGTCCACACTGCTGGACGTCCTCACCTCGCAGACCACGCTGGATGGTGCGCGCTCCGCGCTCATCCAGGCACGACAGGATGTGCGTATCTCGCGCGCGCAGCTCGAAGCGCTCGTGGGACGCGACCTTCCCTGATCTCGTCCTCGTCATCGTTCGCCCGCGCTTGATGCATCGCGCGTCTCTCTTCGCTTTGCCATTCCGGCGCTGACTGCCTCCAACTCGTCATATCGTGCGCAAGCTCACCCTCGCCGTCGCGCTGCTGCTCAGCACCGCATGCGGCTCCAAGAAGGAAACCGCCATCCCCGTGTCGACGGCCGCCGTCCAGCGTCGCGACATCATCATCGATGCGCAGGCGACTGGCGTCGTGGAGCCGATCTTCGTCGTCGAGGTGAAATCCAAGGCTGGCGGCCAGATCGTCAAGCTGCCGGTGGAGACGGGCACCATCGTGAAGCCGGGCGACCTGCTCGTGCAGATCGAGACGCGCGACGTCCAGAACCAGTACGACCAGGTGGCGGCGCAGCTCGCCGCGGCGCGGTCCAAGCTGGACGTCTCCACGGCGCAGAAGAAGCGCGCGGACGAGCTCTTCAAGAACCGGATCATCACGGCCACCGAGCATGAGGCCGCGCAGATCGACTTCGCGAATTCGCAGTCGCAGCTCGTGTCGGCGCGCACAAGCCTGGACCTGCGCAAGCAGAGCCTCGAGGACGCCACGGTCACCGCACCGGTGGGCGGCACGATCATCGAGCGCACGGTCGCGCTGGGCACGGTGATCACGTCGGCCACTGGCGCGTTCGGTGGCGGCACCACGCTGCTCAAGATGGCTGACCTGAGCCGCGTGCGTGTGCGCGCGCTGTTCAACGAGACGGACATTGGCCAGGTACGCCCGGGACAGACGGCCACGGTCACGGTCGATGCGTATCCGGAGCGTCGCTTCACCGGCACGGTCGAGAAGATCGAGCCCTCCGCCGTCATCCAGCAGAACGTCACGATGTTCCCGGTGCTTGTCACGCTCGAGAACAGCGAGGGCCTGCTCAAGCCCGGCATGAACGGTGAGACGAACGTGATGGTCGAGCAGCGCTCGAATGTCCTGTCGGTACCGAATGACGCCGTGCGCAATCCGCGCGAGGCAGCGGCCACAGCACCGATCCTCGGCCTGGATCCCGACAGCGTTCGCGCACAGATCGCCGCGCAGATGGCGTCCGGGCGTGGCGGTGGCCGGAGTGGCGGCGGTCGTGGCGCCGAGGCCGCACCTGGTGCGGCCGGAGGGGTTTCGCGCGGGGATGTGGCGCTGGATCCGCAGCAGCAGGGACAGGGCGGTGGCGGGCAGGGGCGCCAGGGCGGCATGCAGATGCCTGACGTCTCGGATAGCGACTGTGCGGCTGTCACGGCGGCGTTCAAGAAGAAGCCAGCCGAGCTCGCGAAGCTCGACGCGCTGCGCCAACAGATGATGAGTGGCCAGGGTGACCGCGAGACGATGCGCGCGGAGCAACAGAAGATCTACGCGGCCGTCGGGGTGGACGCCCGGATCGCCGGCGCCTGCCGTCGCAAGGAAATGCAGGCGAGCGGTGGCGGCCTGGGCGGCGCTGGACGCGGTGCTCAGGGTGACGCTGCGGCCGCTGCCGGGACGCAGGCTGCTGCGGGCGCACCGGGTGCCGGCCGCCAGGGACGCGGTGGTCAGGACCGGGCTGGGGGTGGTGCTGGCGCTGCCGGCGCGGGCCTGACCATCGGCGGCTCGGAGATGCAGGGCGGCGGTGGTCGCCGTTCGCGCGGCGGACTGGTGTTCGTGAAAAAGGGTGAGACCTTCGAGCCGCGGTTGGTGCAGCTGGGCGCCTCGAACTTCGACTACACGGAGATCGTGAGCGGTCTGGTGGAGGGCGAGCAGGTTGCGCTTCTCGCGGCCGCGGCGCTCCAGGCGCAGCGCCAGTTGCAGAACGACCGCATGCGCCAGCAGAGCGGCGTCCCCGGCATGCAGCAAACCCCTCCCGGCGGCGCGGGTGGTGCAGGCGGTGGCCGTCAGGGTGGCGGCGGCGGTGGTGGTGGTGGCGGGCGCGGCGGCAACTAGGCAGCGAGACTTCTCATGCTCATCGGCGAGATCATCACCGTGGCGCTCGGCGCGCTGCGAGCCAACAAGCTCCGCTCGCTGCTCACGATGCTCGGCATCGTGATCGGCGTGGCGGCGGTCATCGCCGTGGTTGCGCTGGGCGCAGGTGCGCAGGCTGCGGTCAACGCGCGCATCAGCTCACTCGGCACCACGTTGCTCACGGTGATGCCGGGCCAGCAGCGCGGGGGCGGCGGCATCAGCTTCGATCAGGGGCAGCGGCTCACCATGGCCGACGCCAAGGCAGTCGCGGAGAAGACGACGACGCTGAACGCCGTGCAGCCCGAGATCAATTCGCGGCTTCAGGTGCAGTACACCAATCAGAACGCGAGCACCAACGTCGTAGGCACCACGTCGAACTACCTGGAGGTGCGCAAGTACGAGCTCTCTGCCGGCCGCATGTTCACCTCCCAGGAAGACGAGGGACGCCAGCGCTACGCGGTGCTCGGCGCGACGGTCGTGACGAACCTGGGTATTCGGTCGCCCGACGCGATCATCGGGGAGCCGGTCCGCATCAAGGGACTCCAGTTCATCGTCATCGGCATCCTCAAGTCCAAGGGACAGTCGTCGCCGTTCGGCGATCCGGACGACCAGATCCTGGTGCCGATCACCACGGGGCGCTTCCGCCTCTTCGGCACGGATCGGATACGCTCCATCAGCGTGCTCGCGCAGAGTGAGGAGAAGATTCCCGAGGCCATGGCGGACGTGCAGCGGGTGCTGCGCAGGCAGCATCGCCTCACGCAGGCCAAGCCTGACGACTTCCAGATCCGCAGCCAGGCCGACTTCCTCAACACGCTGGGCGAGACGACGGCGGTGTTTACCTACCTGCTCAGCGGCATCGCGGCGGTGTCGCTGCTGGTGGGCGGCATCGGCATCATGAACATCATGCTGGTATCGGTCACCGAGCGCACGCGTGAGATCGGCATCCGCAAGGCACTCGGCGCCACCAGTGCGAATATCCTGCTTCAGTTCCTCATCGAGGCGGTCGTGCTGTGCCTCTTGGGCGGACTCGTCGGTGCGGCGGTGGGGAGTGGCGGCGCGATGGCGATGAGCAAGTTTGCGCAGTGGAACACGCAGATCTCGGGGTCGTCCATCGTGATGGCGTTCGTGTTTTCCGCTGTCGTGGGCGTGCTGTTCGGCGTGTGGCCAGCGCGTCGGGCGGCCAGCCTCGATCCCATAGTGGCGTTGCGGTACGAATAGTCGGTTGGACTACGAGCATTGAGCTGTCAGTAACTGCGAGCTGTTACTGACAGCTCAATGCTCGCCCTTCTTATCGCAGTGCGAATGTGAATGGCATCTGCACCATGGTCCTGACCTTTCGACCAGCCACCTCGCCTGGCATGAAGCGGAAGCGGGCGAGCGCAGTGTGCACCGCGTCGGTGAAGAGGACGTGCGTCGATTCCATCGTCTTCAATCCATCGAGCTCAGCGCGGCCGAGCGTGTCCACGACGAATCGCACCACCACCTGGCCCTGAATCCCGCTCGAGCGCAGTGAATTGGGATAGCGCGGCTCCGGCGAGCCGGCCAGGACCCTTGGTGAGCGGTCCACCTGCGCGTCGTCGACCACTGTGTTAGGGGGAACGCCAAGCGACGGGCCGACCGGTCCCGGCGAGCGCACGCCCGGACCGAAGCCAATGTGCGGGTTGTCTTCCGTCAGCGTCGGCCCCGAAACGTTGATCGGCGGGAGTCCTTCAGGCACGTGGATGGGCGGCACGATGAAGTGCGTGATCGGACTCACCGGCGCCTGATGCACCACTGCCGGCCTGTGCTCGATCTGTGGGCGGCGAGCCGGCGGCTCGTGACGCGTAGGCACGTAAATGATCGGCCGCTCCGCGGCCGGAGCGACAGTCGCGTCGCCTCGGCCAGGGATCGTCAGCGCAACGATGGCGGCGATGGCGGCGCCGTGCGCGAGTGCGCTGGCGAACGTGCTTCCAGCGCGACGCTGGCGTGGTGCGCGTGATTCCAGCAGGGTCGTGAACATGGTCCGCTCCGCGTGATTGGTCGTGGTGGTGTCCTCACACCCGACGATACGACACGGACCTTAGGCCCTCGTGATGCGCGCATTAGTGCTTCCCATCAACCGCATGACGTCTTCCTGAACGCCAGATGACGAAATGATGAACGGGGACGCCGACAATGCCGGCGTCCCCGTCAAATCATCGTGCGAAGTGGGATCAGGTGTTGCGATCGATGTCGGATTGGACCTCGCCGACCTTTCGCTGCGCCTTGCCCTCGAGCTCCTTCGCCCTGCCCTTCAGCTCCTCGCTGTCATTGTCGGTCGCATCACCGATGTTCTTGCGAATCTTGCCTGCCACTTCCTTCGCGGTGCCCTTGATCTGGTTCCCGAAGCCATCGCTGCCGAGGTCAGCCATCGTCGTATCCTCACAAGTCAGGGTATCGTGCCTCGTTCGCTTGGCTGGTTATAGGGCAAGCGACGTGCCCGAACGCCTGGCGAGCTCACCAGACTGCGACGACGGCCCCGGACTCTGACCCCGACTCTGACCCCCGACTCTGACCCCGACTCTGACCCCGACTCTGACCCCCCGACCCTGGCCGATTGCGACGACTCTGACTAGC
>JANOIJ010000012.1:0-31066 GCA_031407575.1 Gemmatimonadaceae bacterium | reverse complement strand
CCAGCCAAACCTCGGCGTCGTTCAGATGAGCGACAGCCGCACGTTCGTGGTTGCTGACATTCCCGGCATCATCGAGGGCGCGCATGAAGGGAAGGGACTTGGCCTCAAGTTCCTGCGGCACATCGAACGTACCCGCCTTCTCGCTTTCCTCATTCCTATAGATTCGCTCGACTGGCAAGCCGAGTACGACCAGCTGCGCAACGAAATCGCGCAATACTCGGCAGAACTTGCCGAGAAGCCCCACTGTGTGGTGTTCACAAAGATGGACCTGTTGGGTGAGGACGAGCCCGCGCCCATCGATGCCGGTAGTGCCTTTGGCATTTTCGCCATCTCGGCCGCTGGCCGGTCGGGCCTCGAGGAGCTGAAGCTCGCCTGGTGGCGCCGCCTGCTGGAGATGCGCAAGGCATCCATCCAGCCTATCAAGGACGTCGTCCTTCCCTGATGGTATGGTCCTGACAACGCCTCACACGCTCGCGCTGCGCAGAGCCGACCCCGGCTATCCGGAGGCGCTGCTCGACCTTCCCGATCCGCCGCGCGTACTGTGGGCGCGCGGGGACCTCGCGCTGCTCGGGCGCCCCTGCGTGGCCATTGTGGGCACACGGCGGGCAACGGCCTACGGCGAGCGCGTTGCGCGCGAGCTCGGGCGCACGCTTGCCCGCGCAGGCGCATGCGTCATCAGCGGCCTGGCGCGCGGGATCGACGCATGTGCGCATCGCGGCGCGCTCGAAGCCGACGGCGCCACGTGCGCCGTACTGGGCACGGGACTGGACGTCGTGTACCCCAAAGCACACGCAGCACTTCAGGCAGAAATCGCGTCGCGCGGCCTGCTGCTCTCCGAGCTGGAACCAACGAACGCGGCGCACGGTGGCTCGTTCCCCAACCGGAATCGCATCATTGCCGCGCTCGCGAGAGTGACGATCATCGTAGAGGCTCCCGTCGGAAGCGGCGCGCTCATTACGTCCAGGGTGGCACGCGAGCTCCATCGCACAGTTGCCATTGTTCCCGGACCCATCGACATGCCGCAGTCGCTCGGCAGCAACCTCGAGATGCGCGATGGCGCCACTCCCATCACCAGCATGGCGGACGCACTCGCACTGTGCGGTCTCACCGCCCCCATCCGCCTCGCGGATCTCCCCGAAGGTGGCGCCGAGCGCCTCATGTGGAGTGCGATCACGGAGGGCGCCGCCGATCTCGACACCCTGTGCACCCGTTCCGGGCTTCCAGCTCACGAAGGCATCGCCGCAGTGAGCAGCCTCGAAGTGCGCGGACTTGTCGAGTGCGCGCTCTCTGGAGAGATCCGGCGGATGTGAGCGCCGCGCCGCCATGTGTCATCCTGAGCGCTGCGAAGGATCTGCACCTGATGTTCCGCAGTACACCAGCTTCTGAGGCCGACGCCAGTGCGATATTGCATCGGTGCCCAACCACATTTACCTCCACGTCCCATTCTGCGCCCGCCGCTGTTCGTACTGCGACTTCTCCATCGCGGTGCGACGGGACGTGCCGGTGGACGAGTACCTGGCCGCCCTGGACGCGGAGCTTCAGACCCGATACGGCGCGCTCGAACCCATCGAGGTCGACACCATTTACCTCGGCGGTGGCACGCCGAGCCGGCTGAGTGGTGACGGTATCGCCCGCGCGCTCGATCTCGTCCGGCGTCACTTCGTCCCATCGGCCGGCGCCGAGATCACGATCGAAGCCAATCCCGAGGACGTCTCCCCCGAAGCCGCGGGGGCTTGGCGTTCCTCCGGCGTCAACCGCCTGTCACTCGGCGGCCAGAGCTTCGATGATCGGGTTCTCCGCTGGATGCACCGGACCCACGATTCGGCCGCAACGGCGTCCGCGGTCGCGGTGGCTCGCAGCACCGGAATCACAAACCTGTCACTCGACCTGATCTTTGCGCTCCCGGATGCGCTTGGGCGTGATTTCAATCGGGACGTTGAACAGTTACTCGCGCTGGCGCCGGACCACATTTCGCTCTATGGGCTTACTATCGAGCCAAAGACGCCGCTTGGCAGATGGGTCGCCGGAGGAGTAACCGTCGAACAGCCGGAAGAAGGCTATGAACGAGACTTCCTCCTCGCGCACGAGATGCTCGCGCACGCTGGTTTCGAGCACTACGAAGTCTCCAACTACGCACGCCCCGGCCGGCGCGCCCGACACAATTCCGCATACTGGTCCGGCGTGCCGTACGTCGGCATCGGTCCCGCGGCGCACGGATTCGACGGCACGCAGCGGCGCTGGAACCTGCGGCACTACGCCCAATGGCGAGACGCCGTGCTGTCGGGAGCCGACGCCATGGAGGGCAGCGAGTCGCTCACCAGCGAGAACCGCATCTCGGAAGCGGTGTACCTCGGTTTGCGGTCCGACGCCGGCCTTGGCGTGACCGCCGCGGACCGTTCCGTCATCGACCGGTGGATCACCGCCGGGTGGGCAGACGTGGGCCCCGATGAACGTTTGAGGTGTACGGTGCAAGGCTGGCTGCGGCTCGACGCACTGGCCGCTGCCTTGACGCATCACCGAAGTCGTTAGCATATTTACACTTATGTCAACCGCCGACGAGCTCACGCCACGCGAGCGCCGCGTCCTCGAAGCGGTTATCCAGACGTACGTCCAGACCGCCGAGCCGGCCGGCTCGCGGGTGCTCTCGCGGCGCTTCGGGCTTGGCGTCTCGCCAGCAACCATCCGCAACACCATGAGCGACCTCGAGGAAAAGGGGTACCTCATGCACCCACACACCTCCGCTGGGCGCGTGCCCACCGACAAGGCATACCGCGTCTACGTCGACTCCCTGCTCAACGCGCCGGCCAGCGCCATCGTCGTGTCCGAGCGCGAGCGACTGAAAGCCGAGATCTCCGCCAGCAACTCCACCATCGACACCATCCTGCGCCGCGCCGCGCAGTCGCTCGGCGTGATGACTCAGGAGCTTGGTGTTGCCCTGGGTCCTCGGCTGGACGAGAGTATCCTGACGTCGCTGGAACTGGTGCGCGTAGCGGGAGACCGTCTGTTGCTCGTGCTGACCCTGCACGGCGGCGTGGTCCGGACCGTGTTCGTGGAGGTGCGCGGCACGCTCGCCGATTCCGCGGTCATCGAGGTCACGCGTGTCCTCAACGAGCGGCTCGCGGGTCACACGTTGCGCGAACTGCGCGCCTCCGTTGCCGAGCGGCTCCGCGACTCGTCGACCCATGCGGAGTCCGAGGAACTGCTGAACATCTTCGTGCAGGAAGGCGAGCAGATGCTCGACACGGCGCTTCCCATGGGTGAAGGCAGCGTCATCGTCGGGCAGGCGAGCGTGCTGGCGGCTCAGCCCGAATTCGGCGGCGCCGAGAACTTGCGACGGCTTCTGACGCTTACTGAGGAGCCGGCTCGGCTTGCCGACGCGCTGCGTCGCAAGCACTCCGGCGACGTGCGTCCCGGCGTGAACATCACGATCGGCGGCGAGCACGGCGATCCGCGGTTCGATCAGTTCACCGTCGTGACGGCCGAGTATCACGCAGGCGCGCTCACGGGCGTCATTGGTGTCATCGGCCCAACACGAATGTCGTACGACAAGGTAATCTCGCTGGTGCAGCACACGTCGCGGCTCTTGAGCGATCTGCTCTGATGGTTGTTGTCGTCCCGAGCGTAGTCGAGGGACCTCCTTTGTAGTTTGTCGTCCCGAGCGTAGTCGAGGGACCTGCTTTTTCACACGCGCCCGATCATGGCTGATTTCTATGAAGTGCTCGGCGTCGACCGAACCGCGGCTGACGACGACATCAAGAAGGCGTATCGCAAGCTTGCGATGGTGTATCACCCCGATCGCAACGGGGGCGCCAAGGAAGCGGAGGAGAAGTTCAAGTCCATTACGGAGGCGTACGACGTCCTCCGCGATCCGCAGAAGCGCGCGGCGTACGACCGCTACGGCGAGGCCGGCCTGCGCGGCAGTGGCGGCGCGGGTTTCCACCACGTGGACCTGTCCGAAGCGCTCGGCATCTTCATGCGCGACTTCGGCGGCTTTGGCGGACTGGATGACCTGTTCGGCGGTCGCGCCAGCGGATCGCGCGGCGGGCAGGACATCAAGATCGCGTTGCCGTTGACGCTGGTCGAAGTGGCGACTGGGGTGGATAAGGAGATCAAGCTCAAGGCGCTCGACGCCTGCGAGGCGTGCTCGGGAAGCGGTGCCGAGCCGGGCTCCAAGGCGCAGTCGTGCGCGACATGCGCGGGCCACGGTGAGGTACGTCGCGCGCAGCGGTCGTTCTTCGGACAGTTCGTGACTGTCGCACCGTGCCCCACCTGTCACGGCGAGGGTCGCGTCATCGAGACGCCTTGCCGGAAGTGTCGCGGCGAGGGTCGTATGCGGGCCGACAAGACGATCAAGGTGTCGGTGCCGGCGGGCGTGGCGACCGGCCAGTACATGACGCTGCGAGGCGTCGGCAATGCGGGTGCGCGCAACGGTGAGCGCGGAGACGTCCACGTCGTGTTCGAAGTGGCCGACGATCCGCGCTTCGAGCGCGACGGCGAGGATCTCTACACGGAAGTGCTCGTCAACTACACGCAACTGGTCATGGGCGCCACGGTGGAAGTGCCCACGGCGACGAGCCGCGTGGCGCTGAGCATCCCAGCGGCCACGCAAAGCGGCCAGGTGTTTCATCTTCGCGGTCGTGGCCTCGCGCGCGTGAACGCCGCGGGCACGGGCGACCTCCACGTCCGTGTGCAGTTGTGGACGCCGGACAAGCTCAGCGACGAGGAGCATCGGCTCATTGCGCGCCTCGGCGAAGTGCAGCGGGCCGTGCCGTCGGATCGCGGCAAGGGACTCTGGGCCAAGATGAAAGAGGCGCTCGGCGCATGAGTTGGCTCGCCGTGCGCGTGCGTCCGGGCGCGGACAGCGACCGGGCAGACGCGCTCGCGGCGCTGTTCGCAATGGGCTCCGAGGGCGTGCAGGAGACCGGCGACGAACTGGTCACGCACTTTCCTGGTACCGCTGATGAAGCGGCCATCCTCGCGGCGGTTCGGGCCGCCGACGGTGCGGCCGTCGTGAGCGCGTCGCTCATTCCGGAAGTGGACTGGGCACAAGAGTGGAAGAAAGGCGTGACCGCGCACGAACTCGGCGCGCTCGCGATTGTGCCACCGTGGCTTGCCGAAGGGCGCGACCCCGCGTGCACCATCGTCATAGAGCCGCAAATGGCGTTCGGCACGGGGGAGCATCAGACGACGCGCGGCGTCGTACGCCTGCTGCCGGCGGTCATTCGCGTGGGAGATCGCGTCGCCGATCTTGGCAGCGGCAGTGCGGTGCTCTCCATCGCGGCGATCAAGCTCGGTGCGGCGCACGTCACTGCGATCGAGATCGATCACGATTCCATCGAGAACGCCACCGAGAACGTCGCGCGCAACGGAGTCGCGGACCGCATCGCGATCTTTGAAGGGGACGCGTTCGTGCTGCTGCCGCTCGTCGCGCCGGTGCGCGTCATCCTGGCGAACATCATCTCGTCGGTGCTGCTGGACTTGCTTCCTACGATTGCCGCGTGCCTCACGGACGACGGCGAGGCCATCCTCAGCGGCATTTTGCTGGAGGAACGCGAGATGATGCTGAACGAGCTGGACGACCATGGATGGAACGTCATCGCGCAGGACGCCGAGGGATTGTGGTGGAGCGCGCGGATCGCGCGCCGGTAGGCACCTTCTACGCACCTGGCGCCTGGACGGCCGGGGAGGGTGTGTTGCTGCCCGACGGCGCGGCGCATCACGCGCTGGTGCGGCGCTTCGCGGTGGGTGACGTTGTTCGCCTCACGAACGGAAACGGGCGGCGCGCCATTGGGCGCATCAATCAGCTCGGAAAGGGCCGCCTCGTCGTCGCGGTCGACGCAGAAAGCGTCGAGACCGCGACCGCGCTGCCGCCCATCGAACTCTGGGCACCCGTCGGCGATCGCGACCGCATGCTCATGCTTGCCGAGAAGGCGGCGGAGCTGGGCGTGTCGTCGTGGCGGCCCGTCATGTACGACCGGTCACGCTCCGTTTCCCCGCGCGGCGAAGGCGACGCATTCGCCGAGAAGGTGCGTGCGCGGATGATTGCCGCGTTGGAGCAATGCGGGGGCGCGTGGCTTCCCGAGATCCAGCGCGAGTCGTCGCTCGACGCAGCGATTCAGTCGCTCGGTCGTGCCGCCGGTGTTCGCTTGCTGCTCGACGCCGACGGCGAGATGATCGGCGACATCGTGCGCTCGCTGGACGCGCCGGTGTTCATCGCGCTGGGCCCCGAGGGCGGCCTGGCCGAGTCCGAGCGCGATGTGTTGATCCGCGCCGGCTGGCGGCCCGTGTCGCTCGCCGCCAACGTCCTGCGCTTCGAGACGGCGGGCATCGCCGCGCTCGCGATCGTGCGCTCACTTTCACGCTAGGGAATCGATGTCCGAGAGCTGCCTGTTCTGCCGAATCGTGCGCAAGGAGATTCCTGCCACCATCGTGTTCGAGAACGAGCACGTCGTCGCGTTTCGGGACATCAGCCCCAAGGCACCCACGCACGTGCTGGTCGTGCCGCGCGAGCATGTCGCAACGCTGGACGACGCGACCGACGCGCGCATGCTCGGTGAGCTCGTGATGGCCGCCGCGGGAATTGCGCGAGCAGAAGGAATCGTTGACGCTGGCTATCGCACGGTGATCAACTGCGGTGAGGACGCCGGGCAGAGCGTCTTCCACATCCACCTGCACTTGCTCGGCGGCCGCACGCTCGCCTGGCCGCCGGGCTGACGCGCGCTCGTTGACGCTCGCGCTCCCCGCCCGATAGCTTGCACCTCCGACCCGCGCGATCCATGGCACTCTTCGACGCACTGCAAGCCGACCTCAACGCCGCCCGCAAGGCCCAGGACAAGCCCCGCGTGCTGGTGCTCGGCACCATCTATTCTGATGCCAAGAATCGAAAGATCGAGCTGCGGCGCGATCTGACCGACGAGGAGGTCATCGACGTGCTGCGGAAGGGCATCAAGCGGCGACGCGAATCCATCGAGATGTACGCCGGCAAGAGCGCGACGACCTGGCCGCGAAGGAGCGTGACGAGGTCACGGTGCTCGAGGAGTACCTCCCGGCGGCCGTGCCGGACGAGGAGCTGCGCGCCGCGGTGCGTGCGGCGATTGCCGCCGGGGCAACGCAGATCGGCCAGGTGATGGGGAAGGTCTTGCCGCAGTTCAAGGGGCGCGCTGAAGGGAGCACGATCAACGCGATCGCGCGAGAGGAGCTGGCTTCCCAGGGGTGATGGTCGTGCAACGAGCTGGTTCGCTGAACCCGAACGGGCGTGTGTTGCGCCCGTTCGGGTTTGTCATCTCCGGGCGCGCGCGATGAACACGCACGCCCTCGGCATCCTCGAGTTCGCGCGGCTGCTGGATCTCGTTGCGGACGGTGCGGCCTCGGCGCCTGGCGCGGCGCGCGTGCGCGCGCTGGCGCCGAGTGCTGACCTCGCGTGGCTCGAGGGTGAGCATCGCCGAGTCGCGGCGGTGCGCTCGTTGCTCGCGGGAGAGCCTGCGTGGAGTCCGGAACCGGTGCCCGAACTGTCGGGCGCCATCCGGCGACTTCGTGTCGTGGGCAGTGTCTGGAACGGGCCAGAGCTGGTGGCCGGAGGAGTCCTGCTGCGCTCGGCGCGACGCACGCGCGACGCCCTGCGCGACGACCGGCGTCCTGCGGTGACGCGCGCAGTGCTCAGCACCTTCGCTGACCGGATGGTGGTCGCCAAGGCGCAGGAAGAGTCCATCGAGCGCGCACTCGGCGACGACGGCGTGGTGAAGGACGACGCGTCGCCCGCGCTGCGGCGTATTCGTCGCGAGCTGCGCGCGTCGCACGGCGAGCTCATTCGCATCCTCGAGCGCGCGATGAATGCGCTGGAGCCGCATCACCGCGCGTCGGACATGTCGGTCACCGTGCGCGACGGGCGCTACGTCATCCCCGTGCGTCGGGAGGGCGTGAAGGGTGTGGGCGGCATCGTGCACGGGACGTCCGGCACCGGCGGTACGATGTTCGTCGAGCCGCCCGCCGCGGTGGAGTACGGAAATCGTATTCGCGAGCTGGAATCGGATGAGCAGGAGGAAGTCGAACGCATCCTTGCGGAATTGACGGATGCCATCCGTCCGCATCGCGAGGGAATGGCGGAGTCGTTCGACGCGCTTGCCGAACTGGATTCGTTGCATGCGCGGGCGCGCTACGCCATTCGGTTCGCGTGCACGCCGGCCGCACTCGTGCCCGCGCGTGACGGGTTCGCCATCACCGACGGCCGGCATCCGTTGCTGCTCGCCAAGGGTGTGGATGTCGTTCCGTTCGACCTCGAGATGTTCGCCCACGAGCGGACGCTGCTCGTGTCCGGTCCAAATACCGGCGGCAAGACGGTGCTGCTCAAGGCGCTGGGCCTCGTGTCGATGATGACACAGGTGGGCATCCCCGCGCCGGTTGGTGCCGAGAGTCGCATTCCCGTATTCGACGATGTGCTGGCCGACATCGGCGACGAGCAGTCCATCGAGGCGAGCCTGTCCACCTTCAGCGCCCACCTCAAGAACCTGTCGGAGATCTTGCGTCTCGCCTCCGCGAGCTCGCTCGTGCTCATCGACGAGCTCGGGTCGGGCACCGATCCGCAGGAGGGCGCGGCACTCGGCTGGGCGATTCTCGAGACGCTCACCGCGCGCGGCACCACTACGCTCGCCTCAACCCACCTGGGACAGCTCAAGGAACTGGCGACACAGGTGCCAGGCGTCGTGAACGCGTCACTCCAGTTCGACGCCGTTCAACTCGCGCCGACGTATCGGCTAATCAAGGGCATTCCGGGTCGCTCGTACGGCATCAGCATCGCGCGCCGGCTCAACCTCCCCGCCGAGGTGGTCACGCGCGCCGAGGAGCGGTTGCCGCAGGGCGAGCGCGATATGGCGGCGTTGCTCGAACGTCTCGAGCGCAAGGAAGAAGAGCTCGTCGTGCGCGAGCGCGAAGCGCAGGTCATGGTGGACGACGCGCGCGAGCGCATCGCCGCGATCGTGAAGCGCGAGCACAATGTGCGGGAGCGCGAACGCTCAGCCGAGAAGGCGAGCCGGAGCGACGCGCGCAAGTATGTGCTCGAGGCGCGCGCCGACATCGATCGCACCATCAAGGAGTTGAAGAGGAAGGGTGCCGAGGCGGCCGACAGCGCGATTGACGAACTGGGACGCGCCGCGCGTCGCACGGCCGAGGAGCTGGCGGCGAAGCAGGCGTCGGTGCTGGACCGGCTGGATGCGGAGGAGCGCGCGCAGCGGAAGCGCGGTCAGTCGCCTGTCGGACCGCGCACACCCATCGAGGCGGGCGACGCCGTGGAAGTCGGCACGCTGGGCGGCGCGATTGGGCGCGTGCTGGAACTGCGCGGCAAGGACGCGTCGATCGTGGTCGGCTCCATGAAGTTGACGGTGCAGCTCTCGACGCTGCGCAAGACGGAACAGAAGGCCACGGTGGGCGCCGTCAGTTACATCGGCGACGCGCCGGAGGTGTTCGTCAGCACCGAGGTGAACCTGCTGGGCCTGCGCGCGGACGAGGCAGAGGGCGTCGTGCTGCAGGCGCTGGACAGCGCCATCCGCGCGGACCTCAAGAGCCTTCGCATCATACACGGCAAGGGGACCGGCGCGCTCCGCCAGGTCGTGGACGAGATGCTGCGCAAGGACACGCGTGTGCGCGAGTTCCGCATGGCCGGCTGGAACGAGGGCGGCGCCGGCGTGACCATCGCGATGTTCGCATGATTGCCGACGAGACCATCGAGCGCGTCCGCGAGACGGCGGACATCGTCGGCGTCATCGGCGAGTACGTGCAGCTCAAGCGACTGGGCACCGACTTCCGTGGGCCGTGCCCATTTCATCAGGGCACCAAGCGCAACTTCTCGGTGTCGCCGAAGAAGATGATGTACTACTGCTTCGTGTGCCACGAGTCGGGCGACGTCTTCAAGTTCCTCCAGAAGCGCCTTGGCATCGACTGGCCTGCCGCGGTGCGCATGGTGGCCGAGAAGTCCGGCATCGAAGTGGTGGAGACGAACGCGCGACACTCCGACGAGAAGGACACGCGCGAGCCACTGTGGGAGGTGAATGGCGCTGCGGCGGAGTACTTCCGGCGCACTTTGTGGGAGGACGACCTCGGACGCACGGCGCGCGCATATCTCGAGGAGCGCGAGATCACGCGCGAGCTCGCCGACAAGGTGGGGCTCGGGTTTGCGCCGCGAGAGATCGGGCTGATGCGCGCGTACCTCAACACGCTCGGCTTCGAGGACGAACGGCTCGTGGAAGTAGGGCTGCTGCACATGCCCGAAGGCACCACTGAGCCGCGTCCGCGCTTCCGCGATCGCCTGATCTTTCCGATCTACGACGTCTCCAGCCGCGTGGTCGGTTTTGGCGGACGACTACTTGGGCCCGGCGAGCCCAAGTATCTCAATTCCGCGGAGTCGTCCATTTTCAACAAGGGCAAGCTGCTCTACGCGCTGAACTGGGCGAAGCAGGCCGCGCGACGCGACGAGCGCATGCTGGTGGTGGAAGGGTATTTCGACGCGATGCGGCTTATCGGTGCCGGCGTGGAGAGTGTCGTCGCCCCGATGGGCACAGCGCTCACCGAGGACCAGGCGAAGCTCATCCGGCGGTACACGGACCGCGTGTTCCTGCTTTATGACTCGGACACGGCGGGCCTCAAGGCCACATTTCGCTCGGGCGACGCGTTGCTCGCCCAGGGCGCGTCGGTGCAGGTGGTGACGCTGCCCGATGGTGAAGATCCCGACAGCTATGTGCGTGCGCATGGGGCGCGTGGGCTCGAGGCGCAGGTGGCGAGTTCCATCGACCTATTCGAGCGGAAGATTCAATTGCTCGAGCGGGGCGGGTGGTTTGCAGACCTGCGCAAGAAGCGTCAGGCACTCGACCGCCTGTTGCCCACGTTGCGCGCCACCATGGATCCCCTCACGCGCGACATGTACCTCGGTCACGCGGCCACCGCGGCCGGCGTCTCGCGCGATTTGCTGGAGCGCGAGCTGGAGGCGCCGCCGCGCGCGCGCGCGGGCCAGACGAGCGGCCGCCCGCCCGTCCGCGAGCCTGCGGCCATGGACGCGTACGAGCCGCGCGCGCGCGAGCGTGCGCCCGCACCCCGCGCGCGCCACGGCGACCGCCGCCGCGTGGCAGGCGAGCGCGCCAGCAGCGCCGAGCGTGAGCTGGTGCGAGTGCTGCTGCATCGCCCGTCGTACTTCGAGCTCGTGCTGGAGCGCGCGGGTGAGGAGAGCTTCCGCGATCCCGATCTCCAGCGGATCTTTGCCGCGATGGTCGCGCACGGGGCCGACGCCGGCGCCGATGTGTTGGCAGAGCATCTCGATGGCGATGCCGTGGTCGTCATGCAGGAACTGCTGGAAGAGACGGGCGGACTCGATCACGCGGACGAAGCCGTTGCCGGCAGTCTCGCCGCGATGAACGAGCGGGACCTCACGCGACGCATGTCCGAGATCGATCGCGAACTGCCCATCGCGTCGGAATCGCAGAAAGATGACCTGACGCGCGAGAAGATGGGCCTTACGGTGGAGCTGCGCCGACTCGGCGGTCGCTGGTGGAAGAAATTCCGCTAACGAGCGCCCTTCTGGTTATCATCCTCATCTGCCATCCTGCGTCTCAGTCCCCCCGAATTCCGGCTCATGCATCCTGACGTCCAGTCCCTGCTAGCGGTTCAAGTCGACGATCTTGCGATGTACGCGCTGGAAGATCGCCTTGGCTCGCTCGCGCCCCGGCTCGCCGCACTGGAGAAGGAGCGCGGCCTCGTCGCGAAGCAACTGGAGCGCGCGCGCGTAGCCATTGTCGCTGAGGAGTCGCGCCTACGCGAGGCGATGGGCCGCGTCGAGACGCATCGCGCGCTCGTCGAGCGCAGCCAGCGCGCGTACGAGAGCGTTACCTCGCCCAAGGAGGCCAACGCGGCGGTCACGCAGCTCGAGCAGACCAAGCGCATGGTGGAGGACAGCGAGCGCGACGCGGCGCAGGTGCAGGGCCGCATCAACGAGCTGCGCCACAGCGTGGCGGATCAGGAGAAGGCGCTCGCGGATGTCGAGGCGAAGCAGAGCGACGCGCGCGTCGAGCTCGAGGCGGATCGCGCGAAGATCCTGGAAGAGATCGCCGCGTTGGTGGTCGTGCGCGCAAACGCCGCGTCCGTGGTGCCGAGGGCGCTCATCACCACGTACGATCGCGTGCGCGCCCGGCGTCGCGGCGACTCCCTCTATCCGCTGCGCGCCCAGTCATGCAGCGCGTGCGACACCGCCATTCCCACCCAGCGGCGCGCGCAGATGGCGTCCACCGGCGCGGTGGAAATGTGCGAAGGATGCGGAGTGCTCCTGTACGCGGGAGAATGATCCGTTCTGTCGGTTGAACGCGTGGTGCGGGGCGCCTAGGTTGCGATGATGATTGCTGAACAGACCAGCGCCCGCCCTCGCGCCCGATGGATCCTGCCCGAGGCACCGGACCCCGTCACGGTGCGGGCGCTGTCTGCGGAGCTCCAGCTTCCGGAACCCATCTGCCGGCTGCTCGCGCTGCGGGGCTTCACGCCCGCGGACACCGCGAAGCGCTACCTGCGGCCGCGGCTCGAGCAGTTACTGCCGCCGGAGCAGCTGCGCGACCTCGCGCGCGCGGTGGACCGGCTCGCTCGTGCGGTGCGCGGCGGCGAGACCATCCTCGTGCATGGCGACTACGACGTGGACGGCATGTGCTCCACCACGCTGATGACACGCGCACTGCGCCTGCTCGGCGGCACGGTGGTGCCGTTCATTCCGCAGCGCCTCGTGGACGGCTACGACCTCGGCGAGGCGGGCGTGCGCGCCGCGATCGCCGCGGGCGCGACGGTGGTCGTCACCTGCGATTGCGGCACCAGTGCGGTTGCACCAGTAGCGACGCTCCAGGCCGCGGGCATCGACGTCATCATCAGCGACCACCACTTGCCCGGTGGCGACCTGCCCAACGCCTATGCGGTGCTCAACCCCAAGCGGCCAGGGTGCGAGTCGGAAGACAAGGATCTCGCTGCGGTGGGCGTCGCGTTCAAGCTCGCGCTCGCGCTCACCCGCGCGATGGGCGGCAACGAGAACGCCATCTTCGGCATGCTGGACCTCGTCGCGCTCGCGACCATCGCGGACATCGCGCCGCTGCGCGGCGAAAACCGCGTGTTCGCGCGCTACGGGCTCAAGATGCTCGCGGAGACGAAGAACATCGGCCTGCGCGCGCTCATTCGCGCCGTGGGCCTCGACGGCAAGCAGGTGACAGCCGGCCGCGTCGGCTTCATCATCGCGCCGCGCCTCAACGCCGTAGGTCGTCTCGGCAAGGCGATGCGCGGCGTCGAGTTGCTCATGGCCACCAGCGAGCACGACGCCAACGCCATCGCGCGTGAGTTGGAGGAGCTCAACGGCAAACGGCAGGAGATCGACCGCGCCGTGCAGGTGCAGGCCCGCGAACGCGTGCTCGCTATGGACCTCGACGAGACGTTCGGCATCGTGCTCGCCGAAGAGGGATGGCATCCTGGCGTCATCGGCATCGTGGCGTCCCGCATCGTGGAGGAGTTCGGACGGCCGACCATCCTCATCGGCCTCGATGGAGCGGACGGCAAGGGCTCTGGCCGGTCCATCTCGCGGTTCGACCTGCATCACGGCATCGGACGCTGCCGTCACCTGCTCGCGCGGTTCGGCGGGCACAGAAGCGCCGCCGGTGTATCCATCGCGCGTGAGAACGTGGATGAGTTCGCGCGCTGCTTCAACGAGTCCGTGCGCGCCGACCTCACGCTGGACGATCTCGTGCCCGAACTGCGCGTCGACATGGAAGTGGCGCTCGCTGACGTCACCGTCGAGTTCGAGAAATTGCTGCGCCACCTCGAGCCGTGCGGCATGGGAAACCCCGCGCCGCTGCTCGTCACGCGCGGCGTGCGCCTCAAGGAAGCGCCCCGTGTGGTAGGCGAGACCGGCCTCAAGCTGAAGATCGATACGGGCAACGGCGCGTTCCTCGAGGCCATCAGCTGGTCGCTCGGCCCGCGGATCAAGGAGTTCGACGTCGCGCGGCCCATGGACATCGCCTTTCGCCTGGAGCTCAACGAGTTTCGCGGCGTGTCGAGCCTCCAGGCGAAGATCGCCGACGTTCGGTTCGAGCCGGCGTGAGGATCGTCGCAGGGCAGTGGCGCGGCCGGCGGCTCGTCGCCCCTGCGGGCGATCTCGTGCGTCCCACCGCGGATCGCGTGCGCGAGGCATGGATGAGCATCGTCACGCCGTGGCTTCCGGAGGCGCGCGTGCTCGACCTCTTTGCAGGGTCCGGTGCGCTCGGCATCGAGGCGTTGTCGCGCGGTGCGGCCAGCGTGGATCTCGTGGACGTCGCGAGGCCCAGCCTCGAGGCCATCGCAGACAACTTGAAGCTGGTGGACGCGGGAGACGCCGCGCGCGTCCATCGCGTCGATGCGCTGGCGTTCATCCGGAAGCTCGATGCGCATGCGTATGACGTCGCCTTTGCGGATCCGCCCTATGACAAGGGCCTTGCCGCAAGCGTCGCGGAACAGTGGCTGGCCGTGCCGTTTGCCGACCTCCTTGGCGTGGAGCATCGCACGTTCGAGAAGATGCCGGACGGCGGCGACAAGCGGCGCTACGGCGGCACCGCGATCACCTTCTACCGGTCCGCATAGCGCGACGCGTTGCGCTTTGCCCTGCGTGCGTTGATCCTTCCCGCGTGCCGAACTCACGCATCGCGATCTACGCAGGCAGCTTCGACCCCATCACGCGCGGGCATGAGGATCTCATGCACCGCAGCCTCGAGTTCGTGGACACGCTCGTGGTCGCCGTGGCCAACAATTCCACGAAGGCGCCGCTGTTCACCATCGACGAACGTGTCGCGCTCATCCGGGCGTCCGTCGGAGCGAACGCGTGCATCCAGGTGCGCTCCTTCGGCGGGTTGCTCGTGGACTTCGCGAACGAGGTTGGCGCATCGCTGCTCATTCGTGGCCTGCGCGCCGTGAGCGACTTCGAGTATGAGTACCAGATGGCGCTCATGAACCGGCATCTTTCGCCACGACTCGAGACCGTGTTCATGGTGCCGTCGCTCGACACCACGTACATCAGCGCGAGCCTCGTGCGCGAGGTGGCGCGTTTCGGCGGCGACGTCAACGACCTCGTGCATCCCACGGTCGCTGAGGCGCTCCGCGCGAAGAACGCGCGTCCGTGAGCTTTCTCCGCTCGTTGCACGCCCGCGCCGCCGCACGCCGTCGCCGCATCCTCTTCCCAGAAGCGGGCGACCCTCGTACGCGAGAGGCGGTGCGTGCGCTCGCCGACCGCGCCATCGTGGAGCCGGTGCTCGTGGGCACGCCGGCCGATGCCATGGACGGCATCGAGCTGATCGATATTCGTGATGCCGCGCTCGCCAGCGAAGTCGCCGCGCAGATCTTTGAGATCCGCTCGAAAAAGAAGATGACGGAGGCCGAGGCCGCGCAGCACGCGACGTCACCGCTGCTCGTGGCCGACGCACTCGTGCGCTGGGGCCGCGCGGACGGGTGCGTGGCGGGCGCCGTGCACACGTCGGCCGACGTAGTGCGGGCGGCGTTGTGGCTGATCGGACCGGCCGACAAGGTCCGCACGATTTCCAGTGCGTTCTACATGGACGTCCCGCCATTTCGGAGCGCCGAGGGTGAAGTGCTGACGTTTGCGGACTGTGCGGTGGTGAGGAAGCCCGTGCCCAGCCAGCTCGCGGACATTGCATTTGCCGCCGCGCGCGACCGGCGGCGCATCGTGGGCGACGAGCCGCGCGTGGCATTCCTCTCGTTCAGCACGAAGGGAAGCGGGCGAGGCGAAAGCGTCGATCGAATTCGTACCGCGATCGATGAATTGCGCGCGATTGCGCCCGATCTCGTCGTGGACGGAGAATTGCAAGGGGACGCAGCGCTCATCGCGAGCGTCGCGGCACGAAAAGCGCCTGAGAGCCCCGTTGGTGGCCAGGCGAACGTCCTCGTCTTCCCTGATCTCGACTCGGGGAACATTGCGTACAAGCTGGTACAGCGGTTGGCGTCCGCGTCGGCGATCGGGCCCATCCTGCAAGGGATGAGATTCCCGGTCAATGATCTCTCGCGTGGCGCTACCGCTGAGGACATTTTCAATGTGGCCGCCGTCACCGCACTGCAGGTGGATGATCCGGCGGCTACACTACTGAACTGAACGGATCCGCCAGGAGACACGCACATGAGCTTCACGATCAAGAAGCAGGGTGAAATCGTCGTGGTAGACGTCGAGGGTCAACTCATCGTTGGAAACCGCCAGGAGCTCAAGCAGAAGGTGCTGGACGAGCTCGAGCGCGGCGAGAAGAAGTTCCTCATCGACTTCGCGCAGACCGGCTACATCGACAGTTCCGGGCTCGGCGTGCTCGTCTCGCTGTCCAAGAAGATTCGCGAGCAGGGCGGGGAGCTTCGGCTCGCCAACCTGAACGACGACCTTCGCACGTTGTTCGAGCTCACAAAGCTCGATACGCTGTTCCAGATTTCCGACACGCGCGACCGCGCACTGTCCAGCTTCTGATCCCGCTTTGATCGTGGCGACGCGGTCCCCCGCATGGGTGGCCGCGTCGCGTTGTTCCCCGGGCACGCGCCCATCGCCGCTCCCGTAAAACCATGGCCGCGATAAACCCGCCGTCTCCCTCCGCCGATCCGGGGCTTCGCGTCTCGCTGCACGTGGACATCCCCAGCGACATCTCCTACATCGAGCGCGTCGTCGAGCTCGTGCGTCATCCGTGCGCGGAACTCGCGTACAACCGGCACCAACTTGCGCTCAACGTTCCTGTCGCGCTGACTGAGGCACTCTCGAATGCCATCCTGCGCGGCAACCATGAGAGTCCTTCCAAGCGCGTGCGCGTCAGCGCGGACGTGGACACCACGCGGCTCGTGGTCGAGATCGCCGACGAGGGCGACCGGTTCGACCTGGACGCCAAGACCAGGGACGCCACCGACGCCGCGAACCTCGAACGCGAAGACGGGCGCGGGCTGTTCCTCATGCGCAAGCTCATGGACGGCGTCGAGCGGTTCGACGCGTCGCCCACCGCGGAAACGGGAAACGTGGTCCGCCTGACGCTCACGCGCGCGTGAGTGAGCTCGGTGACGTCCTCGCTGCGTTCCACGACGCCACGAGTTGTCACGCGGCAGTCTGGCGGCGTGAGGCGCCTCGAAGCGGACCGCTCGTGTTCGTCGCCGGCACGGAGCGTGGCCAGGTACCGCCGGACGCATGGCTCCCTGCGGCCGGTGCCGAGCACGAGGAGCCAACGGAGCATGGCCGCATGCTCATCGTTCCCGTCGGCGGATCGCGCAGTGCGTGGATCGCGCTCGGTCCCTGCGACATCGCGCGAGAGGAACTCGGGCGCTACCTCAAGTTCCTGCGGCCCGTCGTGGCCCAGTTCCTCCAGAACACGCTCGAGGTCGAGCACGCCGCAAACGAGCTGGCCGAACGCTACGAGGAGATCAACCTCCTCTATTCGATCAGCGAGATTCTCGGGCGCACTGTGTCACTGGAGGACGGCGCGGCGACCATCCTGCGCGAGGTGAGCGAGACGGTGGGCGCCCACCGTGGCTCGATCCTCGTGCACGATCACCTCACGTCGTCGCTCCAGGTCATCGCGCGTATCGGCGGCGATGGCATCGCTACCGCGCCGATCGCACTGGATGATGAGAGCAGCGTGAGCGCCCACGTCTTCCGTACGCTGCATTCCATCATTGTGGAGGCGGGCGAGATGCCGTGTGACGCGGAGCTCGCGTTTCGCCGCGGCGCCATGCTCACCGTCCCCATCCTGTGGACCGCGCAGCACGGCAGCGAGCCGCTCGGCGTCGTGAATCTCTCGGACCGCCGGTCCGGGCAGGCCTTCACGGCAGGAGACCAGAAGCTCGTCACCGCCATTGCCAGCCAGATCGGCGCCGCCATCCAGAACGCGCGTCTCGTGCGGCAGTCGCTCGACCAGCAGCGGCTCCAGCAGGAGATGCAGCTCGCGCACGACCTTCAGATGAAGCTGCTTCCCGACGCCGCGCACGTGGCCCCCGAGGCAACGGTGGCGGCGCGCGTCGTGCCCGCGGAAGACGTGGGCGGCGACTTCTACAACCTCTATCGCCTGTCGCACGACCGCATCGGCGTGATGATTGGCGACGTCTCCGGACATGGCTATCAGGCGGCGCTCATCATGGCGCTCACCATGAGCGCGTCGGCCATCCATGCGCAGGGCACCGACGACCCGGCCGAGATGCTCCGTCGCCTGTACGTGAGCGTGAAGGAGGAGTTGAACACCACGGAGATGTTCGTCAGCGCGCTGTACGCGGTCGTGGACCGCGAGAATGGCGTGCTGCGCTACGGCAACATGGGGCATCCCCATGCGTTCGTCATCTCACGCGACGGCAGCACCGAGCGACTCATGGCCGGCGGCCCGCCGCTCGGCATGCTCGACGCAGCGCCCGATTCGGAAGCGCGTCCGTGGGACGTGGGCGGCGACATCCTGCTGCTCTTCACCGACGGCATCGCGGATGCCCGCAATCGCGAAGGCAAACGGTTCGATGAGGAGCCGGTGCTCTCGTGCGTGCGCGAGCATCGCCACGAGCCACCCGCGCGCATCGCCGAGCAGGTGTTCGACCTGCTCGACCAGTACACGGGCGACGTACCGCGCCGCGACGACCTCACGCTCCTGATCCTCAAGAGTTGATCGCGACATGACGGACGACGCGGGGCGCCGCACCGGACGCGCCTTTCCGCCCACCCGCAAGAGTCTCGGACAGCACTTCCTCAACGACCGCCGCATCCTCGGCCGCATTGCCGACGCGCTGCACCTCAAGGGTGGAGAGACGGTGCTGGAGATCGGGCCCGGTCGTGGCGCGCTCACGGACATTCTCGTCGACCGCGCGGGCCGTCTCATCGCCATCGAGTACGATCGCGCATTGGCCGACCTGCTGCGCCAGCGCTATGCCAAGCGCAGCAACGTCCTCATCGCCGAAGCGGACGTGCTCGAGGTGTCGCTCGGCGCGTTGGCGGGCGGCCCGTATGTGCTCATCGGCAATGTGCCGTACTACATCACAACGCCGATTCTCTTTCATGCGCTGAAGGCGCCGCGCGCGGAGCGCTCGGTCTACCTCGTGCAGCGCGAGGTCGCGGAGCGCTTGAGCGCCGCGCCAGGCACCAAGGAGTACGGCGCGCTCACCGTGAATGTCGCGGCGCTCGCACGCGCGGAAACGCTGTTCGGCGTGCCCGCTGGTGCGTTCGTCCCTCCGCCCAAGGTGGACAGCTCGGTGGTGCGCATCACGCCGCACGCAACGCCACTGGTGACCGTCGACGAAGAGCGTCCGTTCCGCACGCTCGTGCAGAATGCATTCGGCATGCGACGCAAGCAGATGCGCCGCGTGCTGCGATCGCTCTACGCCGTGGACGCGGATGCGGCGGACGTCGTGCTCGAGTCAGCGGATGTCGATCCCGCCGCGCGGCCGGAGACGCTGACGCCCCAGCAGTTCGCAACGATTCTTCGCGCGTTCCAGACGAGGGACGTGTAGCGGTGGCGCGCCGCGACGGACGAGTTGCCGTGCGCTGGCGCGTCAGTCCCGGTTGGTCAGTGCAAACGTGAGCCCTTCCAGTTCCATGGCCATGTTGACGGTCTTCACCGTCATGTCCGGCCCGGCGTGCAGCTGCACTGGCGCAAAGTTGAGCACGGCCTTGATGCCTGCGCGCGCCACCCGATCGAGGATTGCCTGCGCCTGCTCGGTTGGAATCGCCAGCACCGCGATCTCGGGACGCTCCGCTTCCACGTCGGCCTCGAAGCGGCTCATGTCGCGGATCTCGATGCCTTCCAGCCGTCGCCCGATCTTGTCGGCGTTCGTGTCGTACGCGGCGACGATGACGAAGCCGCGCTGGCGGAAGCCGCGGTATTGCGCCAACGCGGCGCCGATCTTTCCCGCGCCGATGATGACGACTTTCCACTCCTTCCCCAGCCCCAGGATCTCGCGCAGCGCCGTCGCCAGCTCGGGGACGGCATAGCCCAGCCCGCGCTTGCCAAAGGAGCCGAAGAACGAGAGGTCTTTGCGCACCTGGGCGGACGTCGTTCCTCCGCGTCTGGCCAGCTCCTCGCTGGAAACGGTCGCCAAGCCACGCCCCTCAAATTCCTCGAGGAAGCGCAGGTAGATCGAGAGCCGGCGGACGGTGGAATCGGCGATGCGTTTCAAGGGCGTGGCGGAGGCTTGTGAATTGATTCACAAACTAGCGCGTTTTTCTACCCACACCAGCGCCCCGAGGTCCGTCGGCGTCAACCCATTGCCCTGCATACCTATGCAGTGAGGCACCCCATTGACCCCCGGATTATCTTCGGGTGCATGACCGTCAATGTCACGTCGGAAATTGGTCGGCTCCGGTCCGTCATCGTACACACCCCTGGCGCCGAGTTGCTCGGCGTGACGCCGGCGACGCGAGAGGACTACCTCTACGACGACCTGCCGGACGCCGAGCAGGCGGGCAAGGAGCACCGCCGGTTCACTGCAGTGCTCGAGCGATTTTGTCGCGTGCACGAGGTCAGGGACCTGCTGGCAGAGGTGCTCGAGAACCGCGAAACGCGCGAACTGCTCGTGCGGGAGACCATGGACATCGTGCCCAGTGAGCCGTTGGCGCGCGAGATCGAAGCGCTGCCCCCCGCGGAGCTGGTGCGCATGCTCATCGAGGGACGCGTGGAGTCGCCCGGTCCGCTCGCGCGTACACTGAACGAGTTCGGTTACGAGTTGCCGCCGCTGCCCAACCTGTTCTTCACGCGCGACTCGGCGATGAGCGTCGGCAAGCACGTTCTCGTTGGGTCGATGCGCTACGGAATTCGCTGGCCCGAGGAGCTGATCATGAAGGCACTCTTCAGCTATCACCCCGCGTTGCGCAACGACGGAATCATTTACGACGGCTCCACCGAACGGCGCCTCAACTACACGCTCGAGGGCGGCGACATCCATCCGTTGCGTGAAGACCTCGTGCTCATCGGCTTCAGCGAGCGCTCGAGTCCTGGCGCCATCGATTACCTTGCGTCCGTGCTCTTCGAGCGCACCCAGGTCACCGACATCATCATCGTCGTGATGCCGAAGGAAGACACGGCTATCCATCTCGACATGATCTTCACCCAGGTCGACAAGGAGCTCTGCGTCTGCTTCCCGCCGCACTTCATCGGCCCGGAGCGGCTGAGCGTTTTGCACTGGAAGAAGGGTGACCAGACGTTGTCCGAGAAGCCCGACATCTTCAGCGCGCTCGAGGCGTGCGGCATGCCGATGACGCCTATCTTCGCGGGCGGCAAGCGCCGAGTGCTTCAGGAGCGCGAGCAGTGGGCCTCGGGCTGCAACTTCGTCGCGATGCGTCCCGGTGTCGTGCTCTCGTATGCGCGCAACGTCGGCACGCTGGGCGAGATGGAGAAGGCCGGCTTCCGCGTCGTGTCCGGCGTTGACTACCTCACCGGCGACGAGAAGATCGACGACCATCAGCGCGCCGTCATTACCTTCGACGGCGCGGAGCTCGTGCGTGGCGGCGGTGGGCCGCGCTGCATGACGTGCCCGGTCGAGCGGGACGAGGTGCGATGATCGACCCGCTGTGCGGAATGCAGCTCGAACTCGATGCGCCGGCGGGCGTCGCCACGACGCCACAGTCGACGATTCTCGTGGAGCGTGCGGCGGATTACCTCCGCGGCGGCCCAGCCAGCTCCCAGGCGCTCGTGGCCAGCGTCTGCCAGCTCTCCAGGCTGCCGTCCATCGTCGCCGAGCACATGGCGGTGACGCTGCTGCGCGATCATCCGCGCTTCCTGCGCACAGCGGATGGCGGCTGGCGCCTGGGCGAGCGCGCCGCGCCCGCGTGGCGCACGTTCGCACCTGACGACGAGCCGCTGTTGTCGTCGCTCTCGTTCGCCGTGGTGGACGTGGAAGCAACCGGCGGCGCCGCGTTTCGGGGCGATCGTATCACGGAGATTGCGATCGTCACCGTGCGCGACGGCGAGATCCGCGACGTGTACGAGACGCTCGTCAATCCCGAGCGCTCCATTCCGCCCTTCGTCTCCCGGCTCACGAGGATCACGTGGGACATGGTGCGCGACAAGCAACCATTCCGCGGTGTGGCCGAGCACGTCCTCCAGGCCCTCGAGGGACAGGTGTTCGTCGCGCACAACGCCGGCTTCGACTGGCGGTTCGTGAGCAGTGAGATCACTCGCGCCACCGGGCGCACGCTCACGGGGCGACGCCTGTGCACGGTGCGCCTCGCGCGAAGAATCCTGCCGCAGCTGCGGCGTTGCTCGCTTGACTGGCTCGCTCGGCACTACGATGTGGAGATCGATCCGCGGCAGCGGCATCGCGCCGGGGGCGACGCCATTGCGACCGCGCGGTGCCTCATCCGCCTGCTCGCCGATGCACGCGACCACGGGTGCGAGCGGTGGTCAGAGCTCGAGCGCTTTCTGTCCACGGGTAGCGCGTCGCGTCGCAAGAAGCGGAGGCGTCGTCCGTCGGCGATGCCGCAGCCGGTGGGAAAGGACACGACTGCCTGATCGGTGAACGGCGAGCGGCGAAGGGCAGGCTTTCATCCTGAGCGCAGCGAAGGATCTGCACTTGTGTTGCGCCAAACGCACGTGCAGATCCTTCGCTGCGCTCAGGATGACATCGTCCCGACAGGGGCGCGTAGCGCGACCCATGGATCTGCTGGTTTAGTTGCGCCGCTCGCCGCTCGCCGCTCATCTGTTATTGTATCGAGCATGCCTCTCCTCCCCCTGGTCCAATCCCGCAGTATCGGCTCGCTGCGGGTGCATGCACTCCAGGCCGGTCTCCAACAGCTGGACGGCGGCGCGATGTTCGGCGTCGTGCCCAAGACGCTGTGGGAGCGAAAGATCCCCGCCGACGCGCGCAACCGGATCCCGCTGGGCATGCGGTGCCTGTTGATCGAGCATCCGGACGGCCTCGTGCTCATCGACACCGGCGCGGGGAACAAGGAGAGCGAGAAGTTCTACGGCATCTATGGCATAGAGAACTCCCCTGTTGGGATGGTCGGACCCACGCAGCTCGAGAGCGCGCTTGCGGAAGCCGGCTTCGGCGCCGGCGACGTCACGATGGTCATCAGCAGCCACCTGCACTTCGATCACGCTGGTGGCAACACGCGTCGGACTGAGGATGCCTCCGTGGCACTGTCGTTCCCCAACGCGCGCTACATCGCGCGACGGGGTGAGTGGGAGTGGGCGCACAGAACCAACGAACGGACGTCGGCCAGCTACTTCCCGCACAACTACGAGCCGCTGCACGCCGCTGGCGTGCTGGAGCTCGTGGACGCCGACGTCGAGTTGGTGCCCGGAATCGCACTGCGGCACGCGCCCGGTCACACGCCGCACCATCAGGGTGTGCTGATCACGTCGGGCGGCGAGCGGCTGTTCTACCTCGCTGACCTCGCGCCGACGGTCGCGCACGTGCCGCTGCCGTGGATCATGGGCTATGACGTGGAGCCGCTCGTCACCCTGGAGACCAAGCGGCGCCTCTGGGCCGAGGCGGCGGACGAACGCTGGACGGTGGTGTTCGAGCACGACGCGACGAACGCGTGGGGCCGGATCGTCGCGGATGGCAAGGGCTACTCCTGCGAGCCGGTGTCGTGAGGGGTTTGTCATCCTGAGCGCGCGGCCTGAGCGCAGTCGAAGGGGAGGATCTGCACCTCCGCATCCGCCGGTCGCCCGTACCTGACTTGACTTCGCCCGGCAGCGCTCTAACTTGCGTCCTGACAACTAGCTAAGTGGTGATTGCTCGTTTAGCAGATCACCCACCCTCTGGCCCTCGCGTCACGACAGCGAGGTGTGCTGCAGGAGTCCTGAATCTGGCTCGCGCCCGGCACGCCCGGGTTGCGCGCATTTTGCGGACTCTTCTACCCGGAAGGTCCGCTTTTTTTGTCCGTCTTTTTCCGAGGCTACGAGTATTCAGGACACCACCAAGCGCGTGCGGGTCAATCGCATGATTCGCATCAGCCCGGTCCGCGTGATCGGTGCTGACGGCTCACAACTCGGCATTCTGGACGTCGACACCGCGCTTCGTATGGCGGAAGATGCCGGACTCGATCTCGTCGAAGTCGCCGCAACCGCTCGCCCCCCGGTCGTCCGTATCATGGACTACGGGAAGTACAAGTTCGAGATGGCGAAGCAGGCGCGCGTCGCCAAGAAGAAGCAGCACGTGATCGAACTGAAGGAAGTGAAGTACCGGCCGGGCATCGACGACCACGACTTCGACACGAAGACGCGGCACGCGCGACGCTTCCTGGAAGAGAAGAACAAGGTGAAGGTGACCATGATGTTTCGCGGTCGACAGGTGGCCCATCCCGAGCTCGGTCAGGCCGTGCTCGATCGGGTCAGCAGTTCACTGGCCGACATCGGCAAGATCGAGAGCGCCGGCCGGCTGGAAGGGAAGTCCATGACGATGATTCTCACGCCCAAATAACGAGCGGGTTGCCATGCCTAAGATGAAGACGCACAAGGGCGCTGCCAAGCGCTTCCGGGTCACGGGTACCGGAAAGGTCAAGCGGTACAAGGCGTTCAAGAGCCACATCCTCACCAAGAAGACCTCCAAGCGGAAGCGGAACCTGCGCCGCGCGGGTCTCATCGCCACGAACGGCGAGCAGAAGCGAATCAAGCGCCTCATTCAGGCGTAATAGGAGCCGACCATGCCACGCGCCGTATCGAACGTCCCGCGCCTCAAGCGGAAGAAACAGATCCTCAAGCACGCCCGCGGTGCCTTCGGCGCCCGGTCCAAGCTCTGGAAGGCCGCCAAGGAAACCGTCGAGCGCGGATGGGTGTACGCCTATCGCGATCGCAAGAACAAGAAGCGCGATTTCCGCAAGCTGTGGATCGTCCGCATCAACGCGGGCGCGCGCCAGCACGACATGAGCTACAGTGTGTTCATGAATGGCCTCAAGCTCGCCGGCATCGAAGTCGACCGGAAAATCCTGGCCGACCTCGCCGTGCGCGATCCCCAGGCGTTTGGTGCCATCGCCGATGCGGCTCGCGCCGCGCTGAACGCTGCGTAAGTAGTTTCTATTCGCACGTATTCAGCGGCGGCGCGACCTCTGGTCTCGCCGCCGTTGATGTTTCTGTCATCCTGAGCTCGCATGTTGTCATCCTGAGCCCTTCGACTTCGCTCAGGGTAAACTGCGCGAAGGATCTGCACGTTTCTATCTGCACTCCTTTATCACCAGCATGCTCCCCGACAAGCCGACTCTCGAGCAATACCTGGCCCACACGGCCGACCTCACCGCGCGCGGTGAACAGGCCTTCGCCGCCGCGGCGGACGACGGCGCGCTAGAAACCGCGCGCATCCAGTTCCTCGGTGACAAGCGCGGAGAGTTGCTCGGCGTGCAGAAGGCGCTCGGCACGCTGCCGCCCGACGCACGTCGCGACGCCGGCCGCGCCTTCAACGACGCGAAGACCACGCTGACCGCCTCGCTCGATGCACGGCGTTCGGCGCTGCGCGAGTCCGCGCCCACCGGCTCGCAGCTCGACCTCACCATGCCAGCGCGCGCGCGCTGGCGCGGCGCGAAGCATCCCGTCACGCTCGTCATCGACGAGATCGTTGGCATCTTCCGCGAGCTGGGATTCACCGTCGCCATCGGCCCCGAGAGCGAGTCGGAGTGGTACAACTTCACGTCGCTCAACTTTCCGGCCGATCACCCGGCCATGGACCTGCACGACACGCTGTACCTCGGCGAGGGCGCATTGCTGCGCACGCACACTTCGCCGGTTCAGGTGCGCACGCTCCAGAAGTACCCGCCGCCCATCCGCATTCTTGCGCCTGGCACCGTGTTCCGGCGCGATCCGTTCGACCCATCGCATGCGCCGGCGTTCGCACAAATCGAGGGACTGGCGGTGGACGAGGGCATCTCATTCGTCGACCTCAAGGCCACGCTGACGAGCTTCGCGCAGAAGTTCTTCGGGCAGACGCGCACGCGGTTCCGCCCGAGCTACTTCCCGTTCACCGAACCGTCGGCCGAGATGGACGTGCAGTGCGTGCTGTGCGGTGGCAACGGCTGTTCGGCATGCAAGGGCACGGGCTGGATGGAGATTCTTGGCTCAGGCATGGTGCATCCGTCGGTACTCGAGGCCGCCGGCATCGACAGCGAGCGCTACACCGGCTGGGCCTTCGGCATGGGTCCCGGCCGCATCGCCATGCTCCGCTACGGGCTTCCGGATATTCGCCTGCTCTACGACTCCGACGTTCGCTTTCTCCAGCAGGTGGCTGAATGAACGCGTCCGTGGAATGGCTCAACGCCTTCACGAGCGCTCCCCGGAGCGCCGAAACGCTGCGCGACCTCGTCACCGCACATACCGCGACGGTGGAGGAGATGGTTACGCTGCGCCAGGATCTCGCGGCGATCGTCATCGGCAAGGTCGTTGAAGAAGCGCCACATCCCGACTCCGACCATCTCCACATCACCAAGGTGGACATGGGCACCGGCGAACTGCTCGATGTCGTGTGCGGCGCGCCGAACGTCACCGCCGGAAAGTTGTATCCCTTCGCGCCCACTGGAACGGTGCTGCCCGGTGGCCTGAAGATCGAGAAGCGAAAGATTCGCGGGCACACCTCCAACGGCATGCTCTGCTCGGCGCGCGAGCTGCGACTTGGTGAGGAGCACGACGGCATCATGGAACTGGACGTCGATGCTGCGCCCGGCACGCCGTTTCTCTCCGTGATGCCGGTGGGCGATATCCGCCTCGTCGTGGATGTCCTCCCCAACCGTCCCGATCTGCTCTCGCACGAAGGCGTCGCGCGCGAGATCGCCGCGGTGACGCGCAGCGCGTATCACCTGCCCGACATCGGCGTCCGCGACATCTCGGTACCCGATGCGAAGCGCTTCCGTCGCGCGGGCAATGCGGGCGGCCTCGTGCTACACCTCGAGGACGCGAAGGTCGCGTCACGCTACATGGGTGTCGTCATTCGCGGCGTGACGGTGGGCGAGAGTCCCGCGTGGCTCGTCGAGCGGCTGACCGCAATCGGCTCGCGCTCGATCAACAACGTGGTGGACGCGACGAACTACGTGCTCCATGAACTCGGCCAGCCGACGCATGCGTTCGACCTGGGCAAGCTCGATCCGGAGCCGAAGATGCCCGAGAAGACGATCGTCGTCCGGTCAGCCAAGGATGGCGAGACGCTCGTCACCCTCGATGGCGTTTCGCGCGTGCTCACGGCAGAGATGTCGGTGATTGCCGACTCGATGCGTCCAATCGCGATCGCGGGCGTGATGGGAGGCAAGGACACGGAGGTCGATGCCGGCACGACGGATCTCTTCGTCGAGGTCGCGACGTTCGATCCCAAGCGCACGCGTCGCACGCGCCGCGCCGTTGGACTCTCCACGGATGCGAGCTATCGGTTCGAGCGTGGCGTGGACGTGATGCTCGCACCGCGAGCGTTGGAGCGCGTGGCGTCGTTCATCATCGCGCTCGCGGGCGGGAGCGTCACCGATGCACCCGTGGACTTGTACGCCGGTGACGCGGCGCGCACGCCAGTCATGCTTCGCACATCGAGGGTCGAACGTGTCATCGGCATTCCGCTCGAGGCCGCGGTGATCGGTGAGCTGCTGCGTGGCATCGGCTGCACGGCGGACGTCGAGCAGGGCGACGCGACGATCCACGTCATCGCACCGAGTTGGCGGCGCGACCTCGTGGCAGAGATTGACCTGATCGAAGAAGTCGCGCGTCTCCACGGCTATGACCTGTTGCCCGACACACTGCGACCATACCGTCCCGGGACGTCGCGCGATGCACCGTTGTGGACGATGGCTGCCGAGCTCCGTGATGCGCTGTCTGCCGCCGGACTCCTGGAGGCCAAGCCTACGCCGTTCGTCTCCGGCGGTGACGAGCATGTTCGCGTGCTCAATCCGCTGGCCGACAACGAGGCGCATCTTCGGCGCACGCTGCTGGAGTCGCTGGCCCGTCGCGCCGAGTTCAACCTGTCGCACATGCAGGGCAACGTGCGGCTGTACGAGATTGGCGCCGCGTTCGAACGCGGCGCGGACGCGCTACCGAACGAAACGATGCGCGTCGCCGCGCTCGTCATGGGCCATCGCGAGCCGACGCATTTCACCAGCGCGAAGCCAGCGCCGTACGATGCCTGGGACGCAAAGGCGCTCGCTGAAACCATTGTGCACGTGGCAGTGGGCGCGGCGGCTGAGCTCACGCCCAGCGACACCGGTGGCGACGAGTTGTGGAGTATCGTGGTCGATGGTGAGCGTCGAGGGCACGTGTCGCGCGTGCCGCTGGACGCGCCGGTGTGGGCGGGGGCGGCGTATGGCATCGAGCTGATCCTTGGCCACATGTCCAACGGCGACGTTGCGCCGCCAGGCGAGCACGCGCACGATGTCCCGGCGACAGCGGTGCTGCGTCGCGTTGCCGCGTATCGCCCGCTGCCGCTAAACCCGGCGGCAGAGTTCGACCTGGCATTGCTAGTGCCGGACAGCGTGCGCGCGGCGGACGTCGATCGCGTCATTCGTGCGTCGGCGGGAGACCTGCTCGAGAACCTGGTTGTTTTTGACCTCTATGAGGGAGCGGGCGTCGACGCAGGGCATCGCTCCGTCGCTTGGCGGTTGACCTTACGTCATCCGGAGCGCACTCTACGCGACAAGGAAATCGAAGGCCGCCGTGGAAAAATCCTCACCGCGCTTCAGCACGAATTGAATGTCCGACAGCGTTCGACCTGAGATGGTGGTCTTCCGTGAGTTGGAAACGCTCGTCCGCCATTTAGGGGACGAGCTGGCTGGCTTTCGGCGCCGCGCGTTGCTGGCTGAAGCGCGCGTGCGGGACCTGGAGGCGCAGGGCACCACGCCGGTCGCGCAGGAAAAGCGCGAGTTATCGGACCGCGTGACGGAGCTGGAGCATGAGAACGCCGCGCTGCGCGGACGCGTCGAGGCTGCCACCGCACGCAGCACGCAGATGCTGGATCGCGTCCGCTTCATCAGGCAGCAGGCTCAAGGCGGAGGCGACAAGTGACCGGCAAGAAGACCTCGGTAAAGGTGGAGATCCTCGGCGAGTCGTATGTCCTGCGCACGGAGGCAGCCGCCGATCACACGCGCGCCGTCGCCGAGTACCTGGACAAGGCTATCCGTCAGATTTTGTCGAGCGGGTCGGTGATCGAAGCCAACCGCGCGGCCATCCTCGCGGCGCTCCAGATCACGTCCGAGCTCTTTCAGGCGCGCGAAGCCAGCGGCGCTCTTTCTGGTGCGATGCAGGGACTGTCGGCGGACATGCGACGCCTGCTTCCACCCGCCAAACGGGACAGCGCGTCGGTCCCCGTGGTCTCGGGCTGATTCGGCATGTGTGTGCGGCGTCAGGCGCTTGCCCCACTCACTCCTGCCCGGTAAGTTGCCGGAAGTCGCCCGGCCGCTCCCGTAGGTTGATGCGCCCTTTGTAGTTAGCTCGCTCCACGTCGCGCCCTACGCCGGTGCGGCCTCGAGTGTTGCGCTGCGCGGCGGCGCTCCGCGGGAACGGCGGTGGTTTCCTTTCTTCCGCGGCCCGCCTGCGGTGGAGCATAGATCGAAATGAACGACATGGCATTCATTGCCGCGCTGGGCGTGCTCGTTTTTATCGCCTTGCCGGCTTTTTTCTTTTACGGACGACACCTCGGAACCGGCGCAGGGCAGCGTGCGGAAGTCGCGCGACTCGCCGCGGCCAAATCGACCGCCGAGGAGACGGCCACGCGGATCGTGGCCGAGGCCGAGCGTGAGATCGAGACCTCGCGAAAGAGTGCGGTCATCACCGGCAAGGAAGAGGTGATGAAGCTGCGCGAAGCGGCGGAGCAGGAGATGCGCCAGCGCCGCTCCATGGTCGAGCAGGAGGAGCGCCGCGTCGCCGAGCGGGAAAGCACGCTGGATCGCAAGCTCGAGTTGGTCGAGCAGCGCGACCGCGAGGTTGGCCGGCGAGCCAGCGATTTCGGCCGTCGCGAGAAGCTCGTGCAGACGCGCGAGGAGGAGCTCGACAAGCTCGTCGCCGAGGAGCGCCGCCGGCTCGAACAGATGGCGGGCATGTCTGCGCAGGACGCGAAGAACGAGCTGATCCGGCGTCTCGAGGAAGAGGCGCACGCCGACGCTGCCAACATGCTGCGCGAGATCCGCGAATCCGCTCGGCGCAACGCTGAGCGCGAGGCAAAGAAGATCGTCGCGCTCGCCATCCAGCGCATTGCGGCCGACACCACGGCGGAAACCACGGTGTCTGCCGTCGCGCTGCCGAACGATGAGATGAAGGGTCGCATCATCGGGCGTGAGGGCCGCAACATCCGCGCGTTCGAGCTTGCCACCGGCGTGGACGTCATCATCGACGATACGCCGGATACGGTCGTCGTCTCGTGCTTCGACCCCATCCGGCGCGAGGTCGCACGTCTCGCGCTCGAGAAGCTCGTCTCCGACGGCCGCATCCATCCGGGCCGCATCGAGGAAGTGGTCAACAAATCCAAGAAGGAAGTGGACGCGGCCATCATCGAGACGGGCGAGCAGGCGGCGTACAACACGGGCGTGCACGGCCTGCATCCCGAGCTGATCAAGCTCATCGGGCGCATGAAGTGGCGCACGAGCTATGGGCAGAACATCCTCCAGCACTCGCAGGAGGTCGCGCATCTCGCGGGCATCATGGCGGCCGAGCTGGGGCTGGACGTCGCCATGTCCAAGCGCGGCGCGCTGCTGCACGACGTCGGCAAGGTGCTCACGCACGAGCACGAGGGGACGCACGTGCAGCTCGGTGTGGAGATGGCCACCAAGTACGGCGAGAATCCGCTAGTGGTGAACTGCATCGCCGCGCACCACGACGACGTGCCGCACGAGACGGAGGTGTCCGTGCTCGTGCAGGCGGCCGACGCCATCTCGGGCTCGCGGCCCGGCGCGCGTCGCGAGGCATTCGAGACGTACGTGAAGCGGCTCGAGGGGCTGGAGCGCATCGCGTCGAGCTACAAGGGCGTGGAGCGCGTCTTCGCGATCCAGGCCGGCCGTGAGATTCGCGTCATCGTCGTGCCTGACGACGTGGATGATTTGCGCATGACGACGCTGTCGGAAGAAATCGCGCGTCGCATCGAGGCGGAGTTGCAATATCCGGGGCAGATCAAGGTCGTGCTGATTCGTGAGACGCGGGCG
>JANOIJ010000410.1:0-40606 GCA_031407575.1 Gemmatimonadaceae bacterium | reverse complement strand
CCGCCTGCCCTGAGCGCAGTCGAAGGGAGCGTAGAGAGGGACCTGTTTTTCTTCTCACACTGAGATACAAGACATGCTCAAAGTCGGATTGCTCGTCGGACGCGAATGGTCCTTCCCCCCGGCGCTCATCGAGGAAGTCGCGCGACGGAATGCTGGCGTCGAGGTCGAGTTCATCACGCTCGGCGGCACCGCGATGGACGAGCCGATTCCGTACTCGGTGATCGTCGACCGCATCTCGCACGAGATCGGCTACTACCGCACCTACCTCAAGCACGCCGTGCTGCACGGCGTGACCGTCGTCAACAATCCGTTCATGTGGTCTGCCGACGACAAGCTCTTCGACGCGTCGCTCGCCACGAAGCTCGGCGTTGCCAGCCCGAAAACCATCGCGCTGCCGAACAAGGAGTACATCCCCGGCATCAAGCACGACGAGAGCCTGCGCAACCTCCAGTACCCGCTCGACTGGCAGGCCATCGTCGACTACATCGGCATGCCGTGCATCCTCAAGGACGCGCACGGCGGCGGATGGCGCGACGTCTACGTCTGCAAGTCGTTGCACGAGCTGATCGCCAACTACAACGACTCCGGCCTCCTCACGATGATCGTGCAGGAGTTCATCGAGTGGGACCAGTTCATCCGCTGCATGTCGCTGGGGCAGCGCGAAGTGCTCTGCATGAAGTACGACCCGAAGAACCGCTGCTACGTCCCGGAAGTCGATCACCTGAGCCCCGAACTCGAGGCGCGCATCAAGAAGGACAGCCTCACGCTCATGCGCGCGCTCGGCTACGACATGTGTTCGCTGGAGTTCGCGGTGCGCGACGGCATTCCGTACGCCATCGACTTCATGAATCCCGCGCCGGACATGGATATCAACTCCCTCACACCCCACTACTTCGACTGGGTGCTCAAGGGCATGGCCGACCTCGTGATTCGCCTCGCGAAGGAGAACAGGGCGAACCGCGACCTCTCGCGCGGCGAGTACCTCCTCGGCCGCCGCGAATTGTCATCCTGAGCGAACTCCGCTGTCATCCTGAGCGCAGCAGTTTGTCATCCTGAGCGAAGCGAAGGATCTGCACGTCCGTCGTCATCTGCACCTCCCGTACTGACATGACCCCAAGCGCTGTCGCCGACTACCACGACCTCCTCACCGACGACATCGCCGGCGAGACGCAGCGCCAGCTCGACGACCAGCTGCGGCTGCGCGGCCTGTTCTTCGGCGATCGCGCGCTGTGCACCGTGCTGCGGCCCCGGTTTCTCACGGAGGCGCAGTACCGCTTTCTTCAGACCCGCGGCGCTGTCGTCCTCCGCGCGTTCCGCAAGGTGCACCGCGCGGCGCTGGCGACCGACACTGTGCTCGATCAGTTCGGCCTGCTCGACTGGGAGCGCCAGCTGGTGCATGTGAACCCAGGCTTCCGCGACTCCAGCCCCGTCTCGCGGCTCGACGCATTCTTCGTCGACGGCCCCGACGGCATGAAGTTCACCGAGTACAACGCCGAGACGCCGGCTGGCGGCGGGTACAATGACGTCCTCACCGAGGTGTTTTACGGCCTGCCGGTGATGCGCCAGTTCCTCCGCCGTTGGGACGTGCGGCCGTTGCCCGCGTGTCATCATGTGCTGGCCGCGCTGCTCGATGCCTACGAACAGTGGTCTGGACGGCGCGACCGCCCCAGCGTCTCCATTGTGGACTGGTCCGACGTCCCCACGCAGAGTGAGTTCCGCATCTTCAAGGGCTACTTCACGAGCCAGGGCATTCCCTGCGAGATCATCCGTCCCGAAGACGTGACGTACGCGAACGGCGTGCTCTCGGGGCCATCGGGAAAAATCGACGTCATCTACAAGCGCGTACTGCTCCACGAGCTCGTCGAGCGCGGCGGCATCGACCACCCGATCTTCCGCGCCTTTCGCGACGGCAAGGTGTGCATGGTGAACCCGCCGTCGTGCAAGATCCTGCACAAGAAGTCGAGCCTCGCCGTGCTGCACGACGAGCAGAACGCGCACCTCTTCGACGCCGAGGAGCGCGACGCCATCGCGAAGTCCATCCCGTGGACGCGCGTCGTGCGCGAGCGTCGCACCACGCACCAGGGCGTCGAGGTGGACCTCCTGCCGTTCATGGCCGGCCACAAGGACCAGCTCGTGCTCAAGCCGAACGATGACTACGGCGGCACGGGCATCGTGCTCGGTTGGGAGGTGGACGACGCCGGTTGGCAGGCCGCCATCCGCACCGCGCTCGCCGAGCCGTACATCGTGCAGCAGCGCATCGCGCTGCCCAAGGAAGACTTTCCGAGCATGGTGGACGGCAAGGTCATGTTCATCGAGCGTATGGTCGACACTGCTCCGTACGTCGCCTACGGCGATCACGTCGACGGGGTGCTCTCGCGCCTCGGCACGGCGTCGCTGCTCAATGTCACCGCTGGTGGTGGAAGCCAGACACCCACATTCATCGCGAACCACAGATGAAAGCACCGTCGCTCACGCTCGGCATCGAGGAAGAGTACCAGATCATCGACCCCGAGTCCCGGGAGCTCAAGTCGTACATCACGGAGATCCTCTCCGGCGACTCCATGATCCTCGATGAAGTGAAGCCCGAGCTGCACCAGTCGATGGTGGAGATCGGCAGCAAGGTCTGTCGCACGCCGCAGGAGTTGCGCGCCGAGCTCGTGCGACTGCGCGGCATGGTCATGGACCTGGCCGGCAAGAATGGGCTCGTCATCGCCGCCGCCGGCACGCACCCCTTCTCCTGCTGGACCAAGCAGGAGATCACGCCGCTCGAGCGCTACATCGGCGTGCGTCAGGACCTCCAGGATCTCGCGCAGCAGCTCCTCATCTTCGGCACGCACATCCACATCGGCATCGAGGATCACGACTTCCTCATCGAGGCGATGAACGTCTCGCGGTACCTCCAGCCGCACGTGCTGGCGCTTTCCACGAGCTCGCCGTTCTGGCAGGGCAGGCGCACGGGGCTCAAGTCGTACCGAAGCATCATTTTCCGCAACTTTCCGCGCACGGGCGTGCCGCCCATCCTCGAATCGTACAGCGCGTACGAAGAGCTGCTCGGCGTGCTGGTGGCGACGAAATGCATCCCGAACGGATCCAAGATCTGGTGGGACGCCCGTCCGCATCACGCCTACCCCACGCTCGAGTTCCGCGTCTGCGACGTGGCGACGCGCGTCGATGAAGCCGTGTGCCTCGCCTCCATCCTCCAGGCCATCGTGGCGAAGATCTGGAAGCTGCGGCGCGACAACCTGACCTTCCGCTTGTACCCGCTTGGGCTCAACGAGGAGAACAAGTGGCGCGCAGTTCGCTTCGGGCTGGATGGCAACCTGATAGATTTCGGCAAGGCAAAGGAGCAGCCTGCTCGCGAGCTGGTCACCGAGATGCTGGAGTGGTTCGTGGACGATGTGGTGGACGAGCTGGGAAGCCGGCGAGAAGTGGAGTACGCATTCGAGATCATGCGCGGCGGATCGAGCGCCGACCGCCAGCTCGCGACCTACGATCGCACGGGCGACTTGCGAGCGGTGGTGGACCGGCTGGTCGCCGAGACCGCGGAAGGCGTGCGACCGGAAATCGTCGCTGCATTCGCGGATCGCCAGCTCACTGGCGAGCCGTATCGCGTGTCGGGCGGAGACCTGGGCACCACGCCTCCCACCGGCAGCGGCATCGTTCCGTGACGCGATACCGTCAACAACGCCCGGTCGTCGGCATTCCCACCCAGACGCTCCAGAGCCTGGGCGGCGTGTCGAGCGAGATCCCGGCGTCGTGGGTCATGAGCCAGCGCTACATCCTCACCCTCACCGCGGCGGGAGCCATCCCCTGGATGATTCCGCTGGTGGACGAGGACACGCTCCGCGGCGTCTACGAGGAGCTTGACGCTGTGTTCCTGCCGGGCGGCGCAGACATCGATCCGTGCACCTATGGCGCAGCCCCCCATCCACTGTGCGACAAGACAGATCGCGAGCGCGATCGGGTGGAAGTCTCCCTCGCCAGGTGGGCACTCGCGGAGGACAAGCCGGTGCTCGGCGTCTGCCGCGGGATGCAGCTCATCAACGTCGCCGCCGGCGGCACGCTCTATCAGGACCTGGCCGAGGACCTGCCGGGCTCCATCAAGCACGACTATTTCCCGTACTGCGCCAAGGGCTACGCGCGGGATTTCCTCGCCCACGACGTCGATGTACACGAAGGCTCCCGCCTCGCGGATCTCGTGGGCGCCGGCCCGTTGCGCGTGAACAGCATGCATCACCAGGGCGTGCGTGAGTTGGGGCGTGGCCTCGTGGCAACCGCGGAGGCGCCCGATGGCCTCATCGAGGCGTTGGAGGGTGAAGACGACAGCGCCTACCTCTTTGCCGTGCAGTGGCACCCCGAAGCGTTGACCGAGAGCGATGCCCGGACACGCCGGCTGTTCGACGACTTCATCGACGCGGGCGCCGAGTGGCGTCGCACGCACGGGTAACATGACGCGGAGCGCGACGTGAGGTGGAGTCGCGGCGCCGTCGCGAGCCTCGCGCTCGCCACGCTAGCCATCTGTGCGGCACCGCTGCATGCGCAGGCGATACCCAAAAGCCAGCTCGCCACAGTCATGCAGCAGGTCGGACCGGCGCGGATCGAGATTCTCTACCGGCGGCCGGTGGCACGGGGACGCGTCCTGTTCGGCGCGCTCGTGCCCTGGGGCCGCATGTGGACGCCAAGCGCGGACAGTGCGCCGCGGTTCACGGTGTCGTCGCCCGTCACCGTCAACGGCGCCGCGCTCCCCGCGGGCAGCTACGGCATCTGGGCCATTCCGGACTCCGCATCGTGGATGATCATCTTCAACACGGTGTCCTCCGCCTTTCACCTCCGCTACCCGGAGGGTCGCGATGCGCTGCGCGTATTCGCGGCGCCCACGGTGGCCGATCACGCGGAGTCGCTGCTGTTCGACTTCCCGCTGGTGGACGCGGATTCCGCCGTGCTCCAGATTCGCTGGGGCAAGACGGCGGTGCCCCTCATGATCCGCGCGGCGCGCGTCGCGGCGCCCTGACCCCTTCAAAAGGATCCTCGTGAAGCTCGAGCCCGTGCGGTCCAAGCGTCAGATCCGACTCGACGACGCGAGTGCCCGGGTCAAGGATCCGGATCGGAGTGGCGACGCACTCGAAAGGGCCACTGAGAAGGAGGTCGACCGCATCTGCGATTTCCAGAAAGTGCTCTATGCGGACGCGAGTCGCGCGCTGCTCATCGTGCTCCAGGGCCGGGACGCCTCCGGCAAGGACGGCACCATCCGCAAGGTGTTCAGCGCGATCAATCCGCAGGGGTGCATGGTGGCGAGCTTCGGGGTGCCAACGGATCTGGAGTCGCGCCATGACTTCCTCTGGCGCGTGCACCACCACATTCCGCCTCGGCGCATGATCGGCATCTTCAACCGGTCGCACTACGAGGACATCCTCGTGCCGCGTGTCCACGACCTCGTGCCGAAGAAGGTCTGGTCCGCGCGATATCACCAGATCAACGAGTTCGAACGCACGCTCGCGAGGAGCGGCGTGGTGATCATGAAGTTCATGCTGCACATCTCGCACGACGAGCAACGAGTGCGGCTCATCGAGCGTCTCACCGACCGGAAGAAGAACTGGAAGTTCCGAGCCGGAGACCTGGACGACCGCCAGCGGTGGGATGATTTCACCAGGGCGTATCGCGGCATCCTCGCGAACACGAGCACGAAGTGGGCGCCATGGTATCTCGTCCCTGCCGACGACAAGGACACGCGCGACTACCTCGTGGCGCGCGCCATTGCCGACACACTCGCTGGATTGAAGCTCAAGTATCCGGCCGCCGATCCGACAGTGGTTGGCCTCGAGGTGACGTGAGCCCCATCGCGGAGGCCGCATGAGGTACGTCGCCCTGCTGCGCGGCATCAACGTCGGCGGACACATCGTGAAGATGGACCGCCTCCGCGTGTTGTTCGAGGAGCTTGGGCTCAACAACGTCGAGACCTTCATCGCCAGCGGCAATGTGATCTTCGACGCACCAGCGAAGGCGACTGCCCCCCTCGAGCGGCGCATCGAAGCGCATCTCCACGAGGCACTCGGCTACGCGGTCGCGACACACGTGCGTCCGCTCGCAGCCATGGCCGACGTCGCGACGAATCACCCGTTCCAGGGCGCGACCGAGGAAGGGCACGCACTGTACGTCGGCTTCGTCGCCGAGACCATCACGCGCGAATCGGCGAAACAGCTCGAGACGGTGCAGACGCCAATCGACTTCTTCCACGCCAATGATCGAGAGCTCTACTGGCTCTGTCACAAGACCATCAGCGAGACGAAGGTCAGCTACAAGTCGCTCGAGAAGGTCATCGGCATGCAGGCCACCTTCCGCAACGTGAACACGGTGCGGCGGCTCGCGGCGAAGTCGAAACCAGCCTAATGACGACGCGGACGCTACGTGTTGCGTCCGCCCCGCCGCAAAAGTCGCAGCACGAACAGCAGCACCACGGCGCCGATGAATGCGACGAAGATGGTGCCGGCCAGGCCGCCGAACGGCGAGGCCACGCCGAGCTGGCGGAAGAGCCACCCACCAACGAAAGCGCCCACGATGCCGATGATGATGTCGCCGATGAGCCCGTAGCCCGTGCCACCCATGACGAGTGACGCGAGCACGCCCGCGATCAGTCCGACAACGAGCCAGGTAAGGAGATCCATGTGGTAATCCGCGTCAGGGAGCGTGTGCACTTCGCGTCTGCCAGCACCGCGGCATTGCAACTCCCTGACCACGAGCCCGTCAGGCAGTCCGCTATCGGCGCACGGCGGATTCCAGCACGACCCCATCCAGGCGCTCGAGCGGCGTGACGCGCGCCAGCTTGGCCAGCGTCGCCGCCAGGTCCACCGTGCGGACGAACTCGCCGTGCGTGCCCGGCATCACTCCCGCGCCGTAAAAGATCAGCGGGACGTGGGAGTCATAGTCGTACGGCGACCCGTGCGACGCGATGTTTCCCCGCCACGTGCTGCCCGGTTGCAGCGTGACCACGAGGTCGATCGCGGCGGTCGGCGGGAATTGGTGGCTCCATCGCCGCGCGATGGGATCGATCGCCGAGTCGGCGACGAGGTCGCGAAAGCGATCCACGCGCTTGACTCCGGGCAGGGCGCGCGCGGCGTGCGCGATCGCGGTCAACACCGAGTCCGCGTTGACACCGGCACGCGCGAAGGCAGCGCGATCGACAGTCACGATCTGGACGTCGAAGTCCACCGCCATGGTGTCCACCTTGGCGGCGACCAGGCTGGCGCTGAGTGCCGGCCAGAGCGACCACAGCGAGACGCGGGTGGGGCGGGGCATCACGGACGCCGCCGCCAGCTCTGGAATGGTTGCCACGCCGTGATCGCCCGTCAGGGCGATCGTGATACGCGAGCTATCCCGCAGGCGGTACAGTGAGTCGAGGAAGACGCCGATGGTGCGGTCGACTCGGAGGATCTGGTCGTGGGTCTCGCGCGAATCAGGCCCGTAGCGGTGCCCGATGTAGTCCGTTCCGGAGAGCGAGATGGAGAGCACGTCCGTCTGCGGCCCCGTACCGATGTTCAGCGACGTCACGCCGTGCAGTGCGAAGGCAAGCGTAACGTCGTCGATGAATGGCGTCCCCCGAATCACGTTTGCCGTCGCCGCGGAGTCGTCCGGGAAGTCGTGCGGAAACTCGAAGAACGTGCCGTTGCCCTCGACACTCACGCTGTCGCGCTCGTGGTAGGCACTGTCCGGCAGGAGGAGCGTCCAGCTCGTACCCGCATAGCGCATGGGCATCCGGCGCGCGTTGAAGGCGCTCACCCACGCCGGAAGCGTGTCCCGGTAGTATCGGCTCGTGCTGAAGACGCCGTTTGGCGAGTACCAGTACACGTTCGACTTTGCGCGTCCGACCGGGAGGATCGCCGCGCGATCCTTCGACGACACCGAGAGCGCTCGCGAGCGGGGATCGGCGGCCGCGATCCAGTCCACGAGCGTGGTACCGACGAACCGCTTGGGCGACGCGCCCGGGCCGATGGCACCGGCGAGCAGCTGCGACGAATCGTCGTCCACGCCCACGCGATTCATCGTGATGCCCGTCGATCGCGGAAAGCGGCCAGCGAGCAGAGTGGCGTGACCCGGCGCCGTCTCCGTGATCGCGTGGTCGTGATGCGCATTCGTGAACCGCGCACCGCCACGCGCCAGTCGTGCGAGCCCGCCGGTCAGCTGTCCGCCAAAACGGTCCAGGTAGTCAGCGCGCATCTGGTCGATCGAGATGAGCACGACCAGCGCGGGCGCGCCGGCACGCGGCGCACCCTGCGCCGCGGCGGGCAACGATGCGCAGAGCGCGAGAAGCGGAGCGAGACGGTGCGTGAGTCGGTTCATGTATCGAATGTGCGACCCTGAATCTGGTGCGGCAAGCATGGCGTAAAGGGCTGGTGCACACGATACTATCGGTGCATACACCCGAGCAGAGGCAGCATGACGACGGAGGTCCCGCAGTCCGATGCAACGTCGCGCGTCGTCATTCGCGCCGCCGTGTACTACGCCGTGATGATCGGCGTCGGCACGCTGGTCTGGAAGTTGTTACCCCGCGCTGGCGCCTTCGCTCCCACCTCGCTCGACGCACTCTTCGGTGGCGCCCCCCCGCCGCAGTCCTCGGCGGCCACTCCGCTCGACGAAGTCACGCTCGCCATCACCGTGGCCGTAGCGATGCTCGCGTCCATCCTCCTGTCGCTTCCCGTCGCCTGGGTCTACCTGCTCACCCGCGCGAAACGCGGTTACCAGCAGTCGGTCGTCCAGCTGCTCATCATCCTGCCCCTCGTCGTCGCCGGCATCGTCCTGCTCGTGAAGTACAGCATCACACTGGCATTCAGTCTCGCTGGCATCGTGGCGGCGGTGCGGTTCCGCAACACGCTCGACGACAGCAAGGATGCGGTCTACGTCTTCCTCGCGGTCGCCATCGGCCTCGCGTCCGCCGTGAACCTGCCGGTGGCCCTCGTGATCTCCATCGGCTTCAACGCCACTGTGCTCGTGCTCTGGTACACGGACTTCGGCAACGCGCCAGTCGAACTGGACGGCCGCATCGCGGACAAGCGCCTCCGCCGCGCTCGGCAGCTCGCGCGCACCGGGACGTTCGTCGCCCGCATCGACGACGAAGTGTTCCGCAACATGACCCGCGACCAGCTCGAGGGTGTCGCCGAACGCGCATGGCGGCGCGCCCACTCCAACGACGACGACGGCGGCTCCTCCACCGATGAGAGCTGCCTCCGCATCCGCACCGCGGACCTTGCCGGCATGCGCCTCATCGTCGAACCCAGGCTGCAGGACTACACCAAGGCGTGGCGCATCGGCACGGTGACGCCCGTCGATGGTGTGGACCAGGTGGAATACTTCGTCCAGCTTCGCAAGCGTACGCCCGCGGACGAGCTGCTGTCGCTCATTCGGGCCGCGGGCTCCATCACGGTCATCGACGCCGACTTCAAGTAATCTCAGGGTACCGTCCATGCGAACCACTCGGCTCGTCAGCGGCGCGCTCGCCAGCTTTGCCGCTTCGCTCATCATCGGGTCCGCAGCCAGCGCGCAGGCCGCAGCAAAGAAGCCCAAGAAGACTTCTGAGTCGGGCATCACGCCCGTCGACTCTCTGCCCACGTCGCCGCTCTTCGCCAGCGAATCGCTGCTCACGCTCACCTTCACCACCAACCTCAAGCAGCTCCGCGGCGATCGCGCCGACGAGGTACCCTACCGCAGCGCCACGATGTCGTACACCGGTGCCGACGGAAAATCCGTCACCGTGCCGATGCGCGCCAAGACGCACGGCGTCTGGCGCCTCAAGAATTGCAACTTCCCCCCAGTGCGGCTGAACGTGGCCAACAAGGTGGTCAAGGGGACGCTGTTCGAGAACGCCGACAAGCCCAAGTTCGTCAACGCGTGCCGAGACAACGACAACTTTGAGCAACTCGTGCTCAAGGAAATGCAGCTGTATCGCATCTACCAGGTGCTCACGCCACTCAGCCACCGGGTGCGCGCCCTTCGCGTCGCGTATCGGGACAGCGCGTCGGGCAAGGTCGACATGACGCGGTACGCCTTCGTCTTCGAGGATCCGGACCTGCTCGCTGCGCGCATCGGACGCGGAAACATGATCAAGACCAAGGGTGCCACCACCGATGACATCGACAACAAGCAGCTCGCACTCGTCTACCTGTTCCAGTACATGATCGCCAACACCGATTTCTCGTTCAACGGACTCCACAATGGGGAGCTCGTGCAGCACGCGGACCTGCGTCCGGCGACGCCCGTCGCGTACGACTTCGACTTCTCAGGCGCGGTCAACGCGCCATACGCCAGCGTGGACCCACAACTCCATCGCGACATCAGGCGCGTGCGCCAGCGGCTCTTCCGCGGCTACTGCGCGCTCGCACCCCACTATCCGGCCGCGGCGGCGCTGTTCCTCGAGAAGAAGGACGCCATCTACGCGCTCTACCGCGACGACATCGGCAAGCTCCTCGAGCCCGACATCGTGAAGGAGACCCTCGAGTACTTCGACGAGTTCTACGACGCGATCAAGACACCGGCCGACGCAGAGCGCGTGTTCCGTAACTGCGTGGGGCCGCGCTGACGACGCTTTCGCCGCGCCCCGCCGGCGCACAGTCGTTCCGCTACGAGCTTCGCTCAGCAGAGCACCTTGAGAGTCTCGCCTCGGCGGCGCTGCCCCTCGGCATTGCTGCGAGCGAGCCGCGCCGCTCGATGCACCGCGACCTCTACCTCGACACGGCCGACGGGTCGCTGCGGCAGCGCGGCATCACCTGTCGCCTGCGCATCGGCGTCGACGACACGCATCGGCTCTCGTTGCGCATCGACAGCGCGCCCGGCGCCCCGCGTGTTCGAGTCGACGCGCGCGTCCGCTCGGCAGAGGTGCGTGGCGCGCTCGCGGAGAACACGTCGGTGGCGCGGCGCATCAGGGCGCTCATCGACCCCGCGTTGCTCGACGCCCAGCTGGACATCGAAGTGCAGCGCATCACGCGCACCGCCGATCACGATTTTTTCCGCCGGCCGCGCTTCGAGCTGCATTTCGACAGGCTCACGGTGCGTCGCGCTGGCGTCGCCCGGTCCTTTCATCACCTGTGCGGCCACTTGCGCCGCGGCTCTGGTGAGGCGCTGGACCGCCTCGCACACGCGCTCGAAGCGCAGCACGACCTGGGGCGGCAGGCGCGTGACCCGCGAGAATATGCCGAGCTCCTGCTGCGGTGGGGGCGCACCGACCCGCGTCGCGATCAGCTCAACGGCTCCGACGAGGGCCACCAGGCAGAAATGCCCAGCAGCGAATCGCCCGCGGACCTGCTCAACCCTGAGCTCAGCCTGCTCGCCTTCCAGCGGCGCGTGCTCGCCATCGCCGAGGATTCCGCCACGCCGCTGCGGGAGCGCCTCCGCTTCCTGGGCATCGTGAGCAGCAATGTCGACGAGCTCTACATGGTGCGCATGGGCAGCTTGCGCAGCGCAGCCGCTGAGCCGGCAAGTCGACAGACTCGAGGCGACGACGGACTCACCGCCGAAGAGCGACTCATGCGCGTGGAGGCAGACATGACATCGCTGCTCACCGCGCAGTATCGCTGCGCACGGGACTGCCTTCGCGCTGCGGCGAAGCTTGGGGTCCGCGTGGTCCGGTGGACTGATCTCTCCGACGAGGAGCGCGTAGTCCTGCGGGCCCTCTGTCGTGACGAGATCCACCCTGGGCTGACACCATTGGCGATGACGCTGAGTCCGGGACACCCGCTGCCGCACCTGCCGCACCTCGGGTTGTCGCTCGCCGTCGTGTTTCGCCAGGAACAGGGCGGTCGGCCTCATCTCGCGGAGTTCGAGCTGCCACTCGATGTCCCGCGTCTCCTCCCCGTGCCTGGCCGCGACGGTGACGTCATCAGTATCGAGGAGTTGCTGCGCTCCAATGTGGACCTCCTGCATCCGAACGCGACCGTCGAGAGCGCGCACCTCTTTCGCGTGACACGTGGCGGCGATCTCGCCATCGACGAGGAAGGCGCGGAGGACCTGCTCGAGGCGGTGTCTGCCGCCACGGAACGGCGGCCGTACAACCGCGCCGTGCGAGTGGAGGTCGAGCGCTCAATGCCGACCTTTGTCGGCGAGCTTGTGCTCGAGAGCCTGCGGCGAGATGCCATGACGCAGGGCATGGAACCCTCGGTGGAGAGCGTCCAGATCATCGACGGACTCCTCGACCTGCGCTGCCTCGCAGCGCTGCCACTGCCGCCGGATGCCGCGCTCGAGTTTCCACCGCTCGCGGCGCGCGCGCCGGTGCCGGCAGACCGCTCGATGTTCGACGTCGTGCGCGAAGGCGACGTGCTCGTGCACCACCCGTTCGACGCGTTCGAGGCGACTGTCGTGCGCTTCCTGCGCGAGGCCGCGGCGGATCCCGCGGTGACCGCGATCAAGATCACGCTCTATCGCGTCGGCGATCCCTCACCGGTCGTGGAAGCGCTGCTGAACGCGGCGGAGCAGGGCAAGCGGGTCGTCGCGTTCGTCGAGCTCAAGGCGCGCTTCGATGAGGAACACAACGTCACCTGGGCCCGCGCACTCGAGCGTGCGGGCGGCAACGTCGTCTACGGGCTGGTCGGGCTGAAGACGCACGCCAAGGTGGCGCTCGTGGTGCGCCGTGAAGGCGAGAAGCTCCAGCGCTACGTCCATGTGGGTACCGGCAACTACAACGCCCGCGCGGGCAAGCAGTACACGGATATCAGCCTCTTTTCCGCGCGAGCAGATCTCACCGCCGACATCGCGGACCTGTTCAACGAGCTCACCGCGTCGTCGCGTCCGCCGCAGGGGCTCACGCACGGCGCGCTCGTGGCCCCGCACCAGTTGCTGCCTGCGGTGCTCGGGTTCATCGCGCGCGAGACGGCGCATGCGCGCGCGGGCAGGCCCGCGAGCATCGCCGTGAAGGTGAACGGGCTGTCGGACTCGGAAGTCGTGCGCGCGCTCTACGAGGCCTCGGAGGCCGGAGTGCGCGTCGATCTCATCGTGCGCGGCATCTGCACGCTCCGGCCGGGCCTTACGGTGCGATCCGCCAACATTCGCATCGTTTCCGTGGTGGGCCGGTTCCTGGAGCACTCGCGGGTGTATCGCTTCGCGAACAACGGGAGCCCCGAGTACTTCATCGGCTCCTCCGACCTGCGGCCCCGTAACCTGCGTCGGCGCGTCGAGTTGCTCGTCCCCATTCAGGATGCGGCGCATCGGCGACAGCTGGATCAGGTGCTCGACCTATATTTCAATGACGCACGCGGTTGGGAGTTACACGCCGACGGGAGCTACGTGCAGCGCGCGGCGCCGGGGTTGATCGCTCAGGCGGCATTGGCTGAGCACGCAGCACGGGCCTGACACTTTCGGCGTCACGCGGCGTACGTTCCGCAATCATCGACACAACAGCCGGAGGGAGGATCATGGGACTACCGCCCGTATTCATGGGAACGACGCGCGAGCACTACTTGCTGCTGTTCGGCGCCGCCGGCGTCATAGGGCTGGCGGCAGGGCTCATTGGCGCGTGGCTCGGCGCATACTTTGGTGCTCGACGCGCGGTGCGCAACGCGTCGCTGGCCCAGACCTCCAACTTGCTCACGTCGGCGCAGCTGACGCCCGTGATGCAGGCACTCGACGCCATCGCGGTCGAGGTCGAGCGTATCTCCGAGGGTCAGCGGTTCGCGAGTCGGATGCTGAATGACCGTCCCGCGGGTTCACTGCTCCGCGGCGAGCCGCGGAACATCACGCCTCACTGACGTCGATGGGCCGCGAGCCCAGACGGCAACAAGCCCAGACGGCAGCAAGCCCAGACGGCAGCAAGCCCAGACGGCGAACGCTAAGAACGCAGATACCGCACGCAGAACGGCGCAGGACCTGCGTTTTGCGCCGTGAGGTCGTGAGGTCGAGAGGTCGTGAAGGCGAATTGGGCGCGCCTTCTCGCCGTTCAAGCAGTCCGGCGTTTTCAGCGTGCGTCGTGTCAGCGTTCCCAGCGTTCGTCGTCTGGGTTCACGCCCTTGCTCCAGGTCCGTGCCCTCGCTGCTTGGCCGTCCGCGCTCCCATGACGAGACCACGGAAATGGCGACGATCCCGAAATTCCGTGAAACCTGATGAACCCCCGAAGGCCTCTTGCGATACCACATTTCCTATTGTGTGTGTTGACAAAGAGTGTGATAACACACATAATCCGGCATGCTCACGTCGCTGCAGCACGACATCAAGCAGACGCGTCCGTTCCAGAGCCTGGAACAGGAAGCGTTGCTCAGCCTCGAGCGCTCCGCCGCCGTCCTCATGCACGGCTTCGCGGAGCGGTTCAAGCCGCACGGCATCACGCCGACGCAATACAACGTGCTCCGCATCCTGCGCGGCGCCGGTGACGCGGGGTTGTGTCGCAACGACGTGCGCGACAGGCTCGTCACGCTCGTCCCTGACGTCACCCGCCTGATCGATCGGCTGGAGGAGACCGGGCTTGTCGCCCGTGAGCGCACCAGTGCGGACCGACGCATCGTTATCACCCGCATCACCACGGACGGCCTCGCGCTGCTCGCGCAACTCGACCAGCCGGTCTCGGACGCACACCACGCGCAGCTCGGCCACATGACCGCCGAGCAGCTCCAATCGCTCATCGACCTGCTCGCCATCGCCAGATCGTCCGTTCCCCGCAACCCATAAGTGAGCGCCATGCCAACGTCGCCCCTGTTTGACACGGCCCCCAGCACGCAGAAGCTTGCCTTCACCGTGCTCCGCATCTTCACCGGCGCGGTGTTTGTGATGCACGGCTACCAGAAGCTCTTCGTGTTCGGCGTCGCCGGGGTGCAGGGCGCGTTCGCCAAGATGGGCGCGCCGCTGCCGATGGTCACCGGTCCGCTCGTCGGCGTGCTCGAGTTCTTCGGCGGGTTTGCCCTCATAGTCGGGTTCCTCACGAGATTCGTGGCACTTGGACTGGTCGCTGACATGCTGGGGGCCATCCTGCTCGTGCACCTGGCCGGAGGATTCTTCATTCCTGCCGGAGTCGAGTTCGTGATGATGCTCATGGCCGCTTCGCTCGCGCTGGTGCTGGGTGGCTCGGGCTCCTACTCGGTCGACGACATCATCGCCCGCAAGGGCCGCCGCTAAGGTTCGTACGATGACCGAGGCCACCCGCATCGACCCGAAGGACGACGCACGCCACGACGCGGATCCGATCATGGCCTCGGGCATTGCGCCGCAGAGGTGGCGACTGCCCGCCCAGACTCGGCTCGGATATGTGTCGCTCCAGGTCGCCGACCTGTCGCGCTCACTCGCGTACTACGAGAATGTCCTGGGGCTACGTGTGCTCGATCGTGCGCCGACGTCAGCGCTGCTGGGCACCTCGCAGGGGGACACGCCACTCGTGGCGCTCACGGAACTCAAGGGCGCGCGGTCCGTTCCCACGCGCGGGCACCTCGGCTTATATCACTTCGCGATCCTCCTGCCTGACCGTGCCGCCCTCGGCCGCTTCGTGGTGCACCTCGCCGAGTCCGGCATTCGTGTGGGTGCGTCAGATCATCTCGTGAGCGAGGCGCTCTACCTCCGCGATCCCGACGGACTCGGCATCGAGGTCTACGCTGACCGTCCGCGCGCGCAGTGGCGGGTGGTGGACCTGCAGCTTCAAATGGCATCCGAGCCGCTGGATCTCGACGCGCTGGCGCTCGCCGGCGGCAACGACAGGTGGAGCGGCATGCCCGCTGGCACGACGATGGGTCACGTTCACTTGCACGTGGGCGAGATCGCCGAGGCGGCGGCGTTCTATCATGACGCGCTGGGATTCGACAAGATGATGTGGGCCTATCCCGGCGCACTCTTCCTGGCGGCAGGAGGCTATCATCACCATGTCGGCGTGAATACGTGGGCCGGGCCGGACGCGCCTCGCGCCACTGCGCTCGACGCGAGGCTCCTGGAATGGCGAATTGTCCTCCCGTCGCGCGAGCATGCGGACGCGGCGGCCGCGAGCTTGCGCGGCGCCGGCCACGACGTGCGCGCCGATGGCGGTGACTGGATGGCGAGCGACCCGTGGGGTACGCAGGTGAGAGTGACCCGACATTCCCTGTCGTGCTGAGCCTTTCGTCGATTGCTGGATGGGAATTCGCCGTGCTGGCGAGCATTACGGGCGCCCGCGGCACGCTCGAGGAGCGCGATCAGCAGATCGAACGGTCGGGCATGTACGGCGAGTACCCGGCGATCGTGCGCGCGTACGAGGAACTGTTCGCCGACGCGGAGTCCGCGGGCGAGGCCATCAAGCGCGCGGTGTTCCTCGTGTGGCGCGGGGCGATGGAGCTTCCCGTGCACACTGGCATCGCTCCGCTACCAGACGGAACGGTGCGCGCCGTCATCGAGTGGCTCGATGCGCACGTGCGTCGCGACCATGGCGACGACGAACTCGCGTGGATGCTGGCGTGGTATCACGCGCAGAGCCCGTTGTTGCTGGAGCTCTACGGCGCGACGCCCGCGTTGCTGAGTCTTGCGCAAGCACACGACGCCGACGCCTGGCGCGACGAAACTATTTCGCGCCAGACGATGGCATTGCGTGGACAGATGGGGCGGTACTGGATCGCGCTGATGGACAGCGCGATTCCGTCTTGACCGTCAGGTCGCTGCCGGAGTGGTGGCAACCTTGGGACGACGACCCCAATGGCTGCGGGGCTCAACGGGACGCGCCCGCGCCTCGAGCAGGTTGGCGTAGTAGGCGAGGATCTTGCTCTTGACCGCCTTCTGGGTATCTGCGGTCGCGGCCTGGAACGGTGCGTAGCGCTGGCGGTCACCGGAGACATCGAACCACCACCAGGCATCATCAGGAGTGGCGCGCCGCGCTTCGACCTTGCACGTGAACGTACGCCCATCCTCTTCGAACTCGAACCCTCGGATCATCGCTACTCCTCACGAGTGAACCGTAATGTAACCTGTTTCACTCGATCACGCCTCGATCCGAGTGCGCACGACCGCGCGCGATCTCACGCCGGCGCGGTGCAACCCGCTACCTTGCATGTGGTTACGTCGATTGTACGCAATGGGAGATGACGAAAATGAAGGAGAAGCGTGCACAAGAGTTGCGCGATGCCTGGGGCGAAGCGCCCTGTGAGCATCCGCAGCTGGCAAAAGTCTATGACCTCGGAGCGCACACCGGCAGCTTTGCCTGCGTGAAATGCGGGGCGACGTTCTCCTTCCGCGAAAAGGCCGAGCTCGCCGCCGCGCGACGGGGATAGTACGTGCTCTCGAATCTGCTCGCCTTCGTTGGAGCCACGGTGGGTGGTGGGACCGGATGGTGGCTGGGCAACCTTGGGGGCTTCTTGACCGCGTTCATGCTCTCGATAATCGGAACCGGCGTTGGCATCTACTACGGCCGCCGCATCGCGCAGCACTACGAGGTATAGTCGACATGAGCGTTCGCATCTCTCTCGCCGGCCTTGCGTTCCTCGTCGCCGTTGCCCAGACGGCGGCGGCGCAGAAGTGGAAGGACATTGGCACCACGGCTGCCGGCAACGTGGTCTCGATTGATCCCCGGAGCGTCAAGCGCACAGGCAACCTCGTCTCAGCCACTGTGCGCGTGGTGTTCACGCCGCCGGTGAAGGCGTCACGCGGTACGTGGGCGAGCTCGAAGAGCTACGCGACCTTCGACTGCACGAAGCGCTTTCTCGCGACGAAGGAGAACATCTATTACGCGGATGTGCGCGGCACGAAGGTGGTGGAGCGTTCCGTGAACAAGCTGCCGGGCTACGGCCCGGCGTTCGGCGGCGGGACGATGGGCGGCATTGCGCTGGACCACCTCTGCGGCCCGAAGGCCAAGTAGTCCCTTCGCGTGCCGGGTGCCACGAAGCTCATCGCTTCTTGGCGAGAATCGTCCCACGGCACGTCACCGCGCCGCAGTGGCACGGGAAACGTCGCTTCGCCGCGGGCGAGTGGCGCTCGTCCAGCACGTACGCGTAGTCGTACGCGAGCTCCTCGCCGGGAGCCACCGCACGAATCGTATCGATCCAGATGCGCGCGTTCTCGATGACCGCATCGCAATTCGGGTCGCACGAGTGGTTGATGAACCGCGCCTCGTTGCCATTCACAGCGGCGTCGATGACCACATCGTCGTCGATCGCAAACAGGAACGTGTGGTGGCGCTCGCCCTCCACGTCGGGATAGCGCGCGTCTGCCTCTGCGGGCGTCAGGCGCTCGCCCGCGTACTCGATCAACCGCACGCCGGCGGGAATGACGCGCGTCGCGAATGCGCCGTGTCCCTGCATGGGCGACGCGCGAATCTCGAAGGGGAGTGTATCGGAGGCTTTTGTCATGCTGGGCCCTTCGGCTCCGCTCAGGGTAAACTTCGCGAAGGATCTGCACCTGTACCTTAGCCCCAAACCTACGCAGCGCATCGACCGCGATCCGTCTCGACGAAGGCTGCGGGGTTATGTTCAACGAATGACACCGCGTACAGACACACTCTCGAGTACTGACTCGACTACTGAATTGAATTCCGGGTTTGCCGGCCTCGGCCTCGATCCCCGCATCGTTGACGCATTGGCCGCACTCGGCTACGAAGAGCCAACGCCCGTCCAGCGCGAAGCAATTCCTCCTCTCCTCAACGGCAAGGACGTCCTCGGCCAGGCGGCGACCGGCACCGGCAAGACCGCTGCGTTTGCACTTCCACTGCTGCACTTGCTCACGCCGGACGCCGACGCGCGGCATCGGTTGGGCGCACTCATCCTCGTTCCGACGCGCGAACTCGCCATGCAGGTGGCGGAGGCGGTGCACAAGTACGGCAAGGCGATGGGCATCGTCGCACTGCCGATCTACGGCGGCGCACCGATGGAGACGCAGTTGCGCGCGCTCAAGCGCGGTGTCGACGTCGTGGTGGCCACGCCGGGCCGCGCGCTCGATCACATCCGCCGCAAGACGCTGCGCCTCGACAGCGTGAAGGTCGTCATCCTGGACGAAGCCGACGAGATGCTCGACATGGGGTTCGCTGAAGACCTCGAGGCGATCCTTACCGAGACGCCCGCCGAGCGGCAGACCGCGCTCTTTTCCGCCACGCTACCGCCCCGCATCGCTGACATCGCGAACAAGCACCTCCGCAATCCGGTCCGCGTGCGCATCGATCGCGAGATCGTGCCGGCCGGTTCCGCGCCACGCGTGCGCCAGGTGGCGTACATCGTTGGCCGCGCGCACAAGAACGCGACGCTCGGCCGCGTGCTCGACGTGGAGAATCCCACGTCGGCCATCGTGTTCTGCCGCACGCGCACCGAAGTGGATGAGCTCACCGAGACGCTCAATGGCCGCGGCTATCGCGCCGAAGCGCTGCACGGCGGCCTCTCGCAGGAGCAGCGCGACCGCGTGATGAAGAAGTTCCGCGCCAACACCGCGGACTTGCTCATCGCCACGGACGTCGCCGCCCGTGGTCTCGACGTCGAGCACGTCTCGCACGTCGTGAACTACGATGTCCCCACCTCCGCGGAGGCCTACGTCCATCGCATTGGACGCACGGGTCGCGCAGGGCGTGAAGGCGTCGCCATTACGCTAGCCGAGCCGCGCGAGCACCGCCTGCTGCGCAACATCGAGTACCTCACCAAGCAGAAGATCGAGATCGCGACGGTGCCGACCGTGGCGGACCTGCGCGCGCGTCGCATCGAGATGACCAAGGCGTCGCTGCGCGAGACGATCCTCGCCGGTGAGCTCGATCACTTCCGCGCGGTCGTCGATTCGCTCGCGCAGGAGTTCGACATCATGGACGTCGCTGCCGCAGCGGTGAAGATGGCCGACGCCAAGGACGGCGCGAATGCCGAGGAGATCCCCACGGTGGCGCTGCGCCCGGAGCGCACGGCGCCGCGTCTGGACCGCGAACGTGCGCCGACCTCCAAGGCAGGCTCGCGGCGCCACGAAGCGGCCAAGGCGGGCGCCAAGTCCGGCAAGGGCAAGCGCATTACCCCGGAGTGGGACGTCGCGCGGCTGTACATCGGCGCGGGGCGCAACTCGAACATCCGTCCTGCCGACCTCGTCGGTGCAATCGTGAACGAAGCAGGCGTGGATGCGCGCGCCATTGGCGCCATCCAGATCACGGACCGTTTTTCGCTGGTGGAAGTACCAGACGAGATCGCCGACGGCATCATCGAGACGCTGCGAGCCACGACCATCAAGGGCAAGCGGGTTCCCGTGCGTCGCGATCGAGAACAGGGCGGGGCAGGTTAGCGCGCCTCGCCGGGTTATCTTTCGTCGTTGGACTTCCAGCCACCGCCACAGACCATCCAATGCGCTTCCGTCATCTTGTACTCGCGCTGTTCCCACTCGCCATCGCCGCTTGCGGCGGATCAGAGGAGATCTCCGGCTTGCCGATCGAAACCACGACCTTCGCGCCGGCGCTCGGCGTAAACCTCGCCGCGTCTACCAAGACTGCCTCCGGCCTGTACTATCGCGACATCTCCGTGGGCGCGGGCGCCACGCTCGCCGCGAACCAGAACGTCAACGTGCGCTATGTCGGCAGCTTCGTGAACGGCTCCACGTTCGACGCGGGCACCATCCCGTTCAAGCTCGGCGTGGGACAGGTGATCAAAGGCTGGGATGAGGGCCTGATCGGGATGAAGGTCGGCGGCAAACGGCAGCTCATCATTCCGCCGTCGCTGGCATATGGCGCGAGTGGGTTGGGCTCCATCCCGCCCAACACTGTCCTGGTCTTCACCGTGGAGCCGCTGTAAGTCGTAGTGACCTGCACCCGAGGCCAATGAACACGTACGTCTACTACATCGCCGAGAAGATGCCTGGAGCGATGGAGATGCAGCGGTTTGCGCATCCGATTCACGTCGGCATCGTGACGGCGAGCGATCACGAGGCTGCGTACAGCGCAGTGCTCGAGGATATTCGCCCGACCTTTGCCGACGGGCCGCAACCGCTGGAAGTACGCTTCGAGGTGTTGAGTCCGCCTCGAGCCGGTAGCGGCATCTGGCGGCACGGCAAGCCGATCGACACCGACATCACGTTCACGTCCGCCGACTAGCGGTCGCTACCGCTGGTCACTCGTTTGTCTCGAACAGTCTCACCGCGCAGCGTAGTCCGAGCATGAACATCCGCGGCATCACGCGCATCACGAATGCCGGCCTGCTTCTGGGTGTGGGCCTGGGAGGGGCGCACCTGCTCATGCCCGTACGTGCCGGCGCAGGGCTGGCCGCGCGCATCGTGTTCTACGCATCCATGGCGGGCACCGGTGCGCTCGCGGGATGGCGCGAGCGACGCGCGCGGGAGCTGGATGGCGACGAAGACGTTCCGGGCGATCAGTCGCTCTGGATTGCGGGCGGTGCCTTGCTGGCACTGGGCCTGGCCTGGCTCGCTTACTACATCGCGCACGACTGAGCCGCGACGAACCATCCTGCTCGCCCTCTGGGTCTCGCTACGGAAGAATCGTGAGCGGCGCCGCGTTCTGCACGGTGACGACACGCTGCTCGCCGATGTGCAGGATGCCCTTCACCCAATCCCAATCGCGCGCAACGCCGCCGTTCTCCATCACCATCAGGGCGACCTCGGCCGCGTCGTTCGGCTCCATGCGAAGGCATCCGTGCGACGCCGCGGTGCCCAGTGATTCCACTGCGTCCGTGCCGTGGATGTAGTAGTCCGGCTCCTGAAAGAAGATCTTGACCGTCTTCATCGGATTGCCCGGGTCTCCGGGCGCCTGCGCCGTCTTTCCGCGCGCCCACTTCTCCTTGGGAGGAATCCACTTCGGGTTCCAGACCAATTTGCGCAGTTGGAAGGTGCCAGTGGGCGTCGGATGCGTATGCGCTCCAGTCGCCACCGCATATGTCCTCACGGTCTCGCCATCCCGCTTGAGCGTGAGTGTCTTCTCGCCGAGACTGGCCTCGAGCGTCAACATCGTGCTGGACGCGGCGGGCTTTCGTGACGCGCCCAATCCAAACACGAGTGCTACCGCAATGGGTGCAGCGAGGATGGCAATCGGTGATCGGGATCGTCGCTGCATGAAGCCGCATTCTCCGGGTCGAAGTCGGGGTTCGCGGGTAAACAATTGGCAAGCAACGTTCCACGCGACTGACCTCCGGTGCACTTTACGTGGGACCGATGCAGCTCCCGCATCCGTCAAATGATTCTCACACGCGCTTACGACATGACACGAGTCGCACGGTCGGTCCTTCCGCTCCTGATTGGCTCGCTTTTCGTCCAGCTCGGCTGCGCGGGCGCCGCACCGGCGGGCGGGTCGACACCCGCGCTCGGTGGGCCGATCGCCGAGGCGAGTGTCCGGCAGTTGTTGACTGCGCTGGCGGATGATTCGCTCGAGGGTCGCGGCACCGGTACGCGCGGCTCGGCGAGAGCGGCGGCGCTCATCGCGAGGGAGATGCAGGCCATCGGGCTGGAGCCGGCGGGAGACAGCGGCTACTTCCAGCGCGTTCCGTTGGCACTCATCACGACGACTCGCGATGGTCGGTCACGTGAAGCGCTGACGCTGTTCCCGAGTTTTGCGGCGCTGGACACCGTGCCAAGCGAGAAGCGTCGTCAGGCCGTGAACGTCGTAGGTGTGCTTCGCGGAACCGATCCGGTGCTGCGCGATTCCGTCGTTCTCATCAACGCGCACTACGATCACCTTGGCATTCGCCAGCCCGTGCAGGGCGACTCCGTGTACAACGGCGCGGATGACGACGCGTCGGGCGTCGTTGCCGTGCTCGAGATTGCGCGCGCGATGGCCGCCGGTCCTCCGCCGAAGCGCACGCTGATCTTCGCGGCCACTACGGGTGAAGAGGTGGGCCTGCTCGGTACGCGTTGGTACCTGCTGCATCCCGTCTCGCCCGTTGCGAGCATGTCGGCGAATCTCGAGATCGAGATGATCGGACGCCCCGACTCCATCGGCCCGGGCAAGGCGTGGCTGACCGGATTCGAGCGGTCGTCCATGGGCATGATGTTCGCCGCCGCGGGCCTCCCCATCGGGCCCGATAGTCGCGCCGACCAGCAGTTCTTCATGCGCAGTGACAACATCGCGTTCGCTCGTGCCGGCGTGCCTGCGCACACGTTGTCGTCGTACAACATGCATGGGGACTATCACACCGTTCGTGATGATGTGTCGCACGTCGACTTCGCGCACATGACGAGCGTGATCGGCGCCGGCGCTGCTGCGACGCGATTGCTCGCCGATGGTCCTGCGCCGCGTTGGTATCCGGGTGGACGCCCGCCCGAAGTGCGGCGTCCAGTGACCCCACCCGCTACCCCCGCACCGTCGCTGGCGTCTCCCGCCGAGCGGTTGTCGCGATACACGACGGTGCGCCTGAGTGCGGATACGATGGCGCTGACGCCAAAGGAGCGGCGCATGCTCCCGCTGCTCGTGGATGCCGCGCGCGAGATGCACGAGATCTACTGGGTGCAGGCGGTGGGTCCGCGCGACTCGCTGCTGTCCACGATTGCCGACCCGACCACACGACTCCTCGCAGAGATCAACGTCGGTCCCTGGGACCGGCTGGACAACAACGTCTCGTTCGTCGGGGGCACGCCGGCCAAGCCGCATGGCGCGAACTTCTATCCGCGCGACATGACGAAAGCCGAGTTCGAACAGGCGGTGGCCGCGGGCGGTGCGCGCGCGGACAGCTTGAAGTCGCTGTACACGATGGTGCGGCGGAGTGCATCCGGAGCACTCACGGTCATCCCGTACTCGAAGTATTTCGCGGCCGCGAACGCGCGTGCGGCCGCAAAGGTGCGGCAGGCCGCCACCCTCGCCGAGGACGCCGGATTGCGCCGCTATCTCACCACGCTGGCGACGTCGCTCATGAATGATCGCTACCAGCCCACCGACATCGCGTGGATGGACATGAAGACCAACACGCTCGACCTGATCCTCGGCCCCATCGAGACGTATGAGGACGAGCTGTTCGGCTACAAGGCCGCGAACGAGGCATTCGTCCTCGTGAAGGATCGGGCGTGGAGCCAGCGCCTCGCGAAGTACGCGGCGCAGCTGCCGGCACTCCAGCGCGGCATTCCCGTCGATCCGCAGTACAAGAAGGAAACGCCGGGCACCGACGCGGATCTCAACGCGTATGATGTCGTGTTCGTCGCGGGGCAGGCCAACCAGGCATCCAAGACGATTGCGATCAACCTTCCGAACGATGAGCACGTGCAGCTCACGAAGGGCACTCGGCGACTTCAGCTCAAGAATGCCATTCGCGCAAAGTTCGACCGCATCCTCCGGCCGCTGGCGAAGGAGTTGATCGTGGACGACCAGCTGCCGCGCGTGACGTTCGATGCATTCTTCGCGAATGTGATGTTCCACGAAGTCGCGCATGGGCTGGGGATCAAGAACACCATCAACGGCAAGGGGACCGTGCGAACCGCGCTCAAGGAAAAGGCCGGCGCCCTCGAGGAGGGGAAGGCCGACATCCTCGGCCTCTACATGATTCGGCAGCTCAATGAACAGGGCGAGATGGGTGCGGCGTCCGTAAACGACAACTACGTCACGTTCCTGGCGAGCCTGTTTCGCTCCGTGCGCTTCGGCGCCGCGGATGCGCACGGGCGCGCGAACGTCGTCGCGTTCAACTTCTTGCAGCGCACGGGTGCCTTCACGCGCGACGCGAGCGGCAAGTATCGCGTCGACTTCGCGAAGATGCGCGCCGCAACCGACGAGCTCTCGCGACAGATTCTCGTGCTCCAGGGCAACGGTGACTACGCCGGCGTCACGACGCTCTACGCGGACCTCGGCGTCATCTCACCGGTCCTCCAGGGCGATCTCGATCGGTTGAAGGCACGAGGCATCCCGGTGGACATCGTGTACGATCAGGACCGGTAGATGCTGCCACTCATGGTCATGCTGTCTTCCCTTGCGGCCGACAGCCTAACGGGAACCGGCGTGTCGCTCGCGCTGGCTGGCCGTCGTGCGGCGCAGATCGCGAACGTGCGGTACGCGCTGGACATGGACGTCACGCGGCGCGACACGTTGAACGGCCGCGCCACGCTGCGCTTCGTGCGCAAGGGCGGTGGCGACGTCATCGTGGACTTCCGTGGCTTGTCGCATGCGCGCGCGTCGGCGAATGGCGTCGCTGTGGTGCCGCGCGCGGTGAACGGTCACCTGGTGTTCGCCGCCGGCACACTTCGCGACGGCGAGAATGAGATTGCGCTCGACTTCCAGTCGGCCATCGCGCCAGCGGGAGCGAGCGTCATTCGTGTGCACGATGTCACCGACAACGCGGACTATCTCTACACGCTCCTGGTGCCGGCCGACGCGAATCAACTCTTCCCGTGCTTCGACCAGCCCGACCTCAAGGGCCGCGTGTCGCTGTCGTTGACGACACCACGTGGCTGGACGGCCGTGTCGAATGGACGGCTCGCGCGCGTGGATTCGGCGGCCGCGTTGACGTACTTGTTCGCGGAGTCCGAGCCGATCAGCACGTACCTCGTCGCCTTTGCTGCCGGCCCGTGGACGGTGCGCTCCGCGGTGATCGATGGACGTCCGATCTCACTGTATGTCCGTGCGTCGCGCGCTCGTGAGGCGGAGACGGACACGCTGATCGCGATCAATGCGCGGGCGATCACGTGGCTGGAGAAGTACACCGCGCAGCCGTTTCCCTTCCAGAAGTTCGACGTCGTGCTCGCGCCGGCGTTTCCCTTCGGCGGCATGGAGCATCCGGGCGCCATCTTTTACAACGAAGAGACCTTCATCTATCGCGAGCGGCCCACGCTGACGCAGTTGCTGGGCAGGCAGGCGACGATCTTTCACGAGGTGGCGCACCAGTGGTTCGGTGATTTCACCACGATGCGATGGTTCGACGACCTGTGGCTCAAGGAGGGATTCTCCACGTATCTTGCCGCGGTCATGCAGGCGGACCTTGATCCGGCGGCGAATGCATGGAAGACGTTCTACCTGCGCAACAAGCCGGCAGCCTACGCGGTGGACGCATCGTCGGGCACCACCCCCGTGTGGCAGAATCTCGACAACCTGGACAAGGCGAAGAGCAACTACGGCGCGATCGTCTACAACAAGGCGCCGGGGATTCTCAAGCAGCTCAACTACCTCGTCGGCGACACCGCGTTTCGCGACGGCTTGCGTGGCTACCTGCGCGGTCACGCGTACGGCAACGCGACGTGGCGCGATCTCCTGACGTCCGTGGGTTCGGCGTCGCATCGCTCGCTGGACGCATGGGGAACGAGCTACATCCGCCGGCCCGGCATGCCGGTGCTCACGCAGCAGCTGCACGTCCGGGCGGGGCGCATCACGCGTCTCGCATTGGTGCAGGCACCGGCGCAACCGCTCTCGGGCAGCGCACCGTGGCCCGGCCGCGTGGAAGTCCTGCTCGGCTACGCGGACGCGCCGCCGGTGCGCATTCCCGTGGAGCTGCGCGGACGCGTGACTGAGGTTCGCGTCGCCGGCCGCACGGCGCCGGACTTTGTATTCGCGAATGCTGGCGACTTCGGATACGCCATCGTGCGTCTCGACGAGCGCAGCATGCGTTGGCTGGAGCTTCACATCGGCGCGGTGCGCGACGACTTTCTCCGCGCGATGCTCTGGGGCGCGCTATGGGACCAGGTGCGCGATGCGCGCATGGATCCTGCGCGGTTCGTGCAGGCCGCGCTCCGCGAATTGCCGCGCGAGACCGACGAGCAGATCGTGCCGGTGGTGCTTGGCCGGCTCTCGCGCGCCGTGTCGGCGTATCTCTCCCGGGCGGAGGAAGCGCGTGTGCGTCCAGACCTCGAGCGCGTGCTGCTCGCCATTGCGAATGACACGGCGCGATCGTACGGCGTACGGAAGAACCATCTCGACACGTACGTGGGCCTCGCACAGTCCAGCGGCGCACTGCGTACGCTCGACGCGCTGCTGGACAGCGCTACTACGGCTGGCGCGCCGCTCCGTGCCCCCACGCGATGGGCGATCGTCACCGCGCTGGTGTCGCGCGGAGCACCGATGGCGGACGCACGACTCGCCGCGGAGTCGCGCCGAGATTCCACGACGGAGGGACGCCGGCGCGCGTTCGTGGCGGGGGCGGCCCGCGCCGACTCGTCCACGAAGGCGCAATACTGGGACCGCTACTTTGGCGACCGCGCCCTCAACGAGGACTGGGTGACGGCGAGTCTCCGCGCCTTCCACGATCCGGCGCAGGACGCGCTCACGCGGCGCTACCTCGTTCCGGCGCTCGACAGCCTGCCGTGGATCCAGCGCAATCGCCGCATCTTCTTTCTCGGCAACTGGGTCTCGTCCGCGCTCGATGGCCAGCGTTCTGCAGATGCGCTTGCTGCGGTGGACGTCATGCTGCGGCAGCGAACGGACCTGCCGCGCGACCTGCGCGACAAGATCCTGCAGTCACGCGATGAGCTCCAGCGAACCGTGGCGATTCGTCGCGCCTTTGCCACGCCCTCAACAGCTCCCGAACGATGAAGCAACGGAAGAGACACTGGATCGTCCAATTGTGGAGCGCATCGAGAGACGCCCTTTCCCACCTGGCGCACTCGTGCATAGATTGGAGTTCCTGCCGCCCTCTACGAGCCATGCCGCACGCCCTGCTCGTCAGCGTTCTGTCCGCCACACTCCTCGCCACTGCGCCCACGCCATCTCACGGCGGCGCCGTCGCGTCGCTGCCCATGACGCCGCCGCCGCGCGGGCTCGTCGACAGCATCGTGGTGGAGAAGAAGGCGCGAAAGCTCACGCTGTTCCGCGATGGCAAGCCGACGCGCACATATCTCGTGGCGCTGGGCGGCAACCCGCTGGGCGACAAGCTGCGCGCCGGCGACCGCAAGACTCCAGAGGGTCTCTTTTACATCGACGCACGCCAGCCCAACAGCAAGTACCACCTGGCGCTGCACATCTCCTATCCGACCGCAGCGCATCGCGCGCGCTCACAGGCCATCGGCGCCGAGCCCGGCGGCGACATCATGATCCACGGGTTGCCCAACGGCATGGGGAACGCCGGGGCGACGCATCGCGCCAACGACTGGACGAACGGTTGCGTCGCGCTCACGGATCAGGAAATCGAGGAGATCTGGAGCGTCGTTCCCATCGGCACCCCGGTCGAGATCAAGCCGTAGCCCGCATGCCGCGCCAACGGCGCGCTGGTCGAGCCGCTGGACCGACGGCGCGGCGATCTTCGCGACGAGCGGGCGCCATGATTCACCTCACCTCGTGAGCGCACCAATGGACGTCGCCGCCGAGTTTCTCGCCCAATCGAGACACTATCTCGCGTTCGAGTATCCCACGAAGATCGCGCGGTGTCTCGATGAGCTTCCGCCGGATGCGGTGTGGCGCAGGGTAGACGACGGATCCAACAGCATCGGCAACCTGCTGCTGCACCTCGATGGCAACATCCGGCAATGGATCGTCTGCCATGTCGGTGGTGCGCCGGACACTCGCCATCGCTCGGCGGAGTTTGCGGCGAGGGAGGGCGGGGATGCCGCAGCGCTGTTCGCCGCACTGCGTCGTACGCTCGATGAAGCGGACGCAGTGATCGGTGCGCTGACCGCCGAGGATCTCGCGACGCGTCGGTTCATTCAGGGCCGGGATGTGTCGGTGCTGGACGCCGTCTATCACGTGGTGGAGCACTTCTCGATGCACACCGGCCAGATCATCCTGCTGACGAAGCAGTACGCGCCGTCGAAGGTGCAGTTCTACGAGGACGCGGGCGGCCTCGCGACGCCGACGTTCTGAGACTGGGCGACCTGCCGCATCCTGACACGCGGCAGCAGGATCATGCCGACCGCGGCGAGCAGCGAGAGGGCGGTAATGACCTTACCCTGCGCATACGCCGCTGAGTCGAATGTCAGGCGGACCTGTCGCGCGCCCGCCGGCAAGTCGACACCAAGCAGCGTGTGGTTCATCCGGCGGACCACGCCCTCGTTGCCATCCACCTCGGCCCGCCAATCCGGATACCAGTTCTCGGACACGAGCAGCTGGCTCACCGTAGGCTCTGACCCCTGCAACTCGACCGTCATGGCGCCCGGTCGCCAATCAGTGACCGTCGCTGACACAGCGGACGGTCGGAAGGGCGGCTGCGCCGCCGGCGAGTTCGACGAGGAGGTGTCCGGTAGCAGGACCACGCCATTCACCGGATAGCGGGGGTCAGCGAGCGTGGGCACGATCTGGCTCTCCGCTGCCTTCGCGGCGGCGGGCACCACGCGTGCGTACGCGGGGAGCGTGTCTCGCTCATACAAGACCGCGGTCGTGCCGAAGGCAGTGGAAACGAGCGCCACGACCTGATGATACCCGGGCACCTCCTGTGCACCTGCGAGGATGATGAAACGGATCGCAAGCAGGTCCAGCAGGCTCGGAGAGAGCAGGTTGCGCCATCCCTCGGCGAATCCCGCGAGCTCGTTGTAGCGCTGAAGCGCAAAGCCATGATACCCCATCGCCACGGGGATCCTGTACGCCATCAGCACCGAGTGCCCATAGCTCTGCCCCGCGTCGAACACGCGATACGGGGGACGTACATGGCGAAGGTGCGTTGTCACCGCGTCGTCGGCAAACAGCTTCGTCGCGCGCGGTGAGAAGACATAGAACGTCCGGTCCACGCTCCAGAGATCCAGGGCGACCAGCAGCACTAAGGCAGCGGTGGCCATGCCACGCGCGAGTCGTCCGGCCGTCGCCGCCCAAAGAACAACGCCACCCAAGGCAACGAACACCAGCAGTCGCCGCGCGCCGGCGCGGAGGAAAGGAGCGTTCTCCGCGACGGCTTGCGCTCGCTGTGGGATGGCGAGCGATTCTGCGAGGGCCTGCAGCCCGCCCGCCGACCCCAGGAAGGCAAAGAGCGCCGCTCCGCCAACCACGGCCGCGACGGTCCGCATCCGGACGGGCCTCGCGAGCACGCGGTCCATGCCGATGCCGGCAAGCACGCAAAGGGCAAACGCAACGAGGTAGAACACCATCCCCATCGCGCGGATCTTGTTCAGGCCCGGCAGGAACTCGAAGAACGGCCGGTACAGCGGCGTGTAGCTGGCGAACGCGAACATCAAAAAGAGGAGAGCCCCGCCGACAAAGGCGAGCACCAGCGTTCGTCGCGCGCGGTCCCCCACGGCGAGTGCCGCGAGCGCGAGTGGCAGAAAGCCCACGTACTCCGTGTGGTGCTTCATCGCGTTCCGTCCCCAGTACTGGTCCAGCACTCCGTTGAATTGCGGCAACAGCAGCGTAAACACCTCGGAGGGCGGAAGCGCATAGGTCGTTGCGAAGGCCCATCCCTGGTCTGGTCCGCCTGCCGCGCGGGGCGAGAACGGGATGTACGTGAGGAACGGCAGCACCTGCAGCGCCGTGATGCCGACGCCAACGACCACGGCCGCCGTGGCGAGACCCAGCGGTCTCCATGCGCGCACCCGGGGGCGACTGGGGTCCCACAGGGTCAGGTACAGCGCCCAGAGTCCGAGCGCAATCAAGAGGAAATACGCCATGTGGTAGTGGCCGAGTACAATCAGCGCGACTACGATGGCGAACACGCCGAAGGCCCACGTCCGTTCCCGCCGGATTGCATGCAGCAAGACCCAGAACGCCAACGGTGTCAGGGCGGAGACGAAGAGCTTGCCGTCGTGCCCTGGACTCATTTGCGAGGCGACGATCCCGGTCAACTCATACGAGATCCCACTGAACAGCGCCGCACCCCACGTGAGTCCGAGTGCGCGCGCAAACCGATACATGAACCATCCCGCCAGCACGAAGTGCAGCACCATGCCCCACGTGATGGCAAGGTCCACCGGCATGATCCAGCGCAGCCAGGCGGTGGGGTAGAAGATGTCGCCATGCATCGCGCCGATGTACGGCAGCCCACCGAACAGGTATGGGTTCCACTGCGGGATGGCTCCCGTCTCCAGGAAGGTCTGTGCGCCGAAGAGCCGGAACGAGTAGCCCGCAATGAACATGTCCGAGCGCGCTCCTCCGAAGAGGATCTGGCCGGTGAAGAGGGGCCATAGCAGGAGCAGCGCCGCCGTCGCGCAGAGCGCAAACGCGAGCGCATGCGCGCCTTGTGGTGGCTCGGCGGGTACGGTTTGTCGTGCAGCCAGGGATGGCATAGGTCGGCAGGAGGCGTGGGGCGACTCAGGTGCGTGCTAAATACCGACCTCAACACCCCCTTTGTCGGCTTCAGCGTTCGCAAGGTGACTGGCCGGTACCACACCTGGGCCGTCCGAGACAGAGAGCTGATCGCGATCAGCACGACGCGCCAGACGAAGTGACGCGCCTGCGCAGATCGCGCCGAGCACACCATAGACCGTGCCGACCAGCATGGCCTGGCGAAGCGCTGCCGAGAAATTGTGAATGTCGGGAAGTTGTCGAGCGTACTCAGGCGCCACGATTGGCACGAGCGGTATGACGAGAATCGGGAAGGCAGCGCCCCCGATTGCGCCCCAGCCGACAACTCGGCGCATGGAGAGCGCGTCGGCCGAGGACCGTCGACGCTCCGCCAAGCCAAGGGTGAGCGCGAACAGCACCCCGGCAATCGCGCCGAAGACGGTCCAATGCATGAAGACGTCTCGCACGACGCTCGGAAGATGAAACGGCAGTCCGTCGTCTCGGTGCATGTTCAGGCGGCCAATCCAGGCGAGTCCCGGAACAGACCACACTGCGCCCCACACGGCTGCGGTCACAAGCACCGCGCGAATGCGTCGACTGATTTCCATGGTGCCTCCTGGAACAGCGTGGCCACCTGACGAGCCATTCTACGCCATCGACGTTGAAATGGCGACCGACGCTGAAGACATGGAAACGCAAACGGCGGAGCGCTTAGCTCCGCCGTCTTTGCCTACCACTCGTTGCGCCCGAACCCGATGTGGAGATGCTGCAGTCCAGTCAGCAGTTGTAAACGGACGCGACGCCGGTATCAGTAGATGAACACCTTCGTGCCGACGGGCACGTTCTCGTACAGCCACTCGATGTCCTCGTCGCGCATGCGGACGCACCCGTGCGTGACCGCAGCGCCGATCGACTTCGCGTACGGCGTGCCGTGCAGCAGTTAGCCGTCGCCCAGGTCCAGGCGGTAGTGTCCGAGCTCACCCTGAATCTGCCGGTGCTTGGTGCCGCCCGGCGGAATGAATAGCGTGTTGTCGAAGACGACGTGCTCGTCGAGTACCATCGGCACGAACTCAGTCGTGCCGGGCCGAACGATGCCCACTTCGTCGCCCTGCGTCTTGAGTCTGGTGCCGTCCTTCAGCTTGATACTCTGACCCCGTTGCAGGGTGGTGAGCTTGAGGCCGTGCTCGAGCGCTACTTCGGCGAAGTGCCACTCCGGCGGCGTCCACACGGGGTCCTTGTCCTTGCCGCGCACGACGCGAACGCCGCGCGGCGTCTCGAAGCGCCACACCTTGCCGCCGTAGGCAAGCGTCGCGTTCATCGCCGTGGCCACGGGCGCGGTACGCAGCGTGTCTTCTCCGTCAATGACGCGGAGCTGGCGACTGAACAGGTCCACCGTCACGCGATACCCGGCGGATCTGTTGGCGGACACGCGCGCGGCTTCCCACGCGAGGCTGTCTTTCTTCGACTTGAAGGAGCGTGGCGTCGTCGGTGCTTCTGTCGCGACCACAGTCGTGGCTCCCGAAGAATCCACGGCAACGACCACCGAATCGGCGGTGAGCTCGTCGCTGCGGCGCGCGATCTTGCGCAGCAGTGACACGAACCAGTTGTGGCCGCCCCGCTGCGCCGACGTGGAGTCGACGACGACCTTCGACCGCACCCCCGATGAGTCGAGCAGGCGGCCGGCGTCCTGCGCCTCGGCAGTGGGCGCGAGCGCGACGAGCAGCAGCGTGCCCAGGCAATACCGATTCATGAGGAATCCCATAGTCTGCATGCTACACTGCGGAGAACGCGAGGTTGCACGTTCTCCGCAGCGTATGTCCATCGTTCGCTAGTAGAACTTGAGCCCGACGATCGTGGGCCAGTAGTGCGAGTTCCCGTTGGTCGTATTGAGCGTGCTGTACTTCGTTTCCACGAACGCGTGCAGTCCACCAAGCGTGACGTCGAGACCGGCGCCGCCCTCGTAATGGAAGAACATGCTCTTGGTGCCGCGGCTCGCGGCCGTCACACCCAGGGCCGGGTACACCGTTGCCGAGGACAGCTGCGTGGACGAGCCCGCGGTGACGACCTTGTTGTCGGAATTCCGATAGGGAATGAAGTCAAAGATCTTGTCCAGACCGCCGCCGCCGAGGATGTAGACGACGGGGTTGAGCTTACTAGTCCGATCGAGCGGGAAGCGCGCGAGCAGGTCGAGTGAGCCGGCCAGAATCCGCGGGTCAGCGCATGGCTTGCAATCCGTCTCGCGCTTGTTGAGCCAGCTGTAGTTCACGTCGCCACGAATACCGATGGTCCCGTTGTTCGGGAACCAGCCGGCCTGTGCCTGCAAGCCAAACCCGTCCTTCGTGGTGTTGCGCCAGTTGTTCATGGGCATGGCGACGCCAACGCCAAGTCCGAAGTAGGCCGAGGGCAGCCGCTGTAGCGGCGGTGCGAGCGTCACGGTGTCATAGCGCGTCGGGCCGACCACCGTGCGAACCACGGTGTCTGGCCGAGTCCGAACGATTACGGTGTCGGTTCTTCCCTGAAGGCGTACCGTATCGACACGTACCGGCTGCTGCGCCGGGTCATCCTTGCGCACCGGAATGCGCGTCTGCGAGGTGGCCTGAGCCGACGCCGTCGCGGCGCCGCCGAATGTGATGGCGGCTGCGAGGCCGAGTGCGCACAACGCAAAGTTCCTGGTCTTCATCCTTGTCCTCCGTCGCCTTCGCCCAATGATCTCGTTCCCCGCGGGCGAGGTTGCGGGTGCGACGAGGGTCGTCGCAGTTCTGCCGAACTCGGGGAATGGCAGACCTCGTGCCGCGGCGACACAAATTCTCAAGAAACCTCGAAAAAACTTCGTGCCATTCGAATCTTCTACGCCCCAACGCGTCACTGTAGATTGCGGCGTCTCCCTCATGGTGCGCCCTCCTACATGCCGCAGAACCGCCTCCAGCTGCTCAACGCCGCCGGCCAGTCCATCTGGCTGGATTTCATCGACCGCAGCATCCTCCGCAACGGAGAGCTGGTCACGCGGATCCAGGACGACGCCCTCACGGGCATGACGTCCAATCCCACCATCTTCGAGAAGGCGCTGGCCGAGGGCGACGCGTACGATGACCAGCTCTCTGGCGCCGTAGCGAGCGCCACCGCAATGGACCTCTTCGAACTCGTCGAGACCACGGACGTTCGCGAGGCGTGCGACCGGTTCATGCCCGTGTTCGAGGCCACCAACGGCCACGACGGATACGTCTCCATCGAGGTCTCGCCCGGCTCAGCGAACAACGCGAAGGAGACCGTGGCCGAGGCGCAGCGGCTGTGGGCGCAGGTCGGTCGGCCGAACGTGATGATCAAGGTGCCGGGGACGGCGGAGGGAGCGGTCGCCGTGCGTACGCTCATCGGCGCCGGCCTCAACGTCAACATCACGCTGCTCTTCGCCATCGATGCGCATCGCCGCGTGATCGACGCGTACATCAGCGGCCTCGAGGATCGCATTGCTGCCGGCAAGCACGTGGACCGCATCGCGTCCGTCGCGTCGTTCTTCGTGAGCCGCGTGGACTCCGAGATCGACAAGCGACTCGACGCGTTGGCGGCCAACGCCACCGGCGACGACAAGACTCGCATCCTCGCGCTCCGCGGCAAGGCGGCCGTCGCTAACGCGCAGCTCGCGTACAAGCTGTTCCTCGACGAATTCTCGTCGGCGCGCTGGACACCCCTGAAAGCCGCCGGCGCGCGCCTCCAGCGTCCGCTCTGGGCCAGTACGAGCTCCAAGAATCCCGCCTATCGCGATGTCATGTACGTCGAGCAACTCGTCGGACCAGACACGGTCAACACCATGCCGCCAGCCACCATCGAGGCGTTCCGCGATCACGGCGAGGTGCAACGCACGGTGGACGCGGACTTCCCCGCCGCCGAGGGCACGATGCGCGCGCTCGCCGCCGCCGGTATCGACATGACCGACGTCACGAACAAGTTGCTGCACGACGGACTGGCAAGCTTCCAGAAGAGCTTCGATTCGCTCACGGCCGGCCTCGAGAAGAAGCGTACACAACTCGTGGGTTGATGGCGGTCCGCCTTTCTTCTCCTTCACGGAACTCCGACTAAACAACGTGGCCTTCCCCCGTACGAAAATCGTTTGCACGCTCGGACCGGCGTCCGACAATCGCGACACGCTGCGCAGCCTCATGGAGGCAGGACTCAGCGTCGCACGCCTGAATTTCTCGCACGGGACGCACGAGCAGCACGCGGCCACCGTCGCCCTCGTCCGCGCCACGGCCCGTGAGCTGGGCCGACCCGTCGCCATCCTCGGCGATCTTCAGGGGCCACGCATCCGCATTGGCGATCTGGCCGCACCTCGCCATGTCGCCGATGGCGAGGACATCGTACTCGTCGCGGGCGAGGACGCCGCGGAGGGACAGTTTCCGACGACCTACGAGAACCTGTGCAATGACCTCAAGGTCGGTGACCGCATCCTCGTGGATGACGGGCTGATCGAGCTCGTCGCGCTCGAGGTGGGAACGCACACCGTGCAGGCGCGCGTGTTGCACGGCGGGCCGATCAAGAGCCACAAGGGCATCAACCTGCCCGGCGTGGCCGTGAGTGCGCCGTCGATCACGGAAAAGGATTGGGCCGACGTGCGGTTCGCCGTCGAGCACAATCTCGAGTATCTCGCGCTCAGCTTCGTGCGGCGCGCGCAGGACATCGCCGAGCTGCGCGAGAAGATTCCCAAGCACATGCTCGTTATCGCCAAGATCGAGAAGGACTCCGCTCTCGAGAACATCGAGTGCATCGTGCGCGCCTCCGACGCCGTCATGGTCGCGCGTGGCGACCTCGGTGTGGAGCTCCCGTTCGAGGAGGTGCCGATCGCGCAGAAGAAGATCATCGCGCTCTGCAACAAGCTCGGGCGGCCAGTCATCACGGCGACGCAGATGCTCGAGTCCATGATCACGCATCCGCGCCCGACCCGCGCCGAGGCCAGCGACGTCGCGAATGCGATCTTCGATGGTACCGACGCCGTGATGCTCTCGGCAGAAACCGCGGCGGGCAACTATCCGCGGCTCGCCGTGGAGGCGATGTCACGCATCATCACCGAGATCGAACGCCATCCTCGTGTAGCACGCGCGGATGAGCGTCGTGCCGCGACGGACAGTGCGGTCTCCACGGAGCAGGCCATCGCCGCTGCCGCGACGTCCGCGGTGCGCAGCCTCGGTGCCCCGGCGCTCATCGTCTTCACGAAGAGCGGCTTCTCCGCACGCGTCGTCGCGTCGTTCCGGCCAGGCGTGCCCATCCTGGTGCTCACCGACCAGGAGCGCACGTACCGCCAGCTCGCGCTGGTCTGGGGCGTGATACCATGCCTCGTCCCGCATTGCGACACATACTGGGACATGGTCAAGCTCGCGCTGGAGGCCGTACGCACCCACGAGCTTGCACGCGAGGGAGATCGCGTGGTCGTCACCGCGGGCGTACCCTTCGACGTCCCGGGCACGACGAACCTCATGAAGGTCGAAACGGTCTAGTGGGTCATCCTGAGCGCAGCGCACGGGTACCCGCCCCGGCGGGTGCGGCTTTTCGGGAATGAAGCTCACGTTCCTTGGCACCGGCACGAGCTTCGGTGTGCCCCAGGTCGGTTGTGGTTGTGACGTGTGCCACTCGAGCGACCCGCGGGATCGTCGGACGCGGGTCGGGGCCGCCCTCGAGACGGACGGCGGCTCGGTGATCCTGCTCGATACGCCGCCGGAGCTGCGGCTCCAGTTGCTCGCCTGCGCGATCACGCGCGTGGACGCGGTGCTCTTCACGCATGACCATGCAGACCACACGCATGGCATCGATGACCTCCGCGCGATGTCGGCGGGCCGCGACGCGCACCTCCCGATGTACGGCTCGGCGGACACGTTGCGCACGCTGGAGCGCAAGTTCGCCTACATCTTCGACGACAACATCCGACCGCTTCCCGGCACGACGAAGCCGCAGGGCCGCGCGATCGTCGTGGAGCCGCGCGCCACCGTGCGCATCGGGGACGCCGACGTCACCGCGGTGCCCGTCCCACATGGCCCCGTCACCGTCTTCGGCTATCGCATCGGCGGGCTCGCGTACGTCACCGACGCCAAGACGGTGCCGGACGACGCGCTCGCGCTGTTGCGCGGCGCGCGCGTGCTCGTGATCAACGCGCTGTTTCGGCGGCCGCATCCCTCGCACCTGAGCCTGTCCGAGGCGCTCTCTGTGGCGCAGGCCATCGGCGCGGAGCGCACGTACCTCACGCACCTGACGCACGACAATTTCCACGCGGACCTCGAGGCGGAAATGCCCCGCGGGATCACACCCGCATTCGATGGGCTCACTGTCACCGTCTAACAGGGCACCATGAGCATTCGCCTCGACTACACCAATATGATGGCGCCCTCGATCGACGGCGGCATCACCGCCAACGAATGGAGCGAGGCGAGCGCCGCGTTCACGGCGGCGCACGTCGCGATGGTAAACCAGCATTCCGAGGGCACGCTCGGCTTCCTCGACTTACCCGACGACCGCGCGCTGCATCAGCAGACGCGGGATTTCGTCGCGAGCATCCGCCAGCGCCTGCCGGGCCTCACCGACGTCGTCGTGCTGGGGATCGGCGGATCGGCGCTCGGCCCCATCGCCCTGCGCACAGCGTTGCGCCCGCCGCAGTGGAACCTGCTCGACGAGGCGGCGCGCGGCGGCAACCCGCGCCTCCACGTGCTCGACAACGTGGACCCCGCCAACATCTCCGCGCTACTCGCGCGCCTCGACTTCTCGCGCAGCCTGTTCGTCGTGACGTCGAAGTCCGGTGGGACAGCCGAGACGATGGCGCAGTACATGGTCATCCGCGCGCGCCTGGCCGCCACGCTCGGCGACACGGCTGCGAAGGAGCGCCTGGTGTTCGTCACCGATCCGGACAAGGGAGCGCTGCGCGCGATCGCCCGCGCGGAGGGCGTCATGGCGCTCGACATTCCCGCGAACGTTGGTGGACGGTTCAGCGTGCTCACGCCAGTGGGCATCCTTCCCGCCGCGCTCGTCGGCATCGACACGTCGGAGCTCCTCGCCGGTGCGGCGGACATGCGCACGCGCTGCGCGTCGGGCGCAGTCGACAACAACATCGCCGGCGCGTTCGCGACGCTTCAGCACCTGGCCAACGAACGACACGGCCGCCACATCCACGTCCTCATGCCGTACAGCGACGCGCTGCGCGACATGGCTGACTGGTTCGTGCAGCTCTGGGCGGAGAGTCTTGGAAAGCATCGCACCCCGGGCGACGGCGGTGTGGGTCCAACGCCACTTGGCGCACTCGGTGCCACCGACCAGCACAGCAAGGTGCAGCTGTTCATGGAGGGGCCGAACGACAAGACGGTCACCTTCATCGCGGTGGACGACGGCGGTACGGACGTCGAGATCCCCCGATTGCATGCGGACATACCCGAGCTGGCGTACCTGGGCGGTCATCGCCTGAGCGAGCTGCTGGATATCGAGCGCCGCGCCACGGCCGGCGCGCTCGCGCGCCGCGGACGTCCGAACATGACACTCACGCTGGAGCAGGTGGATGCGTGGCATGTCGGCGCGCTCCTCATGTTCCTCGAGCTCGCAACGGCGTACGCAGGGCGCCTGTACGGCGTCAATGCCTTCGACCAGCCCGGCGTGGAGCTCGGCAAGCAGTTCACGTACGCGATGATGGGACGCAGCGACGCAGACGCCGCGCGACAGGAATGGGACCTGCTCCCGAAGTCCAATCCCGGCTACGTCATCTGACCTTGCAACGGCAGTGACGGCTGGCCAGCTTCACGTGATTCGGCTGGAACCTTGGGCGCGCCGACGCCGATTGCCTTTTTGCGAGGATCAGGATGCACGAGCTGGATTCCGTGAATGCCATTTTTGGTGACGCGCTGTCCGTGACCGATGGCCGCGTCGCCGTGAACAGCCCCGACGCGTTGGCGTCGCCGGCGATGGATGAGCTCGTCCGCGCTGCCGTGTTCGGCGACGGCGTTGCGAGGGAGTACGCGCGCTGGCTGATCTGGGAGATCGGCCAGGAAGTGGGCGTGCAGCCGGCGTCCATTCACGACCTCTATGTAGCGCGCGGTCGAAAGGAGGTGGGCGGCTTCACCGTGCCCGCCATCAATGTGCGTGGCGCGTCGTACGACACAGCGCGCGCGCTGTTCCGCACCGCGATCCGCATGAAGGCGGGTGCGTTCATCATGGAGATCGCGCGCTCCGAGATCGCGTACACCGAGCAGCGGCCGTCCGAGTACGTGTCGGTGATGCTCGCGGCCGCGCTGCGCGAGGGCTATCGCGGTCCGATCTTCATCCAGGGCGATCACTTCCAGGTCAACCACAAGAAGTACGCGGTGAATCCGGGTCCCGAGGTCGAAGGCGTGAAGGCGCTGGTGCGCGAGGCGATTGGCGCTGGCTTCTACAACATCGACGTCGACACCTCGACCCTCGTCGATCTCAGCAAGACGTCGCTCGCCGAGCAGCAGCGGCTGAACTATGAAGTCGGTATCGACATCCTGAGCGAAGTGCGCGCAAACGAGCCGAAGGACGTGACCATTTCCGTCGGCGGTGAGATCGGCGAAGTCGGCACGGAGAACTCCACGGTTGAAGAGCTGCGTGCCTACATGGACGGCTTCATCGCCACGCTGCCGAAAGGGATGATCGGGCTGTCGAAGATCAGCGTGCAGAGCGGCACGTCGCATGGCGGCACGGTGCTCGCCGACGGTTCCATCGCCGACGTGAAGCTCGACCTCGACACGCTCGAGACGCTGGGCGCGGTGGCGCGCGACGACTACGGGCTGGCGGGCGCTGTGCAGCACGGCGCCTCCACGCTGAAGGACAGCGCGTTCAACAGCTTCCCCACCCGCGAGACCGCGGAGATCCACCCGGCGACGAACTTCCAGAACATGTTGTTCGACCACATCCCCGCGGAATTCCGCGCCGAGATCTACGGGTGGCTCCGCGAGAATGCGAAGGACGAACGCAAGGCGACGGATAGCGACGAGCAATTCTTCTACAAGACGCGCAAGAAGGCGCTCGGACCGTTCAAGCGACGGCTCTGGGACCTGCCGGATGACGTGAAGGCCGGCCTCGCCTCGATGTACGACGCCAAGTTCGGCTTTCTCTTCGAGCAGCTCGCGGTGGGCAACACGGCAGGCATCGTCACGAAGTATGTGAAGCCGCCGGTGCAGCACCGGCCGATGCCGGCGGACGCCACGCCGGCGCATGCCGCGGCGCCCGACGACGCGGATCTCTCGGACTGAATGGCGCCGGTTACTGAATGGCGCCGGTTTCGGATACGGAGGACGTCGGAGCATTGTGGCACGCCACGCTGCAGCGCGCTGTGTCACGAGCCGCGCACGACGTGAAGGATGCCCTCAACGGTGTGTCGGTGAACCTCGAGGTGATCCGGTCGCGCGCCGCGCGCCCCGACGTGCTCGCGTCGGCGCTCGCGCCGTTCGGTGAGGCGGCGTGTCAGCAGCTGGACCGCCTGACTATCTTGATCGACGCGGTGTTGGTATTGTCGCGGCCGGAGCGTACGCCGGCGGATGTCGCGTCGGTATTGCACCGCATCGTCGCGCTGTGTGGTGCGTCGGGCTCGCACGCGGACGCCGCGGTGCGCGTGGTTGACGATGGTACGGGTGGAGCGACGCTGACGCCGGTCCGCGGCGATGTCGTGTGTCTCGCGCTCGCTGCGCCACTGCTCGACTTCACCACCGGCGC
>JANOIJ010000380.1:0-33840 GCA_031407575.1 Gemmatimonadaceae bacterium | reverse complement strand
CGGGAGGGCGGTCGCCTTCGGTCACGAGCATCACGCTGCCAGCGTCGCTGACGGCATCAACGCTCCTGCGCGCCGTGAAGGAGCGGGGGTTCATCGTCGGCAGTGGCTACGGCAAGAACAAGGAGACGTCGATCCGCATCGGCCACATGGGAGACCACACGCTCGAGGGACTGGAACGGTGCCTGTCGGCGTGCGAGGAGGCGTTGTCCGTCCTGCTGGTGTAGGGGCGCGGCGGGCTAGAAGATCATCAGCCCGCGCGTTCCATACTCCGCGCCGATGGTGGCATGCTTGCCGGAGTGCACGATGCCGGTATTCCAGGCGCGCACACAGTTGCGGCCCGCGCCCTTGGCGGCGTAGAGCGCGTCGTCGGCGCGCGACCAGAGCACGTCGGCGAAATTCGGGAGTCCGCGCGGACTCCCGGCGGCCGTACCGATACTCGTGGTAATGGACACCGGCGGGACATGGTTGCCGATGGAGAATTCGTGCTCCGCGATGCGCTCGCAGAGGCGCGTCGCGAACAGCTTCGCTCCGCTGGTGCCGGTATCGCCGAGGAGGATGGCGAACTCCTCGCCGCCCACACGCGCCACGACGTCTCCCGCGCGGCTGGCGGAGCGCAGCAGCGCGCCCATCTCGCGGAGGACGTCGTCGCCGGCGAGATGGCCGAAGGTGTCGTTGACGCGCTTGAAGTGGTCGAGGTCGATGGCCAGGAGCGCGAACTCGCTCCCCGAGCGCGACGCGCGTCCGGTCTCGCGCACGAGCGCCTGATCGAAGCCGCGGCGGTTGAGGCACGCCGTGAGTGGGTCGGTGAGCACCATGTCGGCGAGTTGGGCGCGGACGGCGTTGTAGGCGACGCCGACGCGCGTGATTGCGTCCGGACGGCCGTCCGCCGTCGCGTCATACTCCAGCGAGAGATCGCCCTGTTCGGCCTGCTCGAACAGGCGGACGATGGTGCGCAACCGCCGCCGCGCATGGCCCAACTGGAGCACGATGAGCGCGACGCCGGACGCGCCGATCACCAGCGTCCAGATTTCCTCCGACACGTCGATGGCGAGACCGCGTGCGACGGCGGACGCGATGAGCGCGACGTATCCCGTGAGAGCGAGCAGCATGATGCGTCCCGCCTGGAGCCCGCCGAAGAAGAAGTTGGCGATATGGATGATGGCAATGGCGCCGAGCAACGCGCGCTCGAAGTGCTCGGGCGAGGTCGTGAATGCGGTGAATGCGAAGGCAAAGGCGAGGTCCGCGGCGAGTGCCAGCGTCACCAGGTGGGTCGACGCGCTCCTGCGGCGCGTGACGACGAGGTGCACTGCATACACCACCAACACGTACAGGAGCACCGTGGCCGAGACGCCGAGCACGGTGACGTCGAAGAGGCTGCCGCCGGCGGTGCGGTGGAGCAGGCCAAGCTGGAGGATGGCAAGGCCGAGCGCGGTGAACGCCCGTGATCGGCTCTGGGCCGCGAGCACTTCACCCGCCGCGACGTCGCGACATTCGAGACTGGACGCACTGCGACCTGACCGTTCGTTAAACGGCCGATCGGCCAACGTGACTGAGGGACGTTTTTCGAGGGTGCTCGCGCTCATGTTGTTGGCAGTTTGGCGAGGCTCGTGCCAGCAACACTGCACGCGCAAAGTATTCACTGCCAACGAGTTACGAACGGGCGAAAACGCGACTGATGGACGGACGCCACGCTTAGTGCGCGGATTGGCTCAAATTGCCACGTTTTGAGATGTGCGTGCCATCACGCGTTGGAGTCTCTCGTGCGAATGGGGGGACGGCCGTGTCGGTACCGAATCGGTCGTTGCGACCGAAGGGCGGTTTGTGCGTCGGCGCGGTCGCGGTCGGTGGGGGATCGCTTGCTCCTGCACTTCAAGTGGCGCCACAGCGTCGCAATCAGTCGCTCGTCGTCAACCTATTGTGGCTCTACGGGCTTTCGTGTGGGTCGCGTCCGAGATGTCCGTGATGCAAGTGGCGCGCGATTCGGTGAACACGATATGGGCCGATGACACCGATGTCGCCGATCTGTTCGTAGGGCCAGTGGGCATTCAGGACACGGCGACGATGCCAACGGCCCGGTGCTGCTGATGCCGCTTGTGGAGGGCTCCGCAGGACCTCCGTATCAGCGTGATCTGTACGCCCAATCAGCCAAATCGGCGTCAGACATGGTACCACGTCATGAGCACCACGCCTGCCGCCAGTGCGCGAGGCCGGTCGGCCACCGTTCATCGGGAGGGACTCCTTTCTCCTTCACTGCGCGCGGCGCCACATCATCGCAACGATTCGCTCGTCGTCACCCTTCGTCGTCTTCTTTTGCAGTTCTCTGCAACCTCTGCTCCTCTGCGTCCGCCGCGGTAAACGACGTAGCACTTTCTCCAGCTACTGCACTCGCTGGCGCAAACACGAGCTACTTCACTCGGTCGCACCGTGGGCGTGCGCTGGAGCGCACCGCAAAAACGGCTCGCCGCCCAGTTCAGTCACCGGCAACCGCCAGTGCCGGCGCGGCGCCGGGTGCGGGGATGGGCACCGCGCGGCGCTCGCCGACCTGCTGCCGCCACATCGCGTAGTAGAGTCCCTTCCGCGCCAGCAGGTCGTCATGGTGGCCCTGCTCCGTGACACGGCCGCGCTCCAACACGAAGATGCGATCGGCATGGAGAATGGTGCTCAGGCGGTGCGCGATGAGCACCGTGATCACGTCGGCGTTCTGGGCGACGTCGCGCATCGTGCGGCTGATCTCCTCTTCGGTGAGCGAGTCGAGCGACGACGTCGCCTCATCGAACACGAGGAGGTGCGGATTGCGGAGCAGCGCGCGGGCGATGGAGAGGCGCTGCTTCTCGCCACCGGAGATCTTCATGCCGCCTTCACCGATGACGGTAGCGAGCCCCTGTTCCGCACGGTTGAGCAGCGAGTGCGCCGCGGCACGCGTGAGGACGTCGAGACACTGCTCGTCCGTCGCGTCGGGGTGGACGAACAGGAGGTTCTCGCGGATGGTGCCGCTGAAGAGCTGGGCATCCTGCGTGACGAAGCCGATGCGCTCGCGAAAGCGATCGAGGTCCACGCGCTCGCTGGACACGCCGTTGTACAGGATGTTGCCGTGACTCGGCCGGTAGAGGCCGACGAGCAACTTCACGAGCGTGGTCTTGCCGGAGCCAGACGGTCCCACGAACGCGACCGTCTCGCCGCGCTTCACGTCGAACGAGACCTCTGCGAGTGCGGGGGTGGTGCCCGTGGCGTGCGTGAAGCTCACGCCACTGAACGCGAGCGTGCGCAGATCGTCCACGGCCACGGGATCTACCGGCTTGGGGTCGACCGGAATCTTGAAGATGGCCTCGAAGTTCTCGAGCGAGGCTTCCGTCTCGCGGTACGTGTTGATCACGTTGCCGAGCTCCTGCATCGGGCCGAAGATGAAGAAGCTGTAGATCAGGAGCGAGAAGAACTGTCCCACGCGCATCTGGTCCATGTAAATCAGGTACAGCATCAGGAACAGGATACAGGTGCGGATGAGGTTCACCGCCGTGCCCTGGATGAAGCTGATGGACCGGATGTAGCGGACCTTCTTGAGCTCCAGCTGGAGAATCTTGTCCGTAGTGGAGTTGAGGCGCAGCTCTTCCTGCTTCGCGAGCCCCAGGCTCTTGACGAGCTCGATGTTGCGCAGGGACTCCGTGGTGGCGCCGGCGAGCGCCGTCGTCTCCTTGACGATGACCTTCTGGATCGTCTTGACGCGCTTGCTCAACGTGGAGCTGATGAACGCCAGCACCGGGACAGTGAGCAGGAACGCCGGCGCGATGGACCAGTGCACGGACCACGAGTACACCATCACGAACACGACGCCCACGAGCGTCGTGAACACGAAGTTCACGAACTGGTTGATGAACTTCTCAGTATCCGAGCGCGCCTTCTGGAGCTTGCCGAGGGTCTCGCCGCTGCGCTGGTCCTCGAAGGTCTGGAAGGGCAACGCCAGCGAATGGCGAATGCCGTCGGAGTAGAGGTTCGCGCCGACGCGCTGCACGATGACGTTGACGCAGTAGTCCTGGAAATTCTTCGCCACTCGGCTCACGAAGGCGACGCCCATGGCCATGCCGAGCAGCTTGAGCACGCCGCTGACGAATTCGGCGCGCGTGAACTTCTCGTGCTGCATCGCGTAGTCGTCGACGATGTGGCTGAAGATCAACGGGTCCAGGAGGGAAAAGACCTGGTTGATCGTGGCCAGGAACAGCGCCAGGAGGACAAGGCGCGAGTACGGCCGCAGGTAGCGCAGGAGGATATGCATGGAAGACAGTAACTCTACTCGGCAGGGGATGGTTCGCGAGGCCCCGCATGCGTCGCTCTCTGCTACGGCGCGGGCTCAGGCACAGGGCGCAGCCACAGCGTCTCGTCGCGAAATGCCACGCGCGTCACACGACCGCCGGTGGTGCGCATCCCGAACCTCGTCGTGGCCGGAATGACGATGCGCGGCGGGGCCGCACCACGCGTTGGTGGCTGCGGCGCCGGCGGAACGTCGGTTCGCGCTTCCGCGACCGGTAGCCAGATGGCCCACTGCTCGATGATCCAGCTGCCTTCGGGCAGGCGCAGGAAGATGATCTCGCCACCGGGCGAGCCCCGCACGTCGAAGACGGGCAGGTTGACGAACGAGAAGTCCAGCCGGCGCAGCTCGGAGGTGGCACGATCGATCGTGAGTACGCCGGCGATCTCCGGTTGGCGACGGCCAGGCGTTGGCGCGAAGCCAAGCCGCACGACGTCCTGGCCACCCGAATCGGGCAACATGCGCAGGCAGTGCGTTGCGGCGAACGACTCGGAGAGCAACACGTCCTCGTCCGGCGCGTGAAATACCTCCGCACCGTGCTCGCGCGTCATGTAGCCGCGCTTCTCGAGCTGATCGGCGGGACGGCTGACGAAGGGTTTGAGCGACATGCCGGGCCGCGCGACGGTGTCGGTGGTGCGCCAGCGCTCCAAGCCGGGCGATCGCCTTCGCACAAAGGTGGTGACATCCACCGTATAGTCGCGCGTGAGGCGCGTGAGTTGCGAGGCGCGTAGCGCTTTCCGCGCCTCCTCCCAGACGGCGAACGCCGCGGAACTGGAATCCGCATGGGAGTAGCACTGCGCCTCTGCCGTGACACGAACGCCTGGCAACTGCACGGGCGTGCCGGTGAGCACGATGTTGTGCAGCAGCACCCTGCCCTGGGTGAGCACGATCGGCACATCGAGCGTGGGGCGGAAGGCGAGCCGCTTCGCCTCGAGGCGATATGTGCCTGGCGCCGGTGCGCGCAGACTGAACTGGCCGCCGTCGTCACCGAGCGCGCGGGCGACCGCTGTCCCGGTGCTGTCGAGCAGCGTGACGATCGCGCCAGGGACGAGCGCGGAATCCGGCGTGATGACCACGCCGCGCACGGACTGGGCACCGCCGCGGTCGGCGATCAGCAAGGCGAAAGTGAACAGCGCGATGGACGCACGCATGTCGCCAACCTCGTGCAGACCTCGTCGCCCGGCAAGCACGGGCGTGTACCAGAAGAGACACGCGTCGCGACGCTTACGTCACCAGAGAGCGGCCCGACTCTGACCGTTGCATTGCAATGCGCGTCGGATCGGAATCACGCCCTACTCTGACCCCGACTCTGACCCCGACTCAAAACGCTGGAGTGACGACTGAAAACTGGTCACCAGTTTCAGTCTAGAAGCGGGCCTCGATGTAGGTGTCGACGCGCCACTGCTTGGTCGGGTTGATACCACGCGCGACGTCGAAACGGATCAGGCCGTCCATGATCGACATCCCCGCGCCAGCGCCGGACATCGGCAGCCCGATCTTGTCCCAGCTGGTGCGATTGCCCGCCCACCCGAAATCCGTGAACACCACCGGGCGCACGGCACCCACGCCGTGCGCGACCTCCGCCCGCGCGAGCCAGAACGCATTGCCGATCTCGGTGCCGGGCCGCTGGCCGCGCACCGTCTGTGCGCCGCCCATGAACCAGTTGCGCTGCGACGGCATCGCACCCAGCGACGTTCCAGCGGCGAGCGTGAGCGCCGCCGCGCCATTGCCAATGCCGTGCGACGCCGTGAAGTCCACTGCCGCTCGGCCGAACGCGCCTGAATCGCCGTGTGCGCCCTCGAGACGGAAGTCGGTGTACAGGCGCGCGCCTTGGGGATCGATGCCCAACGTCCCGGTATACCGCGTCCGCGCGCCGAGATACATGCCGCGCTTGGCGTCGAAGTTCGGTTCGAATTGCGACCCGTGCGCCAGGCGCGCCAGCGAGAACGTCGTCTTCTGCCGAGCGGTGCGCTGCTGTTCGGCGAACACAGACCAGATGAACGCGCCACCCGCTGGATCGTCTGGTGTGGAGGACAGCTCCAGCCCGGAGGCGCGATAGTAGAACCCTTCATCGCGACCAAAGAGGAACGCGGAGATTGACGAGCCGAGGCTGAGCGGGTTGCCCCAGTCGCTGGCAGAGACGAGGCGGTTGTACACGGTGGCCGTCAACGTCCGACGGAGATCGCTGCGCGCGCCACTGAGCTCCACGTTCGGTTCGCGATCCGCCACACCGAGGCGGCCGACCGCGTGCAGCGCGTAGCCCGCGCCGAGCGCTTGATCGACGCGCCCGCCGAATGAGAGCCCCTCGATGCGGTTGTAGCGCACGTTTTCCATGGCCATCGTCGGTGGGAGCGGCGCGAAGTTCGGCTGTGCGCCCATGGACAGCGCCTGCTTCACCAGCTGGTCGATCTCCTCCGCGCCGAACGTCTCTTCACCCTTGTCGTAGATGGACCCAGGCAGGTCGGGGGAGTTGGCGAGCTTTGTGGAATCGCAGGTGATGGTGATCATCACGGGATTCGGATTGTCGTCGCCGGAGCGACGCGTGTAGACGCGATTGCCTGTGGAATCGCAGCGGGTGCGACTGCGCCGCGCCTCCCGGCGTGCTTCGCGCGCGGAGTCGGCGGCGCTCGTGCCGCCGACGCGCACGTTCACGTCCACGCCGCCACCGCCGCGACGTGACGTCGAGTCGATTTTGATGGGCGGCAACGGAGCGCCCGAGTTCACGTTTTCGTACGTGAACTTCTGCTCGAGCTTGAAGGGCACGCGCACGAAGCTGACGTTCGCGCCGCCCTCGAGCACCTGGACGCGGGGAAGCCAGAAGCGGCCCTGGTACAATCCGTACTCGACGCCGATGGCGCTGACGGATGCCGTCATGGGGAAGATCAGCGGCTTGACGAGCGCCGGCACATCCTCGAACGACGTCGAGTCCTCGTCTTCGGCAACGGCCTTGATGTCCATCGGTACGCTCATGCGATACGCAGCGCGCACGAGTTGTCCGCCCGACAGATCGAACCACAACGAACCCACGGCGAGGTTCCACTTGGGTGTGCGCGGCCGCACTTGCAGCTCGCGCAACCGAATGGCTTTCCCATCGGGAAGGCGGAAGGTGGCGGAGTCGCCGCTCGCGTAGGTGTAGTACGCCTCCGAGCCTTCGGCGAGCGGATGGACGATGCCTTCGTTCTCGTCGACCGCTTCCTGCGACGCGTTCGCACCGATCCAGAGTGTCTCACTTCCGGGATAGTACGGAATGGGCGAGATCGCGCCGCGCATGGTCACGTTCGCCGACTTGCCGGCGATGGGAACGACCATGCGCGAGCCCGTGACGTCCACATAGGCACCGATGCCGCGACGCCAGCGGACGTGCGTGGCCTGCTCGCTCCGGAACGCGAGGCGATCGCGCCCGAACTTCGTGAAGCCGACGCCCGCGGAGACGCGCTGGTAGGTCGTGGCGTCGTAAGCGACCAACGCGGAGTCCTGCCGCGTGCGTGCGGCGCGCGCGATGAGGAGGAGGTCCTTCGTCGCCGCGTCCTTGTAGGCCGTGGCGAGGTGGCTGGCCGTCACCTCGACTCGCTTCGGCGCCCTCTTCTCGCGCTGCCGGCGCACCGTGGAGTCGCGCTCGCGGATGACGGTGGGTTCCGGTGTCTGCGGCTTGGCCACCGGAGCGGACGTTGCCTGAAGGAGGGCGAGGGCGAGATGAGCGAACATACAGAACGTCCCTGGTGCGAGGGGGAGATTCCCCTCGTACGCGGGAGAGGAGTGAAAGTTTCCTCCCGGGCGGGGCGCTATCATTCGGCCAACTTTACCCCGAGTCAGTCCATGCGCGTGCTCCATTCCCTCGCCATGATGCTCCTGTTCCCCGCGGCGCTCACGGCGCAGGCGCGCGCGGTGGACTGGGCTGCGCTACAGACGGAAGCGGTTGGCCTGCTGCAGCAGTACCTGCGCATCAACACGACCAACGGGCCGGGCAACGAGTTGGCAGCAGCGCGCTTCCTCAAATCCGTGCTCGAGAAGGAAGGCATCGACGCGCAGATCCTCGACACCGTGGAGCTCGGCGCGGGTCGAGCGAACTTGTATGCGCGCCTCAAGGGCGATGGCAGCCGGAAGGCGATCGCGCTGGTGCAGCACATGGACGTGGTGCCGGTGACGCAGCAATCCTGGTCGGTGCCCGCGTTCGACGGTGTGATCAAGGACGGGTTCGTCTACGGCCGCGGGGCGCTGGACATGAAAGGCGAGGGAATCGTCCACCTCATGGCGCTCATTGCCCTCAAGCGGAGCGGCATGCCGCTCTCGCGCGACATCGTGTTCATCGCCAATGCGGACGAGGAGCTGACCAGCACCGGCGCACTGGTGTTCGTGAACCGGCACGCAGACCTGCTGAAGGACGTGGAGTACCTGTTCACCGAAGGCGGCGCGAACGTCTATCGCGACGGAAAGCTCGAGTACTACAGCGTGGGCGTGGCCGAGAAGCGCACGTTCTGGAACCGGCTGGTGGTGAAGGGCACGCCGTCGCATGGCTCGCGGCCCACGAAAGCCAATCCGGTGCCGCGACTCGTCGCAGCGCTGGACAAGATCGCGCGACACGAGACGCCGCTGCACGTCACGCCAGCGGTTCAGAAGTACTTCCATGACATCAGCCGCAACTACTCAGGCAGGCAGAAGGCGTGGCTGAACGACGTACGCGCGGCAGTCAACAACACGGCCGCGCGTGAGTGGATCCTGAAGGATGTGTACTGGAATGCCATCCTGCGCAACACGATTTCCCTCACGGGACTCCAGGGGTCGAGCAAGACGAACGTGATCCCAGCGGAGGCGTCGGCGGTGATCGACATCCGGCTGCTGCCCGACCAGACGCCGGAGGCGATGATGGCGACGTTGAAGCGCCTCGTGGCTGATACAGCCGTGCATTTCGAGACGCTGCTCACCCCGAAGGCGCCGTTCGAGAGCCCGACGAACACCGACGTCTTCCGCGCCATCGAGCGCGCGGCGCGGGATCGCGATCCGGGCTCGTTCGTCACGAGCTCGATGATGACTGGCGCGACGGACCGCCCGACGTATCGCACGCTGGGCATCATCGCGTACGGCTTCGATCCGTTCAAGGTGGAGGCTGCGGATACGCAGCGCGGTGTACACGGCAACGACGAACGTGTGTCGGTCGCGAACGTCGGATTCGGGGTGAAGTTCTTGTACGATGTGCTGCGATATTCGCAGTGATATCAGTTCGCGATGGTTCGCGGGGGCGTTGAGATCACTGCTGCGCTGACTGGTGCGCGTGCTTGAACCGCCAAAGGCGCGGATCGGAGCCGACGGACGCGGATGAACTGCTTGAACGTCGCGCGTGAGAGCAGTTCCCGCGGTGTCCGCGTCAGTCCGCTGACAATCGGCGCCCTTGGCTTCACGGACTGCACTCCACTCGATACACCGAGATGCCTGCACGGCACGGGCAGATCCTTCGCGAAGTTTACCCTGAGCGAAGTCGAAGGGCTCAGGATGACAGCGTCAGGGCACCGGTCGCCCACGCATTGCATTCCACAACAGCGGATACGTCGCCATGGTTTGCGCGCGGTACTGCGGACGGAAGCCGAACAACACCACGTGGCCCTTGCCGCGCTGGACGTCCACCATCGCCGCCTTGCCCGCGAGCTTCGGCGCGCCGAGGAGCCAGCCGGAGAGCAGTGGGTCGCCGGATGCTGGATAGCGCGCGACCGCCGTCGCGCGGCTCGCGTCCGTGATGTCGAACGCTGGCGACGCCTCGAACCACACCGCCTGCTCCGGCGCCGTGTAACCTCCGGCGAGCGCATTGCTCCTGTCCAGCTCCACCCGCAGCAGCGACCCTGGCGCATAGAAGTCGCTCGGCCTGATCCCGGCGAGCACGTTCTTCACCGGCAGCGCGAGCGCCTCGATGGCGTAGTTGCTCGCGTCGTTGAACGCGATGATGGTGCCACCCGCATCCGCGAACGCACCGAGCGACGCCGCGCCCGGCTCGCCGAGTCCGCCCTTGAGTGAATCGGGGTAGGCGTTCACCGGACCGCGAGCGATGGCGCGCGACTGCTGATCGGGGATGATGACGACGTCGAACTTCGACGCGAGATTGCCGGCGCGGATGTCCTTCGCGGAAATGACGGTGAAGGGGACGCCGTATTGGTCGAACACCCAGCGGGTCCACCCTTCGTCCATCGCCGGCTGCGCATTGGCGAAGATCGCGATGCGGCGGTCGCGGGAGTTGGACAGCCCTGCCGCGACCCATTTCGTGCGCGTGGTACGCGCGAGCGGCGTGGCCTCGACGGTCACGGGATCCGGCAGGAGCGCGACGTCGAAACCGAAGAGCAGCGGCAACGTGTGCGCGACGACGTCGTACGGTCGCTTCGGCGGGCCGCCCGGATACTCGCGGAGGTCGGGGTAGCGCTGACGCTCGAGCAACGTCTTGGCGAATCCACCAAACGGCTGCGCGGTTGCGATGAGGTAGCTGCCCGCGGCGAACGTGCGGTCGTTCGCGGTAAATGGAACGCTCGTGCGGCGGATCTCCACCTCGCCGCGCTGGAGAATGTCGAGTGCGAAGTTGATGGCCGTATCACGCGCGGGCTGCGCAGGAATCACGATCGTGCCCGGCCAGTCACCTCGGCCCACGGCACCCTTGCCCTGGGTGGAACGACGCTGCACGGCCGAGAAGCTCGCGAGCCAGAGCGCGCGATCGTCGGCCGCCTGCGCGAGCAGCGCCCACGTGGCCGCGTGCTGGTAGCGTATGATGTCGCCGATGCCCCACGCGCCGCCCTTCCACGGGGTGAGGAAGTCGACGTTGGCCACCTTCGGGTCGACGTTGTAGCCCGCGCGGAGCGAATCGAACTGCACGGTGATGGGCGACGCGAGCGACGCGCTCGCCGTCTCCGTGAGGATGCGGATGGCGCCGTGATAGTGCTGGTAGGCGCGCGCCGGCGTCCATGCGTCGTACGACGTGTTGTTCGCCACGCCGGGCAGCCCCTGCATGGTGAGCCGCCATGTCATCGACTTGCCCATCTGCGACACGCCCGCCGCGAGAATGGGATCGATGTTCGGTTCGATGGGATCCATGTAAGGCGGGATGAAGATGCGCGTGCCATTCGCGCCTTGCTGGTGGATGTCGTTGACGATCTGCGGATGCCATTGCGTATAGAGCGAGTCGATGACCATCTGCGTCTCGACCTGCGTGAAGGCGTACCAGTCGCGATTGTTGTCGTGGCCGGTGTAGTGGTGGTAGAGCGTCGGCGGACCAGTGCCCTCCCACGCGGTGCCGAGCGAGCCGCGATACCAGTCGCCGACGATGTCCACGCCATCCGGGTTGAGCGACGGCACGAGGATGACGAGTGTGTTCTTCCGGATGGCCTTCGCCTCGTCGGTCTCGCTGGTCGCGAGGCGGTGCGCGAGGGTGAGCGGGGTGAGGATGGCGCCGACTTCCGTCGAATGGATACTCGACGTCACCATCACGACGACCTTGCCGTCGCGCTCCAGCGCCTCGCGCTCCTGCGCGGACGTGCGCCGCGGATCTGCGAGCTTGCGCTGCTGATCTCTGATTGTCGCGAGGCTGGCCAGGGTCGACTCGTCGCCGATGAAGGCCGCGAGGAATGGCCGGCCGAGGGTGGTCTTGCCGAGCGTGCGGAGCTCCACGCGTGGCGACGCGGCGTCGAGTGCCTGAAAATACGAGACGACCTGCTTCCATTGCGGGAGCTTGCGGTCGGTGCCGGGCTCGAAGCCGATGACGGATGCGGGCGTTGGAACGGGGCGCTGTGCGTGCAACGCTCCGGGAAGCAGCACGGCGGCGGCAGCGAGAATGATCGAGTGGCGGTGCGTCATTGAAATCCTGTGTGCGTTGTCATCGGTGACCTTTTCATCCTGAGCCCTTCGACTTCGCTCAGGCTAAACTTCGCGAAGGATCTGCATTTTCCCGAGCATCTCGACCCCGCGTTTACCGCAGAGGACGCAGAGGAGCAGAGGTACGCAGAGGACACCAGGAAACAGGATTCTGTTCTCTTTCAATCCCAGACTCTGCTCACCAGCGCCGGCATCGGCCATTCATCACTTCGCTGCATGTGGATTGTGCCGTTGCCGTTCTCTGCGTACCTCTGCTCCTCTGCGTCCTCTGCGGTGAACAATTTCTTGTACCCTGCCGACTTCGGAGAGAAGCGGTTGACGAACGCGCGGCATTCTCGTTCTGTCATCATCAGTTGCGGCAACAAGTCCACAGGAGCTCACGCATGCTGCGCCCCGTTATGATGTCATTCGCGCTCGTCCTTGTCGTCGCATTCCCGCTTCGCGCGCAGTCGCCGCAAGGCGTGGACGTCGTGAAATGGATGGCCGGTTGTTGGGAGTTGCGCACGGCGACGCGCGTCGTGGAAGAATACTGGATGCCGCCGCGCGGCGGAACGATGCTCGGCATGGGACGCACGGTCGTTCGTGATTCCATGACGGCGTTCGAGTCCACGCTCATTCGCCAGCGCGACGGGCGGCTCGTCTACGCGGCGAATCCCAGCGGTCAGGCGCCCACGCAATTCCCGTCGATCGTCGCGACAGCCGACAGTGTGGTGTTCGAGCTGAAGGAGCACGACTTCCCGCAACGTGTAGGCTACGCGCGTCGCGGTGCGGACTCCCTCATCGCGTGGATCGAGGGGACGTCGAACGGACGCACGCGGCGGATTCCGTTTCCCTATGCCCGCGTCGCCTGCCCCGTTCGTTGACCGCTGTCATCGCTTGGTGACGTTGTACTTCGCGAGGATCTCGCGCACGCGGTCGAGGGGAATGGCGTCCACCGTCCGGCCGCGGGACGTGACACTCGTCGCCATGAAGAGCGAATTGTAGATCGCTTCCTCGGTGGCCTCCACCACGCCCTCGAACAGTGCCGACATGTCCTCATTCGAGAGCTCCGCGCTGGTGTTCAGCCGCACCGTCGTGTCGCGCGCGGACTTGACGGCGTTCGCCGCGTTGCGGCGTACTTCCGCCGCCGTTGAGAACGCGATGACGAAATCACCCGAGCCGTTGGACGCACTGGAGCCCGTGCGCGCCAGGCCCAGCATCGCGCGCGCGGCGAGCCGCTCGAGGTTGCGGTCGGAGACGGGCGCGTCCGTCGCGACGACGATCATGATCGAGCCGTCGCCGCGCTCGCGCTCGAGCACATTTCGATAGGCGTACTTCCCCAGCTCGCGCCCGACAGGCGCGCCGAGCACTTGCAGCACGCCGCCGAAGTTGCTCTGCACGAGGACACCCACGGTGAAGCCACCGAGCGCGCGCGGCACCACGCGAGACGACGTGCCAATCCCGCCCTTCCACTCGAAGGCCACCGTGCCTGCCCCGGCGCCGACACTGCCCTCCGCTACCGGTCCGCTGGCGGCATTCGCCAGCGCGGCGCGCACGTCAGCAGCGGCGATCGGCCGCGACCGTATCGCATTCAGACCGCCGTCATTCGTCTCGCCAATGACAGGATTGATCGAGCCCACGCGCTCCATGCCGGGTAGCGCGAGCAACTCACTCACGAGTGCATCGGCAACACGCCAGACGCAGAGCGTGCAGGTCAGCAGGATTGGCGTCTCCAGCTCGCCGAGCTCACGCACTTGCGTGGACCCCACGAGCTTGCCGAACGCATTGCCGACGTGCACAGCCGCGGGCACGCGGTCGAGAAACGGATTGCCGTCATGCGGAACGATTGCGGTCACGCCCGTGTGCACCGAGTCGCCCATGATGACGGTTGCGTGTCCGACCTTCACGCCAGCGACGTCGGTGATCGCGTTGTGGGGCCCGGGCGCAAAGATTCCCGGTGCGACGCCGAGCTCGCGCGCGCGAGCACGCGGCTGCGCAGCGGCGGTGCCAGCGAGACCAACTGCCAGGGCCAGCACGAACGTCGTCCTCATGCAGTCTCCAGTCGCCAGTTGCCAGTTTCCAGTGTCAGCACACAACTCATCGGACGCGAGGGGGAGTGGCGAGCAGCGTGCGCAGCAACGGAATGATCGTCACCGGCCGCTTGGCGAAGAGCCGCTTGGGTGCGGCTGGCGACAGTCGCTCCGCGAGCAGCAGGAGCGCGAGTCCCTCGTCCTGGCTCCAGCGACGTCCACCGCGCCGAATGGCAGGCAGCGCTGCCTCGGCGCGCATCGCTCCGCCGCGCGCGTCAACGAACCACAAGTACGCCATCCACTGCCCTGTTCCCTCGAGCGAGAGGAAGACGTCCTCCGCGTCGGCGTAGATGGAGTCCGCGCCGACGAAGCGCTCACCGCGGCGCGCGTCGATCATCGCGAGTGCCTTCTCGGCGAGGCGCCTGACGTCACGCTGCGAGGTGGCGGCGAGCGCAGCGAACAAGGTGTCACGCTCGGCCTCGAACGCGCTCTTGAATGCTGCGTTCTCTCCGAACCGCGTCTGGATGACATCGTCGTCAGCGTCTTCAGGCAGGCCACGCTTCACCAGCCGGTCGATGCGAGCGGCGAGCCCGCGCGTCTGCGTGTGCGTGAACTCGTGGATGAACACCGCAGACGCCAGCGTGTCGCTCCGGTTGTTCGCCCGCCAGATGGACGGCAGCGCCATCACGAAGAACATGCCGCCGTCCGGCGTTGGCGACGCGAACGACGTGAGCGCGGCGGGTGTCCGACTGCCGCCCGGCAGCGTGATGGAGTCGCCGTGCGTCTCGCTGCGCACCTGGAAGCGCTGTCCCGCCGCAACGAGCCGCGCGCGACCCGCCTTCCGCGCCAGCGGCACAAGGCGATGGACGCACGACTCGTCGAAGAGGATGAGCTCGGGATATCGCGGAGCAGCGTTGATCGCGGCTCTGGTACTCACGCGCTTCCAACCGTCCAGCGACGCCGAGATCCACGCGCTGTCCGCGGTGCCGAGGGCGCAGGATGATCCCGACAACAGCGCCGAGAGCAGAATGGGATGCACGTCGAATTACTCCATGACCGGGAAGCGGGACAGCACTGGCTACGTTACGACAAAGTTTCGCTCGGGCCTTGACGACCGCACCCTCGCCCCCCTAACCTGTGGCTCATGACACTCGCGGCGCGCCACTTTTACGTCTCCTTTTATTACTACGGCTTTCCCTGCACGGGCCGTGGATGGAGACGTACGCGCGACTGACCGGAGCTGACAACTCCCCGCATACGACACCCCGCCGGCCCGTGGAACTCCACGGGCCTTTTTGTTGTGCACCACTCCCGACACCAGCCCCGAGCCCCGACTCATGATCATCATCACGCGCCCCGACATCACTGACGAAGAACTCGATCACCTGCGCGAGCGCATCGAGGCCGCCGGTCTCCAGACGCACCTCTCTCGCGGTGAACGACGCACCATCGTCGGCTGCATCGGCGACGAAGGCCGCCTCGCGGAGCTCCCGCTGCGTTCCATCCCGGGCGTCGAGTCCGTGATGCCCGTGCTCAAGCCCTACAAGCTCGCGTCGCGCGAGTTCGCCGTGAATCGCACCGTGGTGCGCGTCGGCGCGAACGCGATCATCGGCGGCACGGAGATCTGTATCATCGCCGGACCCTGTTCGGTGGAGAATCGCGCGATGATCCACGAGACGGCGGCCGCGGTGCGCGCGGCCGGAGCGTCGGTCCTTCGCGGCGGCGCCTTCAAGCCGCGCTCCTCGCCCTACTCCTTCCAGGGACTCGGCAAGGAGGCGCTCCAGATGCTCGTGGAAGTTCGCGCCGAGCATGGCCTGCCCATCGTCACGGAGGTCATGGACACGCGCGACGTGGATCTCGTCGCCGAGCATGCCGACATGCTCCAGGTGGGCGCGCGCAACATGCAGAACTACTCCCTGCTCGCAGAGCTTGGACGCGTGCAGCGGCCCGTGCTGCTCAAGCGCGGGTTGTCGGCGACGATCTCCGAGCTGTTGATGGCCGCCGAGTACATCATGGCGCACGGCAACCACCAGGTGGTGCTGTGCGAGCGCGGCATCCGCACGTTCGAGCGCGCCACGCGCAACACGCTGGACGTCTCGGCCATTCCGGTGCTGCAGCGCGAAACGCACCTGCCGGTGATCGTGGATCCGAGCCACGCGGGCGGTGATGCCGACCTGGTCGCGCCGCTGTCGTTCGCAGCCATCGCCGCTGGTGCCGACGGCCTGATCATCGAAGTGCATCCCAAGCCGGAAGACGCGTTGTCCGACGGCGACCAGTCGCTCTCGCCGGCTGCGTTCGTGGCGCTGATGTCGCGCATCCCGGCGTTCGCCGCGGCAGCGGAGCGCTCTTTTATACCCCACGCGCAGGCGCCTGTCACGGGCGAGTTTGCAGGCATCGCCGTCGCATGATAGACCGCCTTGGTGACGACGCCATCGAAGATCCGTTGGCCGAGTTGGCCGCGTGTCGCAGCGCGATCGAGGACATCGATCGACGGTTGATCGCGCTGCTGGCCGAGCGCGTGGCGCTGGGCCGCAAGACGGCGACGATGAAGCGCGCGGCGGGGCTGCCGATCCTGGACCCGCAGCGCGAGGCGGAGGTCATTCGTCGCGCCGCGACCACGGCGCGCGAGCTCGAGCTGCCCGAAGAGGCGGTGCGACAGATCTACTGGCACGTCGTTGGGCTGTCGCGACGCGCGCAGGAACTGGAATCGTGAAGCGCATCGAACGAGTGGCCATCGTGGGGCTCGGACTCATGGGCGGCTCGCTCGCTCGCGCGCTTGCCGCGCGCGACGTCCATGTGCTTGGCTACGACAGCGCTCCCGAGTCGCTCGATGCGGCCGAGGGGGAAGGCATCGTGCACCATCGGCTCAACGCACAGTTGGACGGCATCGAGCGGGCGGACGTCGTCGTGTTCGCGCTGCCCGTGGACGCAACACTTGCGGCGATTCCCCGCGTGGCCCCTCGACTCGCGCGGACGCGGCTCGTCATGGATCTCGCGAGCACCAAGCGAAGCATCGTCACGGCGGCGGAGCAGTCCGGCATCGGCGCGCAGTATGTGGGTGCCCATCCGCTCACGGGCAGCCATCGCTCGGGGTGGCGCGCGTCGCGTGCGACGCTGTTTGACGAAGCGCGCATCTTTCTCTGCCCGAGCGCGACTACCACGCCACACGCGCTCGGGCTTGCAGAATCGTTCTGGCGAGGTTTGCGCGCCGGTGTGGAGGTGCTCGACGCCGGCGAGCACGACGAACAGATGGCATGGCGCAGTCACCTTCCGCAGGCGCTCGCCACGATGCTGGCCCTTACGCTGCATGATGCCGGGATTCAGCGCTCCGCGCTCGGACCAGGAGGACGCGACATGACGCGCCTCGCCGGCGGTGACCCCTCGATGTGGACGTCCATCGTGGAGGACAACGGCGTGGCGCTGGACGGCGCGCTGCACGCGCTGGCGCAGCAACTGCACGTGTTTCGCGAGACACTCAAGCGCCGCGACACGAGCGCGACGAACGCCCTGTTCACCACGGGCCGCGCGTGGTTCGACGGCGAGACCGCGCATGGTGACCCTCTGTCATCCTGAGCGCAGCGATGGATCTGCACTTTGCAATCACGTAACAGCAGGTGCAGATCCTTCGCTGCGCTCAGGATGACAGAGTATGTTGGCTCCATGATCTCACCGGGAACCTCCGCGCCGGCACTTCGGGTGACCGGACTCCGCAAGACATACGGCGACGTCGTTGCCGTGGATGGGCTCGATCTCACCGTGGAAGCCGGCGAATGCTTTGGCCTCCTCGGACCCAACGGCGCCGGCAAGACCACCACCATCGAGATCTGCGAGGGTCTGCTCGAGCCCGACGCCGGCGTCGTGGAAGTGCTCGGCCACCGGTGGGACAAGGACGAGCGGATCCTCCGCGAGCGGCTCGGCATCCAGCTTCAGGAAACGCAGCTCGCCGAGAAGCTTACCGTGGACGAAACGGTGCAGCTGTTTCGCAGCTTCTATGCACGCGGCCGCGACGTGAACGAGGTGATCGACGTCGTGCAGCTCAGCGAGAAGCGTGGGGCGCGCATCGGCAAGCTGTCCGGCGGACAGAAGCAACGGCTCGCACTCGCGTGCGCCATCGTCGGCGATCCCGACCTGCTATTCCTCGACGAGCCGACCACGGGCCTCGACCCGCAGTCGCGGCGCCAACTGTGGGACCTCATCATCGAGTTGCGCGCCAGCGGTCGAAGCATCGTGCTGACGACCCACTACATGGATGAGGCCGAGCGGCTCTGCGATCGCGTGGCCATCGTGGATCACGGACACGTGATTGCACTTGGCTCGCCACGCGAGCTCATCGCGTCACTCGGCGCGGAGCACGTGGTGGAGTTCACGTCGCCTGATGCGCCACCAGGCGCGCTCGACATGGGCGTCCTCGGCGCATTGGACGGCGTGACCGCCGCGCGCGAGCAGGATGGCCGCTGGACGCTGGAAGTGAGCGTGCTCGCGCGGGCAGTGCCGGCGCTGCTCGCCGAGCTGCAGCGTCGGGGCCTGGCACTCGGCGAGCTGGCGACACATTCCGCAACGCTCGAGGACGTGTTCGTCTCGCTCACCGGGAGGCAACTGCGCGATGCCTGAGCCGATGATGCACGACGCGACGTCCGGCAATCGAACGTGGCGCGAGAGCTCGCTGTGGCAGCTCACGCTCGTGCGGTTCCGCGAGTTCCTGCGCGAACCGGAAGCGGTGTTCTGGACGTTCGCCTTTCCCGTGATTCTCGCGCTGGGTCTGGGCATCGCGTTCCGGAACAAGCCGGCGGACGTCGTGAAGATCGGCGTCGTGCGCGGCACGCCCGCGGGCGACACGCTGGTGAGCCGGTTGAACAAGGCGCCAGGCCTCGCCGTGGAAGCGATGGACGACGCGTCGGCCACGCGCGCGCTCGCCACCGGTGAGATCGCTCTGATCGCCGCGCCGCGTGACAGCGGTGGCGTGATCTATCGCTTCGACGACACGCGGCCCGATGGACGCTCGGCGCGTGCATTGACGGATGATGCGCTTCAACGCGCGGCGGGCCGCGTGGATCCCGTGACGATGCGCGAGGAGAAAGTTCGCGAGACCGGATCGCGCTACATCGACTTCGTGGTGCCGGGCCTGCTCGGCATGAACATCATGGGCGGCGGCATCTGGGGACTTGGGTTCGCCATCGTGGAAGCGCGACGGAAGAACCTGCTCAAGCGGCTCGTCTCCACGCCGATGCGGAAGTCGCACTATCTCGCGTCGTTCCTGTTCTCGCGATTCTTCTTCCTCATCGTGGAGATCGTCGTCGTCCTCGGCAGCACGATCCTGTTGTTCGGCGTGCCGGTGCGTGGATCACTCGTCCAACTCCTGACGGTGTGCCTGGTGGCGGCGTTGGCGTTCGGCGGCATCGGACTGCTCGTCGCGTCGCGCGCGCGGACCATCGAGGGCGTGTCGGGGATCATGAACCTCATCATGATGCCCATGTGGGTGTTGTCGGGCGTGTTCTTCTCGTCGACCAATTTTCCGAAGGTTGCGCAACCGTTCATCCAGGCGCTGCCGCTCACGGCGACGATCAATGCGCTGCGAGCGACCATGTTGCAGGGCGCCGGCTGGGCGACGGTCGCGCCGTCGCTTGCCATTGTCGCGGCGTGGCTGGTAGTGAGCTTCACGCTGGCGCTGCGACTGTTCCGCTGGCGGTAGTGGTGCCGCCGGGTCACCGTTCCTCGTCAGCAGCTCGATCCGCTCGCGACGCAGGACACCGGCGTCCGCGAGCGGTCTGGCGGAGAAGGTCCTCGTTGCACCACTCCGATTCGTATGCAATCTTGTGGACGGCATTCCTGGCGGCAGGCACTCGACCCATGTGCAGGAGACTCCAATGCGGATGCGGAAACTCGTGCTGGCGACCTGTATCGTGAGCGTTGCTGGTTGCTCGTTGCCACTGATCGGCGGCGACCATCTCGGCAACTCCGCTGAGCGGAAGGTGGCGGCGGATACGACTGCGGTCGCTCCGCCCGTCGTGCAGGTGCACGACTTCCCCCATTCGTCAGTGGCGTCCGTGTTCGCGTGGGAGCCCGATGATGCGCAATTGGGCTTGAGCACCTTGGTCACGCGCACCGGGAAGCTTGTCGGCGGCCTGCGAGCCGGCGACCATCAGCTCTACATGCACGTCTTCCAGGCGCGCATGATGGGCGGCTTCAAGTACGCGACCGTCACGCCGGGGCACCTCCTGCTCCCGATCAAGGCGCGCGATGATCCACACGCGTGCTCCCGGGGAAGATTCTGCACGCCGATGGTCTCACTCGGCGTGCGCATCCCGGATTCACTGCTGCGAGCGCATCGCGACAGCTTCGTCGTGACCTTCCATCCCGCGGCGCTGCGCCTGTGGACCGTCACGCTGCGACCGGAGTTGGTCGCGGCGTATCTGCAGAGCGTGGATTCGGTGGTGGCGTCACGCCACTGAGGCTGCCGGCGGATTGCGCCAGTTGTCACGCACCTTTTGACCACACTGGGGTCAACGCAGTGACGTGCGGTGGGCCAGACAGAAGCGGCTCAACGTCCTTCAAGTACGCAGCGTAGCTGGCCGTCTTGAGGAACTCCTGTGATGCCTCAACGCTTTCGTATTGCTGGAATGCATGGATGGAATCCGGGTCACCGTTCTCGAAGCAATAGAAATAGGAGAGATGACCCGGGTTCGCTGAGATGGCCGGCGCCATGTGCCTTTCCCACACGGTTCGGACCTCATCGCGCTTCCCAGGCAGAGTCTTGTGTTTGACGATTAGGGCAAAGGTGGTCATTGCGGCTCCGTGGTGAGTTGGGAAGAATGCCTGACGCCTGGACGTCAGAGCTCGGTTCCAAGATTGCTGCGCCCTATTCCCCGGCGTGCCCGCGCTCCTTCTCAGGCCACCGCTTCGTTGCGAGGCGCTCTTCGGGCGTCAACATCTCGATACGTTCCCCGGATAGCACGCGCGCCGTCCGCTCCGCAAAGAGCCGGCGACGCACGACGAACGCAAGCGTGCCAAGCAGCACCACGGCGAGGAACCCGAGACGCACTTCGATGCGTCCCGTCACTTGGAGCAAGCGAAGCGCCGCCCCGGCAAAGGCATAGCCGAGGTAGGTGAAGGCGATCGACCACACCCAGCAGCTGATACCGCTCGCGATGACATAGAGCCAGACCGGAAGACGCGCGGCGCCGCACGCGATGGGCAGTGGGATGCGCAGGCCGTAGGCGAACCGGACGGCGAGCGACGCGCGCCACGGGTGCGCCACCACGATGGCGAGCGCGGCGTCCATCATGCGGCGCTTTTCCGGCCAGCGCGCGCGCACCCAGTCGATGCGCCAGCGGCCCACATAGTACAGCAGGATGGACGCGACCCACGTCCCCACCGCGACCGCGACGATCACGCCGATCATTCCGAGTTTTCCGTGGCGAACGGCGATGCCACCGAGGATCGGATTCGTCTCCTCCAACACGATGCTCGATGCGCCCAGTGCCGTGTATTTCCAGATCTGCTCCAGCAGGGTCATCTGCTGGGGCGTGTTCACCACGGGCGCAACGGATTGCACGATGAGCGCTAGGATACGACCATTCCTCCCTTCCGAGCAGCAGTGACGGCGGTGCGCGCAATTTACCGGACGAACACGGCTCGTGTGTGTTTGCCCCGCCCTGCCCTTCGCGCGTACGATGTCGCTTGGTGCAGAGGGTATCTTTGGTGGCGCATCACGAGTGCGCGTCGCCCCAGAGGAGCAGGGTCGCGATGGCGACGAAGAGCAGCAGCAGGCAGCCGCATCCCGGATTGCGCGGCACCCAACGGGGCAGTCGTGGCATGCGCGAAAGCTAGCCGCGACAACAGGCTCGATTCCTCCACACCACCGATCAACATGTTCGACCATGAGTACTTCGCCGGCACACTGCAGCGCGACGTCGAGCTCGCCGGCGGTCATCCCATCGTGGAGATCCAGCTGAGCAGCGGACACTCGCATCGGGTCCGCCAGCTCGTCGACGTGACGACGGGCTATGTCACCGTGCGCGCGTACCTCGCCAGGGCAGACCTCGCGCATCACCGCCCGCGATTCGGTGAGGTCGAGTCGTCATCGCACGAGACGTTTTACGCGGTCATCGCCTACGAGAGCATCGTCGCCATCATTCTCGATCCGTCGCAGGAGCAAGCGCGCGGGCGACCGGGCTTCGCCGCCGGGTGATCGGCAACGCGCCACCAGACGAGCTCGGACGCATCGTCGTCGTCGCGGCGGGTTTCGCGCTCTGGAAAGGTGGACGCTGCATCGCCGCAGCCCGCTGGGGGGACATCAAGCGCCTCCGCGCCTATCGCGTCTCGCGTGAAGGCGCAGATACCCTCCGCCTCGTCGTGGAATTGCAGGACGGCACGCTGCTCGAGTACAACGAGCTCGCGCCCGGCTTCGACGCATTCCTCGATCGCGCGTCGGTTACGCTCACCGGGCTCCTGAAATTCGCGGCGTGGCATCCGGCGCTGATGCTCGCGCCCCCGGGTGGCGAGGGCGCTGTTCTGTTCGAGCGGCCGGCATCGCGCTACTAGGACCGCTACCAGGACTGAGTAAGCCGATTTCGCCGGGTAGCGAGCGCGGCTTTTCCGCCACATGTTTCTGACATGTCCGTACAACGCATTGCCCTGCTGCTAGCCGTGTGTGCCGCTCCAGTCCTTGCACAAGGCGCAGCGCCCGCTCCCGGCGTGGTGGGCGATCACCTGATTCGAAATTTCCGATTCGCCAGCGGCGAAACGCTGCCCGAGCTGCGATTGCACTACAGAACACTTGGGCAGCCGCGCCGCGATGCCAGCGGCGTCGTGCGCAACGCGGTGCTCGTCCTGCACGGCACCACCGGATCGGGGAGCCAGTTCCTCTCGCCCGCCTTCGCCAACGAGATGTACGGAGCGGGCCAGCCGCTCGACACCACGCGTCATTACGTCATCCTGCGCGACGGCATCGGCCACGGGCTGTCCAGTCGGCCCAGCGAAGGCCTGCGCGCGCGATTCCCGCATTACAACTACGACGACATGGTGGTGGCAGACCACCGGCTGCTCACAGAGAAGCTCGGCGTCACGCACCTGCGGCTTGTCATGGGCACCTCCATGGGCGGAATGCACAGCTGGGTATGGGCCGAGCTGTATCCGGAGTTCATGGATGGCGTGGTGCCGCTCGCCAGCGTGCCCGCCGCCATCGTGGGCCGCAACCGCATGATCCGCCGCATGGTGATGGACAACATTCGCACCGACCCCGAGTGGAAGGCCGGCGACTACACATCCCCACCTCGCGGGCTGCGCTCCGCGCTCCAGCTGCTGTACATGATGAGCAGCGCGCCACTCGTGCAGCACCGCGACGCGCCGACGCGCGACTCGGCAGACGCGGTGATCAATCGCTTCCTCGACTCCCGCATGCGGACGACGGACGCGAATGATTTCCTCTACGCCTTCGATGCGTCGCGCGACTACGATCCCGAACTGATGCTCCCGCGTATCACGGCTCCACTGCTCGCCATCAACTCGGCGGACGACCTGGTGAACCCGCCGGAGCTCGGCATCATCGAGCGGCTGATCATGAGCGTGCCACACGGACGGTTTCACATGATCCCGATCAGCCCTGAGACGCGTGGTCACGGCACGCATACGATCGCGAAGATCTGGAAGGCTCCATTCGAGCAGTTCATGCGCTCCCTCCCCGCGCTGCCACCGCTGCACTGAGCATCGCTCTCCGATGACGCTCTACCTCCTGCACGGCGCGCTCGGATGCGCGACGCAACTCGAGTCCCTCGCCGCCGCGCTGCACGCGGCGGGGGACGTGCGCGTGCTGGAGTTTGCAGGGCACGGGAACACGGCGCTCGGCCAACGGCCTTTCTCGATTGACGGATTCGCCGACCAGGTGGTGGGGCGGCTCGACGCAGACGGCGTCGCGACCGCCGACTTCTTCGGCTACTCGATGGGCGGGTACGTCGCGCTCTCGGTGGCCGTGGCGCATCCGGGACGCGTGGGTCGCATCACCACACTCGGCACAAAGTTCGAGTGGATGCGTGAGATCGCCGCGCGGGAGGCCGATCGCCTCGATGTGGCGACCATTCGCGGGAAGGTTCCGCGCTTTGGCGCGCAGCTCGAGGCCCGGCATGAGGGCTGCGGCGGGTGGGAGGCGAACCTGGCGCGCACGGCGGAGCTGCTTCGCGAGCTCGGTGATGCCCCTCCCCTCTTGCCTGACGTGCTCGCGCGCATCGACACACCGGTGTGCATCACGGTTGGCGACCGGGACGCCACGGTGAGCGTGGAAGAGAGCGCGCGGGCGGCGCGGTCACTCGGCGCCGGCGCGCTGGCGGTGCTGCCCAGGACGCCACATGCCCTGGAAAAGGTGGACATCGGGCTCTTGGCGTCGATCCTGCTATTGGCGTGAGCGGCCTGTCGTCCCGAGTGCAACGAGGGACCTGATTTGGAGCACCACATTCACACGTCAGCTTCATGCGCTGGTACCATCCTCGCCTGACGACCGGCGCATCCCGTCGCGCGACGCGCGCCATGGCGCTGGTGCTGCTCCTCTCGGCGTGCGTGCGCATCGAGGACGGGCCGCCGAAGCATGCCGATAGCGCCGCACTCGTCGCGGCGGACACCACGAGGCCCGCGATCTCCGACCCCTCCTTGCGGCCGGCCGACGACTCGCCCGAGCCAGGGACGAGAATTCGCGGGTCGCCGGACGCTTTCGTCGAGGCCTTGCTCGCGGATACGGCGACCACGCTGACCGTGGTGGATTCCTCTCCAGCGGCACGGCCGAGCGATGCGGACATGGACGTGCTGCGCCGTGCGCTCGCGATACCGGTGGCCGGCCTGGCCTCCAGGCACCTCCGCGACAGCTATGGCGAGCTGCGCGGCGGTACACGCCTGCACGAGGCGCTCGACATTCCCGCCGCGCGCGGCACGCCGGTGCTGTCGGCCGCGGCTGGGCGCGTGCTCAAGCTGTTCGACAGCAAGGCCGGCGGCTTGATGATCTATGCGGCGGATTCGTCGGATCGCTTCATCCTGATGTACGGGCACCTCGACGCCTACGCGCCTGGCCTGGCGGAAGGACAGCTGCTGCGGCAGGGACAGCAGATCGGCACCGTGGGGACCACCGGCAACGCGCCGCTCGGCACGCCACACTTGCACTTCGCCATCGCCCGCTCCACCGACACCCGACTCTGGTACAAGGGAGCGCCGGTGAACCCGTACCTGCTCCTGACGCCGTAGCGCTTAGCGCGACGGCGGCTTTGCGCCCAGCTCCACCTTCATGTCGTCGAAGACGCGGAGCACCTCGACGATTGGGCGCGGCAGGTGATCGGACTTGAGGTAGACCCAGCCTTGCTCGCGGTACAGCCGCTGCCCGCGGATGCGCGCCCATGCGAGCTTCCTGGACTTCTCGTCGCCGGCGATGGCGACGTAGGGCACCAGCGCGATCCCGAGCCCACTCGCGACCATGGCCTTGATGATCTCGACGCTCTCCGTCTCCATAGCGACGTTCATCGGCACCTGCTGATCGGCGAAGAACTGGTCGACGAGCAGGCGCGTGTTCGATCCAGGCTCGAACAACACGAGCGGGTGGTCCGCGAGGCTCGCTGCGTCGATGACGCGCTGTTCCGTCAACGGATGCTTCAGCGCGGTGACGACGACCAGCTCCTCGCGCAACACGGAGCGCACCTCGAGGTCAGCGCCGGTGATGGGCAGCGTGAGGAGCGCGATGTCCAGCTGGTGATTCCGCAGGAGCTGGAGCACGGCGAGCGTGCTGCCCGTCTTCACGAGCAGGTCGACGTCCTTGTGCAGCGCGCGAAAGCGCTTGAGAAGCTTTGGGAGGACGTACTGGCACACGGTGCCGCCGCCAGCAATGCGAAGCTGGCCGCGCTTGAGCTTCTGCGTTTCGGAGATCTCCCAGACGGCTTCGCGGATATCGCGGTGGATCCGGTTGGCGGTGCGCAGCAGGAGCTCGCCTTCCGCGGTGAGCGTGACGCCCTTGATGGAGCGGTGCAGGAGCGGCCCGCCGAGCTCGGCCTCGAGCAACTGCAACTGCCGGCTCACAGCCGACTGAGATACATGCAGGCGCAGCGCGGCGCGGGTGAACGATCCTTCCTCGGCCACGGCGCGGAACATCTCGAGTTGGCGGACGTCCATTTTGGGGAGGGGAGCGGGGAAGGGACAGCGGCGAGCGGCGAAACGGCGAACGGCGAACGGCGAACGGCGAACGGCGAACAGCCACTGCTCGTTTGGTTGGACTGTGGCAACGCCGATCGCAGTCACCAGTCACCAGTCGCCAGTCACCAGTCACCAGTCGCAGTCGCCAGTCTTCACTGCGGTTACGCCGATCGCCGATCGCCGCTCGCCGTTCTCTTCGTACGACACGCAGAACAATTGCACGAGTTCCGTACAAATGCCCCCATGCGCGAATCGCATGGATATCATACACAAATTGTGTTGGACGCATAGGGGTCTGGGCGTCATCATCCGACCACACCCGGATGCGGACGTCAAAAAATGCACGAGCACGCGCACGACACAGGGGGATTTCCCGAAGCAGTCAAGGACGCCTGCGGCGTCGGCCTTCTCGCCGACATCCAGGGCCGACCGAGCCACGCGCTCCTCGTGCAGGCGCTCGATGCGCTCGCCCGCATGGCGCATCGCGGCGCGGTTGACGCCGACGGGCGCACGGGCGATGGCGCCGGTGTCATGACGCAGATTCCCTTCGCGCTGCTTCGTGCGGATGTCGAGGCCGCTGGCCTCGCGTGCGCTCCCGGCGAGCTGGCTGTTGGCCTCGTGTTCCTACCCCGTGGCGACGTCGCCGCGGAGGCGGCGCGGCACATGGTGGAGATCACGCTCACGCATCACGGATTGCCCGGCTGCCTCTGGCGCGCCGTGCCCATCGACGACTCCGCCCTCGGCGCCACGGCGCTGCAGTCGCGCCCCGCCCTCGCGCATGCGCTCGTGCCCAGGCCGGCCGAGCTGACGCCCGTTGAATTCGAGACGCGCCTGTCCGCCGCGCGGCGCGCCATCGCGTTGCGCGCGCACTACTACGCCGGCGTCGACGAGCTGTACGTCGCGTCGCTGAGCAGCCTCACCATCGTGTACAAGGCGCTCGTGCGCGCGACGGATCTCGCGGCGTGCTTCCCCGACCTGCGCAACCCGGCGTTCGAGACGGCGTTCGCGGTGTTCCACCAGCGCTTCAGCACCAACACCGCGCCCTCGTGGCCCATGACGCAGCCATTCCGGCTGGTGGCCCACAACGGCGAGATCAACACGATCGTCGGCAACCGCAACTGGATGCGCGCGCGTGCGCGCGAGTTCGCCTCGTTCGACGTGGGCGGCGGCAAGCCGCTCGCCGCCATGCGCACGCCGGCCGGCACGAGCGATTCCGCGAGCTTCGACGACGCGCTGGCGTCGGTGATCGTGGGCGGCCGCAGCGTTGCGCACGGCGTCACCATGATGATGCCGCCGGCATGGGAGTGCGACGACACCATGCCCGCCGACGTCCGCGCCTTCTTCGATCATCATGCCTCGCTGGTGGAGCCGTGGGACGGGCCGGCGCTCATCGTCTTCAGCGACGGACGCATGGTCGGCGCAGCGCTCGACCGCAATGGCCTGCGGCCCGCGCGGTTCCTCGTCACCACGAACGACCTCGTGCTCGTGTCGTCCGAGGTCGGCGTCCTCGATGTGGAAGTGTCGCGCGTGGTGAGGCGCGGCAAGCTCGGACCAGGCGACATGCTGGTGGTCGACCTGGAGCGACGCTGCCTGCTCGAGCGGCCTGCACTGCACCGCGAGCTCGCGAGCCGGCATCCGTACGATCAGTGGATCGCGGATGCGCGCATCCCGCTCGCGCAGGTTCGCGTGGAGGCACCACACATCGCGCGGCTCGAGGAACATGCGCCCACCGACGTGCGCGAGCTGCGCGCCATGGGATGCACGCGCGAGGAGCTCCTGCTCGTGCTGGGTCCGATGTATTCGGAGGGCATCGAGCCGCTTGGATCCATGGGCGACGACTCGCCCCTCGCGATTCTGTCCGCGACCAATCGGGCACTGTTCTCCTATTTCCGGCAGCGGTTCGCGCAGGTCACGAATCCAGCCATCGATTCGCTGCGCGAAGGGCTCGCGATGTCGCTCGACGTGCGGCTCGGTGCCGCGGGGCCGCTGCTGTCCGACGAACCGCTCGCGCGTCCGCATGTGCATCTCGACGATCCGGTGCTCGAGCCGTCCGACGTCGACGCCCTCCTGGCGCTCACCCGCGACGACTGGCGCGCCCGCCGATTGAGCCTGCTGTTCGACGCCGCATCCGGCGATGCCGGATTCGCGCGCGCACTCACCGCACTCGTTGCCGCGGCAGATGACGCCGTGCGCGCCGGCGTGTCGTGCGTGGTCCTCAGCGATGCGGGCACGGATGCCACACGCGCCGCACTGCCGACGCTGCTCGCCGTTGGCGCCGTGCACCAGCATCTCGTTCGCGCCGGTGTGCGGCTGCAGACGAGCATCGTGGTGGACGCCGGCGACGCGCGCGACGAGCATGCGCTCGCCTGCCTGCTCGGCTACGGCGCCGACGCCGTGTGTCCGCGCGTGGCGTTCGACGCGATTGCGTTCGCCGCGCAGTCCGCCGCCGGCGCGGACTCCAACCTTCCTGCCGCGCGCGCACGCTATCGCTCGGCGCTCCTCAAGGGCCTGCGGAAGATTCTCGCCAAGATGGGCGTCTCCACGCTGCGCTCGTATCACGGCGCCGGTCTCTTCGAGGCGATTGGCATCGCCGACGACGTCATCGCGCGACACTTCACCGGCACACCGTCGAGCATCGGCGGCCTCGGTATCGACGGCATCGCGAGCGAGACGCTCGCGCGCCATGGCGCGGCGTTCGCCAGCGAGACGCCGCAGCTCGAGGACGGCGGATGGCACCGCTTCCGCAAGGACGGCGAGGCCCACGCGTACGAGCCGCGCGTCATCAAGGCGCTGCACACAGCCATCAAGACCGGCACGAAGATCGACTACCGGTCGTACGCGAACCTCGTGCATACGCGCGCACCGATCGCGGTGCGCGACCTCATGGAGTTCGGCGCCGCCCAGCCGATCCCCATCGATCGCGTCGAGAGTGTCGCCGACATCCTCCCGCGATTCATGAGCGCGGCCATGTCGCTCGGCTCGCTCTCGCCCGAGGCGCAGCAGACCATCGCCATCGCGATGAACCGCATCGGCGCTCGCAGCAACAGCGGCGAGGGCGGCGAGTCGGTGGAGCTGCACTGGCGCGCGCCAGCCGGCTCCGAGCGCGCCAGCGCGCGCATCAAGCAGGTCGCGTCGGGCCGCTTCGGCGTGACCGCTGCATACCTCATGTCCGCCGACGAGCTCCAGATCAAGATGGCGCAGGGCTCCAAGCCCGGAGAGGGCGGCCAGATCCCGGGCGTGAAGGTCACCGAGCATATCGCGAAGGTGCGGCACGCCGTCGCCGGCACCACGCTCATCTCGCCGCCGCCACATCACGACATCTACAGCATCGAGGATCTCGCGCAGCTCATCTACGATCTCAAGAGCGTGAATCCGGTGGCCACGGTCAGCGTGAAGCTCGTGTCGTCCTCCGGCATCGGGACGATCGCCGTTGGCGTGGCCAAGGCGTACGCCGATGCGATCCAGATCAGCGGCCACGACGGTGGCACGGGCGCATCGCCGCGCGGGTCGATCAAGAACGCCGGCACGCCGTGGGAGCTTGGCTTGAGCGAGGCGCAGCAGGCGCTGGTGCGCGGCGGGCTGCGCGGACGCGTGCGCCTCCAGGTGGACGGCGGCCTCAAGACCGGACGCGACGTGGTGATCGCCGCGATGCTTGGCGCGGAGGAGTTCGGGTTCGGCACAGCGGCACTCGTGGCTGCGGGATGCGTGATGGCGCGGCAGTGCCACCTCAACAGCTGTCCCGCCGGTATCGCGACGCAGCGCGAGGACCTGCGCAAGAAGTTCTCGGGCACGCCGGAAGACGTCATTGCCTTCTTCAGCGCGGTCGCGGAGGAAGTGCGGGAGATCCTCGCGTTGCTGGGCGTGTCGCGCCTTGCCGACGTCATCGGCCGTACCGACATGCTCGAGCAGCGGATTCCCGCCACCGGCAAGGCGAGCACCGTGCACCTGGATCGCGTGCTGCGCCGCGAGCCCTCGTCACGCGCGAGCACCAGCACGCAGGCGCGCAACGACCCGCCGCGCACGGGCACCGGCATCGACGAGCGCGTGCTGCGCGAGCTGCAGTTCGATGGTGCTCGCGTTGGGCCAGTGGACTTGCTGCTGCCCATCACGAATGCGGACCGTGCCGTAGGCGCGCGCATCGCCGGCCAGCTGGTCGCGTGGACACACGCCGGTCCTGTGGCTCCGCGCACGGTGCAGCTGCGCTTCCGGGGCGCGGCCGGCCAGAGCTTCGGCGCGTTCTGCGTGGACGGCATGCGACTCGTCGTGGACGGCGAGGCCAACGATTACGTGGGCAAGGGCATGTCGGGCGGCGAGATCGTCGTGCGTCCGCCGTCATCGGCGCGGAATCATGCGGCGAACGACGTCATCGCCGGCAACACGCTGCTCTATGGCGCCACCGGCGGCTTCGCGTACATCGGCGGCCGCGTTGGCGAACGCTTCGCGGTGCGCAACAGCGGCGCCATCGCGGTGGTGGAAGGCACGGGCGATCACGCGGCCGAATACATGACCGCTGGCGGCGTCGTGATTCTCGGCTCCACCGGCCGCAACCTTGGCGCCGGCATGACAGGCGGCGCCCTCTTCGCGATGGACATGGATCAGTCGCTCGGCGCACGCATTCACCGCGACTGGGTGTGCGTGGAGGCAGGACTCACTGTGTCGGAGGAACTGTGGGTGCACGAGCTCATCGTGCGCCACTGGCACGCCACTGGTAGCCGTATGGCCCGGAAGCTGGACGAGGAGTGGGCCGCAGCGCGGCGGCGCTTCCATCGCATCTCGCCGCTCGGCGCCACGCGGGCCAGCGGCACGCGGCTGCTGCCATTCATCGGCGACGCCGATCACACGGATGTCACGCCGCTCGGGATTGGGTCCGTGTCGCGTTCACCACGTCCGTTGCGCGTCGGCCGCGGCGAAGCCGTTGAGCGCGCCGTGAGTGCGATGCGTCAGGAGTAGCGAACCACCCGCACTCGCTTGAGCAGCAGCACCACGACCAGCGCCGTGGCGCCTGTCCACACGCCCGTGTAGATGCGCTGGTTGCGCACGGGCCAGTCGGCCACGCCGGCGATCTTGTAGATCGCCAGCGCCGCCGCATGCAACACCAACACGCCGAGCACCAGTTGCAGCGTCACGCGCCGCATCGCGGCGCGCTTCGCCTTCCTTGCTTCCTCAGACATCGTCATGTGGACCAGAGAAAAGCAGGTCCCTCGGTCGCGCTAAGCGCTCCTGTCGGGACGACAATCTAGTCACCCATCGCGGGCAGGGCCGCCTTGGGTACCGGATGCTCGGCGGTCATGGGCGGATTGAAGCCGAACTTCCGCGCCAGCCAGTTTCGCCCCTCGTCCATCACTTCATAGAACGTGGGAATGACGAGCAGCGTGAGCAGCGTGCTGGTGAGCACACCGCCGATGATCGCCACGCCGAGTGGCGCGCGGAACTGCGCGCCCTCGCCGCTGCCGAGCGCCACGGGGATCATGCCGGCGATCAGTGCGAACGTCGTCATGAGAATCGGGCGCAGGCGAATGGCACCAGCTTCGATGAGCGCCTCGCGCAACGGCATGCCGTCCTTCTCACGCGCCCACTTGGCGAAATCGATGAGCAGGATGGCGTTCTTGGCCACGATGCCCATGAGCAGGATGACGCCGATGAGCGACATCAGGTTGACCGTGTGCCCCGTGATGGAGAGCGACAGCAGCACACCGATGAGCGAGAGCGGCAGCGACATCAGGATGGCGAGCGGATCCAGGAAGCTCCCGAACTGCACCACGAGGATGAGGTACATGAGCATCACCGCGACGCCGAGCGCAAAGAAGATCTGGCCGAACACCTCCGCCTGCTGCTGCGCGTCGCCGCCCAGCGAGAGTCGCACGCCGGGTGGGAACGTCACCTGCTTGATCTTCGCTTCGACTTCGGCAGAGATATCGCCTGACGCGCGGCCGGAGGTGTTGGCCTGCACGGCGACGACGAGCTCGCGGTCGAGGTGATCGATGATCGCCGGACCATTGCCCTGCGTCACGGTGGCCACCTGTCCCAGCGGCAGCGTGCTCGGTGCGCCATTCGGGCCAACGACGACGAGCGGCAGCAGGCTCAGGTCGTCAGCGTTGCGCCGCGACTCTGGCTTGAGCCGCACCTGCACGTTGCGCATCTCGCCGCTGGGATCCTGCCAGTCGCCCGCGTCGATGCCGGCAAATGCTGGCCGCAGCGACTGCGCCACCTGCCCCACGGTGACGCCGAGTGATCCCGACACGCCGCGGTTGAGCTCCACGTTGAGCTCGGGCTTCAAGCCCTTGGTGCTCAACCCGACATCGACGGCGCCGGGCGTGGCCTTCACAATCTCGAGCACCTGCTCGGCGGCGAGGTTGAGCGCGGCGAGGTTGTCACCGAGCAGCTGGAACTGGAGCACTTTTCGCCCGCCGCCAAAGTCGTTGGTGAACACGGCCAGCGTGACGCCGGCCACCTGCCTGGTCTGCGCACGCACGTCGGACGCGATGTCCTCGACGCTCTTGGCGCGCTTGTCCTTGGCGACGGTGCGCACGAAGATCTGGCCTTCGTTCACGGCCCCCGACGTGCCGCCGCCGAGCGTGGTGTAGGTGTACTCCACCTCGGGAAACGTGCGCACGATGCGCGCTGCTTCCTGTGCCTTGAGCCTGGTGTAGGCCAGGTTCGAGCCCGGCGGCGTCTCGATCTGGATGACGAACTGCGACTTGTCGTCTTCCGGGAAGAACGATACGCCAACGGTTCGCACTGGGGGAATGATGCGCGGCAGCATGACGAACATCGCGACGCCGGCGATGCCGATCACCAGCTTGACCGCCACCGGCAGGCGCTTGGACGTCAGCGCAAACACGAGTACGGCGAGGCCGGCCAGCGCGCCGAACAGTCCGCTAACGCCGCGAGCAAAGAGCGTGAAGGAGGCGAAGAACGTACCGACCGCCAACGCGACCATCGCCGCGCGGTGATCCAGCGCCCATGCGATGACTTCGCGGTAGTTCTCGGCCTGGCGGTTGAACCAGCGATTGAACGTGTCGAGCTTCTTCGTGATCCACCACTTCTGCTCCTCCGTCTGGTGGGGGTCCGGCCAGTACGCGGAGAGCATCGGATCCAGCGAGAACGAGACGAGCAGCGATACCGCAACCGAGCAGGCGATGGTGAGCGCGAACGGCTTGAACCACTGCCCACCAACGCCCGGCATGAAGCCGATGGGAATGAACACCGCGAGGATGGAGAACGTCGTCGCGGCAACGGCGAGTCCGATCTCGTCCGTCCCCTCCATGGCCGCCTTGTAGTGATCTTTCCCCATCTCGACGTGTCGCACGATGTTCTCGCGCACGACGATGGCGTCGTCGATCAGGATACCGATGGCCAGCGAGAGACCGAGTAGCGACATGGTCTCGAGCTTGAAGCCCATCACCCAGACGGCGATGAAGCTGGCGAGCACCGACACCGGCAGCGCGAGTCCGGTGATCACGGTGGACCGCCACGAGTTGAGGAACAGGAACACCACCAGCACCGTGAGCGCGGCGCCCTCGAGCAGCG